>JAIRVZ010000005.1 GCA_031253625.1 Dysgonamonadaceae bacterium
ACGTAGCCGCTCTATCCGACGGCAAAATACAATACAGTTGCTTCCCAAACGGAAAAGGAGGTATTGTTGACGACCTTTTGGTATATCGGGTTGATGATAAAACCTATTTGTTGGTCGTCCATGCCGCCAACATCGAAAAAGACGGGGGACATCTTTCCAAAATCGCCAACGACAACGGAGTGGAAGTGGGAAAAGACCTCTACAACGCCTCCGACGAAATAGCGCTGTTAGCCATACAGGGACCGTCGGCACTCAAAGCCATGCAAGAGTGTACCGACACACCCATAGAAGAGATGGAATATTACACTTTCAAAAAACTCAAATTTGCAGGATGCGACGTCATCCTTTCCACCACCGGATATACCGGCGCCGGCGGCTGTGAAGTCTATTTAGACAACAAAGACGCCGATGCGATATGGAACGCCATCATGAAAGCCGGAGCCAAATATGGCTTGAAACCTGCAGGATTGGGCGCACGCGACACCTTGCGTTTAGAGATGGGATTCTGTCTCTACGGACACGAAATCAGCGACGACATTTCGCCGATGGAAGCAGGTCTGGGCTGGATTACCAAATTTACAGACGGCAACAACTTCTTAGACCGCAGCCGCTTTGAAGAACAAAAAACAAATGGCGTTGCACGTAAAATAGTCGGCTTTGAGATGATTGACCGCGGCATCCCACGTCAAGACTACGAAGTATTCGACCCCGACGACAATAGAATCGGAACAGTATGCTCCGGCACACAAGCGCCCTCGTTGAATAAAGCCATCGGAACAGCCTTGATAAAAACCGAATACGCCAAAACAGACAACGAAATCTATATCGGCATACGGGATAAAAAACTGAAAGCAAAAGTGGTAAAGATGCCGTTTTATAAGAAGTAAATAGAAATATCATTTTGTTGAAAATTCAAATTCTACGGGCGAATGGAAACAAACATAACGGTACGAGAGCAGGAAAGGGAAAATAGTATTGATTTATCTCTTATTCAAAGCATACACGAAAATAAGAGGAGTAAAGGTAATGCTTGATTTCGACTTGGCAAAAAGATATGAAGTGGAAACAAAACGCCTAAAAGAAGCCGTGAGGAGAAATATCAATCGCTTTCCAAATGATTTCATGTTTGAAATTACAAGAAGTGAGTATAATTCTCTAAGGTCGCAATTTGCGACCTTAGAAGTTGGAGGAAGGGGCAAATATTCTAAGTATCAATCATTTGCATTTACCGAACTTGGTGTAGCAATGCTAAGTACTGTTTTGAATTCTGAAAAAGCAATTGAGGTAAATATTAATATCATGCGCGCATTTGTTACCATCCGGCAATATGCCTTAGGATATGTGGAACTGAAACGTGAATTGGAAAACTTCATGAAAACAACCAATATGCAATTCAGTGATATTTATAAGGTATTGGATATACTCGTAGCACATAAAAAAGAACTTGAAAAACCACGTAATCCTATCGGATTTCGACAACATAACGGATAAATTATTAAAAACTATCAATTGAATTAAGCGAAAAATGGTGAAGATGCCGTTTTATAAAAAGTAAATACATTTTTTCGATGAAAACCGACGTAATAAGTAAAGCGACAAGCGATAAAATAAGTTTTATCACCTACATAGTACCCGAATTTGCGGCAGCATACAAAATGAAAAATCAGGATGCTTTCTTTTATCTGAAGAAATACGGTGGTTGGGATTTTCTTATCAAACACTGGGGAGCATTGCATACAGCAAATTCGTTCCATGTGGTAGATTATTTATATAGAATTTGTTATCAAAATGGGGGATTACGATAATGCAGATGTTTCATGGCAGTTATACGGAAATAGACTCGGTAGATTTAAGCAAATGCCAAGCCAACAAAGACTTTGGCAGAGGTTTTTATGTTACTAAATTTCGCAAACAAGCCGAAGAATGGGCAGAAATTATCGGAAGAGTAAATGGGACTGTCGGCGTAGTTACAGAATTCATCTTTTATGAAAGAGCATTTACCGAAGAATCATTGAAAGTATTGCGTTTCAGTGAATACGATGAGGAATGGTTTGACTTTATTATATTGAACAGAGATTTAGAAACTCCCGAACAAAAACACGATTACGATATCATAGAAGGTCCTGTGGCAAATGATAAAGTTCAACGCCGAATAACCAGGTTTTTAGAAGGAGAAATTACACGGGAAGATTTTTTTGAACAATTAACAAAATATCCCGAACCTTCGCACCAAATTTGCTTTTGCACTGTTAATTCATTGCGAATGTTGAAGAAAACAAATCATAAACCGATTATTAAGATTGAAGATATCGGTGAACTAATAGTTGAAAAATTAGTCATTGATTTTGGTTTTGACGAAGAAACAGCAGCAGATAAGTTTTTCTCATCAAATACATTTGCGAAATTAGCAGATACATCAAACCTGCTTTACGAAAAAGATTGGACTGAAATATATCAATTGTTAAAAATAGAATTAAACCATTAATTATGTACACAAAAACATTCAAGTACGCCCTGCTGCTGATAGCATGTTTGGCAATTAGTTCAATATCCTGTAAAAAGGACGAAAGAGGCAATCCGGGCATTCCCGGCAAATCTGATTTGAAGGAAGGAACAAATTTAACAATCTTTGCCTTTAATAATGGCATAAGATATAAGAAAGAGTTTACTTTAGTTGATGAGAACAGCGTTTCCTCTTTAGTGTTCTGGATAAATAATTTAGATCAAGACGA
>JAIRVZ010000094.1 GCA_031253625.1 Dysgonamonadaceae bacterium
GCCGGTGAAGCAAAAGTAAAATCTTCGATCTCGCCAATGTTTCCTGATAAATCTGTCCATGCCACAATTCGCCTTGAACCGCCGGCAGTTTGTCCGGTAAGATATGTAACGTCCAAAGAACCGTCGCTTGTGGGTATTTTGTCTCCTCCGAAATCGAGGTTAGACAATTTGAGTACATGGCCGCTGGAGCCTATACGGCTTACATTCACATCCGCAGGATTAATCACCCACGTTAATGTTTGTGCTGCTGCTGTCATCATTACCGCATTTAGCACAATCATTATTATTACTGCTGCTTTCCATTTAAAGTTTAGCAAGCCTTTCCTGATCCCTCCGAAAGGGGGAGATTTTGTCGATCTACTCTCTTTAGAGTTTTTTGTTGTCATTGTGTTCTTCATGTGTTTAATCAATTAAAAATTAAGAATTTTAAAATAGCGGTAGTAAAGATAATGCTTTTTTTTGAAAAAAAATACTTTTATATTACTTGGAGTCGTATCATCATTTAATAAGATAAATAAGCCGTGTTTCCGTACTGCTCACAACGTGAGCTAACCTATCTAAGCAGTAGCCTGAGGCTACTGTATGGTATGCCACACCTCTCTATACTTGCCTGCGTAGCAGGCTAACATGGGTAGTACGCCTGCTACGCAGGCAGGTCGAAGTACACATCTCTCTTATACAGTACCCTGAAGGTACTGCTTAAACAGATGCACTCCCTATCGGGAGTAAGCAAGCATATATACGAGTTTTTAGGGGTAATAAAAATATTAACAAATAGGGATTGTGAACTATTGGAGTTGTGAAAATGTTTCTCTACTTTTGCAAAAAGATTTTTAGAATTATGATTGCTAAAGAAATGGAATTAAGTACCAAAACAGCAAACAATTTATCAAAAGGTATTAAGCAGAGTTCTTCCATATTAAGAGAAGAATTTTTGAGAGATACAATATCTTTTGATGAATTTAAGAAGATTTTTGCAAAAAAATTGGATGAAAGGATAGGTACAAGTCTTTGTAAATGAAAAAATATATTATACGAATATCAAAACCTGCCGAAACTGACATTGATTCAATCATTGATTATATTGAGAATGAATATTATGCACCTCAAACGGCAGAGAAATTTTATAACAATCTCATTCTTCTAAAATATTTTGGACATAATTCAATTAATAAAGCTTGGCATGAAAACCAAAACAGTAAAGAAAAGTGATCATGCCAACCAAATCCTAAATAAATAATTTTAATTATCATGGCAGAAAAAAAAGAAAACAACTCGGAAATCAATTTTGACAAACCTGCTCCTAATGCAGAAAAATTGAAAGCATTGCGTGCTGCAATGGACAAAATCGAAAAGAGCTATGGAAAAGGCTCTATCATGAAAATGGGTGATAGCGTGATTGAAGAAGTCGCAGTTATCCCAACCGGTTCAATCGCATTGAATGCTGCATTGGGCGTTGGAGGTTATCCCCGTGGAAGAGTAATCGAAATCTACGGCCCTGAATCTTCAGGAAAAACAACCTTGGCAATTCATGCCATTGCACAGGCTCAAAAAGCCGGAGGAATTGCCGCATTTGTTGATGCCGAACACGCTTTCGACCGTTTTTATGCAGAAAAATTAGGTGTAGATGTTGAGAATCTTTGGATTTCACAACCCGATTCCGGAGAGCAGGCACTCGAAATCGCAGAACAACTGATACGTTCTTCAGCTGTCGATATCGTGGTAATCGACTCGGTTGCGGCCTTGACTCCAAAAGCCGAATTAGAAGGCGAAATGGGAGAATCTAAAATGGGATTACAGGCTCGTTTAATGTCTCAAGCCTTAAGAAAATTAACTGCGGCTATCAGCAAAACAAATACTACCTGTATATTTATCAATCAATTACGTGATAAAATCGGTGTGATGTTCGGCAATCCCGAAACAACAACCGGAGGTAATGCGTTGAAGTTTTATGCCTCTGTGCGTTTGGACATCAGAAAAGCAAGTGCAATCAAAGATGGTGAAGATGTAGTAGGTAATCTTACTCGCGTGAAGGTTGTTAAAAATAAAGTGGCTCCGCCTTTCAAAAAAGCAGAATTCGATATTATGTTTGGCGAAGGTATTTCGAGAGTCGGTGAAATTGTAGATTTAGGAGTAGAACTCAATATCATTAAAAAAAGCGGTTCTTGGTATAGTTATGGCGAAACCAAGTTGGCACAAGGACGTGAGGCTGCTAAAGAATGTTTGAGAGACAATCCTGAATTGGCCGAAGAAATCGAAAATAAAATTGCTGAAGAATTAAAAAAGAAATAAAAATATAACCCCTAATCCCCTAAAGGGAACTTGGTGTGTGAAAGACCGTAGCTATCTTGGTTTTTTTCAGAAACTAAAGTCCCCTTTAGGGGATTTAGGGGTGTTTTAATTATGAATGCGTTTTCTGAAAATAATGTTTATAATACCCTCAAGAAAGGCTCTATCGAAGTGATTTGCGGATCTATGTTTTCCGGCAAAACAGAGGAACTTATTCGCCGTATGAGGCGAGCGAAGTTTGCCAAGCAAAATGTAGAAATTTTCAAGCCTGCGATGGATGTTCGATATGCGGAAGAAGATGTTATATCGCATGACAAAAATTCTATTCCCTGCACTCCGGTCGACAATTCGGGTAATATTCTTCTTCTTTCAAGTGATATTGATGTGGTGGGAATTGATGAAGCCCAATTCTTCGATGATGGGCTGCCCGAAGTTTGTAATAAATTAGCCAATCAAGGAATCCGCGTAATTATTGCCGGATTAGATATGGACTTCAAAGGAAAACCATTTGGTCCGATGCCTGCTCTCTGCTCCATTGCAGAAGATGTAACCAAAGTTCACGCTATTTGTGTGGAGTGCGGACAACTGGCCGGTTATTCTCACCGGTTAGTGAAAAACGAAAAATTAGTCATGTTGGGAGAAAAAGAAGAATATCAGCCATTATGTCGTGCTTGTTACAACAGGCACAATATTTGAACTTGAAAAACAAGATCAAGTTGAATAAATACTTATGACTTCTGAAGACATTAAAAAACACGCCCGGAATATTGCTGTTTGCTTAGAACAGAGAAAACTGAAAGATGTTTTTGATTCACTTTCTCTTTTGCTCTCCAATTTGCAAAATTGGCAGTTAAAAGAGCAGTTAAATGAGTTGGAGCAGACTTACAAAGCCATGCTTAGTTACGTTTCGGAAGGCATTGAAGATCCGCAAAGAAATAAAGTTTATCAAAATTTAATACGTTCTGCCTACGGCCTTAGCGACCATGTTTTGTCGCAGTTGCAGGTAATAGACTCACCCGGATATTACTACGACAGAAAGAGAATTTTTAAACAAGCCGGACATTATCCTGCTTTAGAACAACTTGTCGTTTCGTTAGAAGAAAGTCTGAATAAACAAGCATTAAATAGTCTGTTAGAGCAAGAGAATGAGCAGACTATACAAATAAGGAAAGAATTAGAATCAACGACCAAATTAATTTTCAATTACATTTGGTTGGGCGATGATTTGGGCAAAGAAAACAAACAAATTTTATCCGGTTTGTTGTCCGATCAAATAAATTCACATCCTGTGCAGTGTCTGATTATCACGGCATTAACCTTGAATTTGCAGGAAACTTTTGATGAAAACAAAATTGAACTTTTGTTAGAATCGTGCGATAATAAAAATGAAGAAATACGTCAACGGGCAATTATCGGAGTTTTGTTGGCATTCAGAAAATACGATTACAGATTGTATTTATATCCTGAGATTTATAACCGGTGGCAACATTTATCAGAAGATAAATCATTCATTAAGAGTGTTGTGACTATACTTTTACAATTCATACTTAGTAAAGATACCGAGAAAATAACCCGAAGGATAAATGAAGAACTTATTCCGGAAATGATGAAAATCAATCCGATTTTGAGTGAAAAAATCAAATTGGAAGATTTAATGTCCGATTCCGGAATGGATGATAAAAACCCCGAATGGCAGAATTTCATTGAAGAGGCAGGCTTAAGCGACAAACTGCAAGAGTTTTCCGAATTGCAAATGTCGGGTGCAGATGTGATGCATTCTTCGTTTGCTCACCTGAAGACTTATCCGTTTTTCAATGAAATTTCCAATTGGTTCTTGCCGTTTTCTGCTGATAACACCGAATTTTCTTCCTATTCGGAAGTTGCCGGATTGAAAGAGTTTTCAGATGCAATTATTAAATCGCCATTTCTCTGTAATTCAGATAAATACTCTCTTTATTTGAGCGTAGTACAAATGCCGGAATCTTTCAGGAAAATGATGACCGGACAATTTTCGGCCGAAGCATCTGCAATAAAGGAAATGCAGGAGACAGAACTTCCGGATGCGGAAAAACAATCGAAAAATATTGCCAGCCAGTATATTAGGGACTTATATCGTTTCTACAAATTATCCTCAAAAAGACGAGGTATTCAGGATATTTTCGACGGACAAAAAGAGTTTTATCAATCGGAAAATATTTTTCAGATGGTATCAACCGAAGAAAATATGCAGATTATAGGAGAATATTATTTCAATAAAGACCATTACAAAGAGGCGGCAGATATTTTCGATAAGTTGCTGAAATTGAATCCCAATAATGATACCTTCTTCCAAAAAAGAGCCTATTGTATGCAAATGCAAGGGAAGATTGAAGAGGCTTTGAATGACTATTTAATTGCCGAGGCATTGAATCCATCGAATTCGTGGGTGATTAAGAAAATAGCCTCGTGCTACAAGATGTTGAAAAAACCGGAAGATGCTTTGATATATTACCGGAAAACAGAGCAACAAAATCCCGAAAACTTATCTACTCAACTAAATATAGGACATTGTTTCCTCGAATTGAAAAACTACCAAGAGGCTTTGAAATGCTATTATAAAGTAGAATTCTTGGATAAAAACGAAAGTCGCGCTTGGCGTCCCATTGCATGGTGTTCGTTCCTTGCCGGAAAATATGAGCAATCATTAGATTACTACGAAAAAATATTGAATCACAAACCGGAAAGTTTGGATTATTTGAATACAGGCCATGTATATTTAGTTACGAAAAACATCAAGAAAGCAATACAATTATATGTTTCGGCTGCGAAAAACTTTGGTTCTTTTGCCAAATTTTCGGAAGTCTTCAACGAAGACCTCTCGGATTTAATTGCCGCAGGTGTCGAAGAAAGTAATATCCCCTTATTGCTTGACTTGGTGCAATACGATGATAATTAACATTTTTCTGTGGATTTGACGATTTTTTTATAATTTTGCACGAAATCAAAATTAGATGAAATGCAAACACCTATAGATAACAATCTGGTCGAAAAAATTATTGCAGATTTGCATATTGCAGATTTTAGCAGGGCAACTATTAGGGAAGTTGTCGCCATTGCCGGCAAAACAGAACGTGAAACAGGAGTGGAATTTATCCACATGGAAATGGGAGTCCCCGGACTTCCTGCAGCGAAAGTAGGCGTAGAGGCTGAAATCAAAGCTTTGGAAGAAGGTGTAGCTTCCATTTATCCCATTATCGATGGATTGCCTGAACTGAAAAAAGAATCGTCGCGCTTTATCAAAGCATTTATAGATATAGATATTTCACCCGAATGTTGTGTGCCGGTTGTAGGCTCTATGCAAGGCACTTTCACTTCGTTTTTGGTTGCCGGTCAATGTAGTGCTGGAAAAGACACCATTCTCTTTATCGACCCGGGATTCCCCGTTCAAAAACAACAAATTACGGTATTAGGATATAAATACGAATCTTTCGATGCATACGATTATCGAGGCGAAAAGTTAGAAGCTATTTTGGAGCATTATCTAAGCAAAGGAAATATCGCAGCTATTATATATTCCAATCCGAATAATCCCGCGTGGTTTTGCCTGAAAGAAGAAGAGTTGAAAATCATTGGTGAGGCTGCGAATAAATATGATACGATTGTTTTGGAAGACTTGGCCTATTTTGCCATGGATTTCAGGAAAGATTTGGGTGTCCCTTTTCAAACGCCATTTCAGCCAAGCGTAGGTAAATATGCAGATAATTATGTACTTTTAATTTCCGGGTCGAAAGCATTTAGCTATGCCGGACAAAGAATCGGAATCGTTGCCATGTCTGACAAATTATATCACAGAACTTATTCCGGTTTAACTCAGAGGTATGGTGGTGGTACATTCGGTTCTGTTTTTATTCACAGGGCTTTGTATGCGATTTCTTCGGGAACGAGTCATTCTGCGCAATACGCTTTGGCAGCCATGTTCAAAGCTGCCTCCGATGGAAAATTCCAATTTTTGGAAGATGTGAAAGAATACGGTCGCAGAGCCAATAAACTAAAGGAAATATTCTTGAAACATGGATTTAAAATCGTGTACGACAAAGATTTGAACGAAGATATTGCCGACGGATTTTACTTTACGATAGCTTATCCCGGAATGACGGGTGGAGAATTGATGCGGGCATTAATCCCGTATGGAATCAGTGCCATTTCTTTGGTAACGACAGGTAGCAAGCAGGAAGGATTAAGAGCGTGTACTTCTTTCATAAAGGATAACCAATATCAACTATTGGATGATAGGTTAACTTTGTTTGAGAATTTGCATTAATGATATGTTTAAGATAACCAACAACAACATCACACCTGAAAAAGGCAGCATACTGATTGCCGAGCCGTTTTTGTCCGATAAATATTTCGAACGGAGCGTTGTGTTGCTTGTTGAGCATAATGGCAGCCAAGGAACGATGGGTTTTGTCCTTAATAAAATGATACAGGAGAAAATGAGCGATTTTTTTCCGGAGATGAAAGGATTTAATGAGATTCCGGTATTCAGAGGCGGGCCTGTTGGTCCGGATAGATTGTATTTCATCCACACGTTAGGCGATATTATACCTGATACTTATGAAGTTGTGGAAGGGTTATATTTTGGTGGTGATTTTGATATTATCAAATCGTATATCACTTCCGGCAATTCGACCGAAGGAAAGATTAAGTTTTTTCTGGGTTATTCGGGTTGGGAACAAAAACAATTAGACGGAGAAATCGCGCAACACTCATGGCTTGTCGGCAAAATCGAACAGTCGAAAATTATGAAATCCGAAGGCGAACTTTTCTGGAAAAAATCACTTCACAGTTTAGGCGGTCAGTACAAATCATGGGCGAATTTTCCCAAGCAGCCGTTCATGAATTAAATTTCAATCCCTTTCATTTATTGTCATAGTCTACAAGCAATTTTTTGAAATCAACTGCAACAGATTCCGGATCAATTAGTATTGCTTTATCATACTGCTTAACAGCTATAGTATATTTACCCGTATATTCATACAATAATCCCAACATTGTATAATAATTACTTATTTGTTCCCTTGTCTGCAAGTTATTTACTTGGCTCATATCAAGTTCATCCAATTGTGCTTGCATATTGTTTATAAATTCATTTATTTCAATTATATCTTCAAGACCTGCATCTTGTTTTGCTTTTTCAATATAATATTTTTTGAATTCTAATAATGCTTGACGATATACAACACAATTATCAATGGCGTTTCCCATTAAATGCCTTCCGAGTTCTTTGCCAAATAATCTTTCCTTTTCGTAATCAGACAAAGTATCATCATAACCTTTTGCAGCTATAAGCATTCGCATATTATCATACAATTGCTTGTCTTGCGTATATCCCAACATTACACTTGCTATGCAATTAACCGAGATTTGTAGAATTTCTTCTGTTGTTTTTCCTTCCGATTGTTTTTTCACACAATCACACCAATCTTTGCTTAGTTTGTCTGATAATTCTTCTTGAGTTAGCTGCTTATTGCCACAAGAAGTCAAAATAGTTGATAGACATAAAATCGTCAGTAAAAAAAGTCTCATCATATTTTAATTGTCATTTATCAATTGCATTACATAAATATCTTCAAATCCGGCATTGGTTTTTACCCATTCTTTCAAGCAGGCAGTATTGGAATAGCCTGATTTAGAGAATAATTTCAGGCTTATTTCATTTTGTTTGGGAATGTGAGCAAATAGTTGTTTGAGTAAAAGAAAATCGAAAGCATAATCTTTTATCAGATGTAATGTTTGTTTGCCGATGCCTTTTCCTCGATAAGCGGCATCAATCAAGATCCCGACTCCGGCTCGCTGATTCGTTGGGTCAAAATCGTATAAGTCAATTGTTCCTATAGGTTCGTTATTGTTTTTCCAAACAATCATCAATCGAAGCTGTTTGGTTTGAAAAATATCTAATCTCGATTCTGCGATGTATTCCTTGATGGCAAATCTGGAATAAGGAGCAATGGTGGCTCCACATCGCCATAAATCCGCATCGTTTTCCCATTTGTAGAGGATGTCTAAATCTTCGGGTTCGAGTGCTCGCAATTTGATTTGATTGTTTTCAAGATAAGCCATATTCTCCTTTGTTGATGTCTGTTTGTGTTTTGCCCGAAGATACTAATATTTTTGTTTCGGGATGATAAATATAATATATCGTTGGCTTATCTTTTTTCTCCGACATTTTGTTGATAATCTCTTTAAAATCAACATCATCTGTTGAAAAAACAACATGGTCACACTTCTTAAGGACTCTAAGGAATTTAAGGTCTTTGAATTCCTTAGAGTCCTTAGATTCTTTAAGAACAACCAACTTGCCAACGGCATCAAAGCTTGCACGCATGTAGATCGCAGAATAAATCAAAGCCGCATATAATCTGCTATTATTTGGATAATGCTTGTTGAAAAAGATAAGCATTGCCTGATAAAAAGTTTTGACATATTTGATGTCTTTCTTCGTACTTTCTCCTTTGTAGTGAATTATCGGAGTGGGCAAATAATAATTTTTATAACCGCCTAATGTCATTCGGTAGGAAAGGTCGATATCTTCTCCATACATAAAGAAAGAGTTATCCAGAAGGCCGATTTTATCTAATGCGGATTTACTCAAAAGCATAAAAGCCCCTGCCAAGACATCTACTTCATGGATTTTATTTTCATCTAAATAACGAAGATGATACTTGGAGAAAAACGGTGATTTTGGGAATATTTTCGACAAACCGAACATTTTGCAAAACGAATTCCAAGGAGAAGGAAATCCTCGTTTCGATTCAGGCAAGAAATTTCCACAGCCGTCAATCATTTTCACACCTAAGGCTCCGGCTTTCGGATGTTCATCCATAAAACGGCAGATGTCGGAAAAAGTATCCTCCCCAACCACAGTATCCGGATTCAGAAGTAAAATATACTCCCCTTTGGCTAATTCGATTGCCTGATTATTGGCCGTAGAAAATCCGGGGTTATCTTTATTCGAGATAAAAGTAACTTCCTGGAATAAGGGCGTTAAATAGGATACAGAATCGTCTGAAGAATTATTGTCGACAACAAAGACTTCGGTTTCGATATTCTTTGATGCCTTCAATACCGATCGCAGACATTGTTCTAAAAAATACTTAACGTTATAATTGACAATGATGACTGATAACTTCATTTTCAATACCTGTTCCCTTGTTGTCTATCAATGGCCTCACCAATCCTCAGGAAAAAATTTTTCTTGCGTTTCTTGCCACTTTCCTTTGCTCCATGGATGAGTTCTTCAAAATTATATAATGTGTCTCCTCCGGCTTGAATCAGCTTGTAAATAATTCCCCATTCGGGCAAACCTCCAAGGTTCCTGTCATCAATAAAAAGGTCGGCATTGAGTTTTCTTGGAGTAGGAGCTTCTTCTTCCGGATAATTTTTATTGGCAGCATAGAATTTTAACCCTTTGCTTTCGCAATAATCAATAGCGTCTTGCAATAAAGCACCTTCTCTTACGCTCCAAAGAATCAACCTAAACTCCGGGTCTTTTTGCAACATTTTTAATGTTTCGATTGCAAATGGAATCGGTTTCCCAATTTTGGGGTATTCGTGTTCAACAATGGTTCCGTCGAAATCTACTGCAATAATCATATTTTGTTAAGTTTTAAATGAGTCACTGAATATAGTTCTGTTAATGATCGAGCGTCCTAAAGTAATTTCGTCGGCATATTCGATTTCGTCTCCGACAGAAATTCCTCGTGCAATAACGCTTATTTTCACATCTGTTCCTGAAAGTTTCCTGTAAATATAAAAGTTGGTCGTATCGCCTTCCATCGTTGTACTCAACGCCAAAATGACTTCCTTTACTTCTTCGTTTTTTACTCTTTCAACTAAACTTCCTATCTGTAAATCACCGGGGCCGATTCCATCCATGGGAGAAATAATTCCACCCAATACATGATAAAGTCCGGAAAACTGGCCGGTATTTTCTATGGCCATCACCTCTTTGATATTCTCCACCACACAAACCAACGAACTGTCTCTGCCCGGATTGGCACAAATACTGCAAACGTCTCCGTCGCAAATGTTATGGCATACACTGCAGAACCTGACGTTGTTACGCAAATTAATTATCGCGCTACCAAAAGTTTCAACTTCTGCCGATGTTTTTTTTAATAAGTGTAAAACCAATCTCAACGCTGTCTTCCGACCGATTCCGGGTAATTTCGAAAATTCATTTACCGCATTTTCCAATAAAACCGACGGAAATTTTTGAGTCATTTGAGTAATGTTAAATATCTTCTGCAAAAGTAGTTTATTTGTCTTTTGTATGCAAATCTTTTCATTTTACATCAGAAAAAATCTTACCTTTGCAAGAGATATAAAACTATAACATTATGAGTTTAGCACTAAGAACTTATTCGGTAGATGTACCATATTCCGATTTAGCTTTTTTCAACAAACTGATTGGGAAAATGGGATGGATTGCCAATGAAAAAATCAAAGAGCCGTGTCGAATGACAGAGACGGAACTGCGTTGTGAGCTTAAACAATCGATTGAAGATGCAGAAAAAGGACTTGGAGTAACGCTTGTGGAGGCGAGAAAAAGACATTTGGCTGTATGAAAGTTATATTACTTCCAAAGGCATTAAGCCGATTAGACGAAATTTTTGATTGGATAAAAACAACCAACAACGAAAATGCAGCAGTAAAAGTCTACAATTCAATACTTGATGAATTGGAAATATTGGAAAAACAACCGGAAATTGCAGCGATTGAGCCAACCTTGGAAGACCTTCCTCAACAATTTCGTTCATTGGTTGTGAATAGAAAATATAAAGCGGTTTATTATATAGAAAAACAGCATGATACGGTTTTTGTGGCGACAATTTGGGATTGCCGACAAAATCCTGTCAATTTAACAAAAGAATTATTTTAATAAAATTAAATCATAATACAAAAGAATGGAAAATAAATATCAAGAACAAACAGATTTACCGGAAAATGCTTACCGCGAATTGGAACCGGGAGAAGAGTATAAACCGGTAATGCCGTCAGAAAGGTCGATAATGGAGATTACACCGTGGTCGATAGGAATGGGACTGCTGATGGCGGTTATTTTTTCGGCAGCCGCTGCGTATTCGGGATTGAAAATCGGACAAGTCTTTGAGGCTGCTATCCCCATTTCCATTATTGCGGTGGGTGCATCGGCCGCTTTTCGCAAAAAAAATGCCTTGGGACAAAATGTTATTATTCAGTCCATCGGTGCATCATCGGGTGTGATTGTTGCCGGAGCGGTTTTCACCATTCCTGGCTTGTATATTTTGCAAGCGAAATATCCTGAAATGCAAGTTAATTTTTGGCAAATATTTTTTTCGTCGCTCTTGGGAGGATTTTTAGGAATCCTTTTCCTGATACCTTTTCGCAAATATTTTGTGAAAGATATGCACGGTAAACTTCCGTTTCCTGAAGCTACGGCTACAACCGAAATTTTGATGACAGGCGAAAAAGGTGGAAATCAAGCTAAATTGCTTGTGATAAGTGGACTTATCGGTGGATTGTTTGACTTTTGTTTTTCTGCATTTCGTTTGTGGAGCGAAGAAATCACTACACGGATAATTCCTTTGGGCGAGACGCTTGCCACAAAATTCAAAATGGTGTTGAAATTCAACGTCAGTGCACTTATTTTTAGTTTCGGTTATCTCGTTGGATTGCGATTTGCACTTATCATTACGGTAGGCTCGTTGTTGTCGTGGTTGGTTTTAATTCCGTTGGTAAACGAAATTGGTGCGTTGACTGCAACGGCAGGCGGTGGCATCAATCCGTTTGCGGCCATGTCGGCAGAACAGATTTTTGCGGCTTATGTTCGTCCTATCGGTATCGGGGCTATTGCTATGGCAGGTATCATCGGTATTATCAAATCGTCGGGTGTGATTGGTAGCGCATTTAAATTAGCAGTAGGCAAAAAAGATAAAAACGCAGTAGCAGAAACAGATACAAAACGGACGCAACGCGACTTGAAAATGTCGTTTGTGATGCTTTTCTTGTTTTTGACGCTTGTCGCTGTTTTCATTTTCTTGCTTCTCGGGGTTAAAGTTACGCTTGTTCAAGCGATTGTGTCACTGCTTGCGATTACTGTTATCTCGTTTTTGTTTACAACCGTAGCTGCGAACGCTATTGCGATTGTTGGAACAAATCCCGTTTCGGGGATGACCTTGATGACCTTGATTCTTTCTTCGGTCATTCTTGTTTCCGTAGGTTTGTCGGGTTAGCAAGGTATGGTCGGCGGATTGATTATCGGAGGAATCGTGTGTACGGCACTTTCGATGGCAGGTGGTTTTATTACCGACCTGAAAGTGGGTTATTGGCTTGGTACGACACCTGCAAAACAACAATCATATAAATTTCTCGGAACCCTCGTTTCGGCGGCTACTGTCGGTGCTGTTATTTTCATTTTGAACGAAGCATACGGTTTTGTGGCAACGCCTGAAAAAACCAACCCAATGATTGCACCACAAGCAAACGCGATGGCAACGATTATTGAGCCTTTAATGTCGGGTGGCGGTGCGCAATGGATGTTGCTGGGTATTGGTGCTGTAATTTCAATTCTTATGAACTGGCTGAAAATTTCGCCTTTGGCATTCGCTTTGGGAATGTTCATCCCACTTCAATTAAACACTCCGCTTGTTGTGGGTGGATTGTTGAATCATTGGATTAACAAAAGTTCGAAAGACCAAGAAATAAGCAATGCTCGTCATCAACGTGCGATACTTATTTCCTCCGGATTTATTGCCGGTGCGGCCTTATTTGGCGTTATCGGGGCTTTGATTATTTTCTTTACAAATAAAGGTGATGCGCTGAATCTCAAATTATGGGAAAATCCGGAAGGCATAGGTGCACAAATTGTTGCATTATTCGCTTTTATCGGACTTATTGCCTACTTTGTTTGGGATAGCATGAGAGCGAAAAAAGATAATCCTACATAATCGTTAATTTCTAAACTTAATTACACATGAAAGCAACAAAATTATTAATCGCAATTATCGCACTTATATTGATGTGCGGAAATGCAAACGCCCAATTTGGCGGTCTTCGTAAAGCTGTACAAAGCAAAATCGAAAGCAAAATTGAAAAAGCAGTAGAGAAAAAAGTAGAAGAAAAAACCGATCAAGTGGTAAACAGAGCGGCCGACCAAGTTCTTGGTGAAACAGAAGAACAAACGTTGGATGAGGAAAAGACCACAAGAACACTTGATATGTTGGACACAATGATGGAGAGTGTACAGAAAACAATGGAAACAGCCATGGAAGAATCGGAAATCGAAATGACGGAAATTCCTGAAGTGAGCAACACTCCTTATACGCCCTCAGAAAGCGAATTCGCATTTTTCGCGATGAAAAAAGGTGCAAAGCAGACAATGGCTATCAAAGATGCCAAAGGTAAAATTACTTCGCAGATATGTAACACTGTTAAAGAAATTACCGGGTCGAAAAATGCCTTTGCTATTGCTTATGAATCTGAAATCCTTGACGAGAAGGGCAATCCTGTCGACAAAGATAATCCGACTGCCAATTATCGGGTTGTAATAAAAGACGGCACAATGTATCTTGATATGAAAGGAATGTTTGGTTCAATAGACGGACTCGACGAAATGCAGGTGAGTGGAATTGCGATGAAAATTCCGAGTAGCCTTGCGGTCGGACAAACGCTCGAAGATGCAAACATGAAAGTGAAAATCGGCTTTATGAACTGCTCGGTAGCAACTACCGAAGGGAAATGTTTGGCAATAGAAGATGTTAAAGTAGATGCAGGTACTTTCCGTTGTTACAAGGTTTCACAAAAAAGCAACGCATCGGTAATGGGTATGAAAACTGAAACTACAACACTAACATGGTATGCTAAAGGCGTAGGTGTGGTGAAATCCGAAACTTACGATAAAGCCGGCAAATTGATGTCGACGCAGGAATTAATTGCCAATCGCTAAACAAAGTAACAGCGTAAAAAAACACTATAAACGAAACTGTGTCGGTAAAAGTTTTTAATTTAACCTTTACCGACACAGTTTTTTATGGAAGAAATCAAATTCTTATTTCTTAGTCTTATCGGGAGCAATCATTTTATATACAATTCCGGCAATAGCAGCACCAACGATTGGAGCAACAATAAAGAGCCAAAGTTGAGGAAGTGCATACGGATTTTCAGAGAAAATTGCCTGACTGATAGAACGAGCAGGATTAACCGAAGTATTTGTTAGCGGAATACTAACAAGGTGTATCAAAGTCAACGTTAAACCGATAGCAAGTCCGGCGAAACCTTTAACAGAGCGAGAATCGGTAGCACCCAAAATTACAATCAAGAAAATGAATGTAAGTACAGCTTCAATTGTGAAAGCTCCGGCTACATTAGTTTGCAGATAATTAGCTGCACCGTCGAAGAATTCGCCAAAACCATTAGCTGCGAAAGTTCCTCGTGTCAAACCGCAAGAACTTACTATAAAAGCAAGAACAGAAGCAGCAATAATACCACCCAATATTTGAGCTACAATATAGACTCCCAACTCTTTTCCCGACATTCTTCCGGCAACAAAAGCACCTACAGAAACGGCAGGATTAAGGTGTGCTCCAGATACAAGACCTATTCCGTAAGCCATTGCAACAACTGTTAAACCGAAAGCCAATGCAACACCGGCAAATCCAACTACAGACCCTGCAAAAATAGCAGTACCGCAACCGCCTAAAACCAAAACGAATGTGCCGATTAATTCGGCAGCAAATTTGTTCCCAATTTTCATGTTCAAAATTATTAAATTAACATTTGTAAATATATCGCTGCAAAGTAAATAAATAATTGCGATAAATTCATTTTTTTAGAAATTCTTTTTGTGGAGAAAGTTATTTGATTTACTTTTGTCGTGGTTTATAAACTATAATTAAAAATTTTACAAAATGGCTTATGTAATTTCTGAAGACTGTATTGCTTGTGGTACTTGTATCGATGAATGTCCGGTGAGCGCAATCTCTGAAGGTGATATCTACAAGATTGATGCGGACACTTGTACCGACTGTGGTTCATGCGCAAGTGTGTGTCCTACGGAAGCAATTCATCCGGCATAATATAATCCGGTAGCAGTTAAAAAGGAGGGTTTCTCAGAGAACACCCTCCTTTACTATTTTGAAGTAAAATAATCAATGTAATATAATATGATACTAAATGAACGCTGTTTGCGCAACGAGCATTTGCAACTTGTTGCCCGCCAAATGGCAACCGCAGCACGTACAGCACCCAAAGGCAAAGGATGGGATATTTTGGAAATCATTGTTGTTGATGGCAATGAGATTGTTTCACTGTCTGAAAAGATGAAAGAAATAGCATCTATCAAAAATCTGAATTTCTTTATTCGTGATGCCGAAAATATTTTACTCGCTGAGGCCATACTCATTATCGGCACTCGAAATCAAAATCTCGGATTGAATTGCGGTTATTGCGGTTTTGCTACTTGTGCCGAAAAAGATAGTCATGCAAACGTTACCTGTGCGCTGAATGTTACCGATGTAGGCATCGCTATTGGGTCGGCAACGGCAACGGCAGCCGATTGGCGTGTCGATAGTCGCGTGATGTTTTCGGTTGGATTGGCGGCAAAAGAACTTGGCTGGCTCAATGGCTGCAACGCTGTTTACGGTATTCCTATTAGTGCCTCGGCAAAAAATCCTTTTTTCGATAGAGTTTCAACAAAACCGTTGTTAAACACATAAGGCACATAGTTTTTTATTTCTATATGCCCTAAGGTATTTATGTGGTGTGTGTAATAAGTTATTTTGCAGCCTCTAATGCTTTCAAGCGGGCTTCCAATTGCTCGTTGATTTTTTGTTGTGATTCAACTAATTTTAGCAACGACTCGATTTGGCTTTGTTGTGCTTTCATGCCTTCAATCAATACCGGAATTAAACCATCGTAGTTGACTGATTTGAAACCATCGGTATCTTCCGAAACCAATTCGGGCAATACTTTTTCGATTTCCTGTGCAATAACGCCGAGTTGTTTGCCTTCTTTAAATCCGTTTGCAGGAAATTCGTCGGTACGGAATTTATAACTAGTTCCACGTAATTGCTCAATGATAGATAAAGGATCGGAAATAGTTGCAATGTCTTTTTTCCAACGCTCATCGGAAGTGTAATCGGTTGTATTTGCTCTGATAGTTCCGGCTACATGTAATTTTTGTGATGGGTTATCGATTCCGATACCCACATTGCCAATACCATTAGGCTCAGGATAAACAAGATCAGTGCCAGATGTAATTTTAATTGCAATTCCTGTTGCGTATATCAAATTGCCGATATTTATTTTGTTGTCACCGTTTCCCGTGTCTGCACCTGCACCTATCATTATATTGTTGGTGCCTGTTTTTAAGTCTGCACCTGCACCATAACCTATTATCGTGTTATTATGGCCTGAATCAAATATACATGCTGTATTAGTACCTATTGCCGTATTGCGATTTTTAACTCCATCGGTAGGAGTTTTTCCACCCATTTCTTCTCCCCTTCCCATAGCATCGTGGCCTATTGTAACGTTTTCAGTTCCATTTTTTATACCCCATCCTGCCGCATTACCTATCGCTGTATTATAATCTCCGCGATCATTTGGATCTTTGTCGGAATCAAGATTCATGAGAGCCGTATTACCTATTGCAGTGTTCCGACTTCCAGAGACATTTTTTTGAAGAGCTGATGCTCCAACTGCTGTATTATAAACACCTAGTGCGGATTGATTTCCTGTATATTTAGGAGTGTTTTCATCAAGAGCCTGATAGCCTACGGCAACGTTTCCGATATAGTCGCCTTTTCCTGTTCCGACAGTGATTCCGTTGATAGAGGCATCTCCGCCAACAACGGTAAATTGAGCATGATCTCCGTGGATAATTTTAGGTCTGTCAAATCCGATAGCGACTCTTGCCATCAAATAAGAAGAATCTTGATTGTTGACTGATGCTTCTTCTGTTCTCATTCGGTTCCAAGGTCCCACCGATCCGCCTTGTGCCGGTTGCCATGTTCCTACTCCGTTATCATCAGATGTCAACACATATTTGTTTTTTTGGTATCCGTCTTGAAGTTTGAATCCGGCTGCCGGATCCGCATATCTAAATTGATATATATCTCTATTTCCGGTAACGATATGGAATTTATGTGTGGGACTTTCTGTACCGACACCTACGTTTCCGATACCATCAATTACCATTGTTATGCCCTCTACGCCATCGTACTTTCCTGTGCCTGTAAAATCACGGCCTGTTCCAAATCTCATTTTTCCGCTTTTAGTGCTTCCATTTGTTTCTTCTACAGCATCAATGAAGGCATGAGGACTGTGGGTAGAACCATAACCATTACCATAGAACGGCCGCATTGCATTATTTCTACCAAACATTAAAATACCCAGTCTTCCACCGGGATTATCGGTGGTAGTGCTGACCATACGCAAGAATGGTACATTTTTTTCCACTAATAAATCACCATTTATATGGACTCTTGAAGCAGGTGAAGTACCGGGTGTGATTCCAACGCCTAAATTTCCATATTCATTATTTAAATTTCCAATCCACACATGATTTGAAAAGTGAGACTCTCCTTGAACATGTAAATTATATAGGGGGTCGATTCTAATACCTAATTTGTCATCTATACGATTAGTACTTCCATAGACATGTAATTTATGCCCGGAACTTGTATTTGTGCCGATGCCTACATTGCCGTTGTTAAAATACACGCGATTATAATCAAAAGCATTTCCAAAAATTAAGTTATAGCTACCGGTATTAATAGTTGTGTTTTCTTTTAATGTGCCGCCAAGTTTAATTGTTGTTGTTCTGTCTACTGTAGTTGGCGTTAATCCGTTATCGGCAGTAACCGTTACAAAAGGTATATCTTGCCATGTGCCTACTCCGTTGTTGTCTGTAGTCAGCACTCTACCATTCTTTTGCGTTCCGTCGACAATTTTTATTGCTCCATTGGTTGTTCCGTTATTAATATGGAGTTTATGTGTAGGGTCTGTGCCAATACCTACATTTCCGAGTCCGTTAATTGTCATTTTTACACTTGCAGTATTATTATACAATGTTCCAAATTTCAAGTTTCCATTTACAATATCACCGTCTAATGATTGTACTGTTTCAATGTACGCATGTGGCTTGTTACCGGATCCCGGATCCATATCATTGTGTCTGCCAAACGCTAACATTCCCAAACTTTGCCCCCATGGATTATTAGTGGCTGTGCCGACTATACGAAAAAAAGGACTACTACCCTCCATTAACATATTGCCATTTACATGAACTTTCGCAGCAGGGTTAACACCAACCTTAATTCCAACACCTAAATTTCCATAATAATGGCCTACAACATCTCCTTCTCCTCCAATCCATACATTATCTGAAAGGCGAGTATATCCGGCAACATGTAACTGATATTGAGGGTTATTCATCCCGATGCCTACTTTTGCCATTAAATAAGAATCATGATAATTTTCGGTTGAAGGGCCGGTAGTCCCTACTTTATACCAAGGTTCAATAGCTCCGGTAATTTCTTTTATCCATTTGGAACCATTCCAGTAATAAATACCGATTCCACTTCCGCCTATCACACCCGGATTTGTGTTGTAGACGATTGACCCTGTCAAGTTTCCTTGTTCAGTCAGATTTAACGAATTTTCGCTGAAACCTGTTGGAATAGCATTCACATTTTCTATCGGTACATTAGGTAGTCGTAACCCTCCAACATAATTGCCGCTGCCTACATTGCTGTTTAATTCTAATACCGCACCTTTGACGGGTTCAGCATCCTGACCGATTTTTACTTGTGCGTGTGTGATAAAGGACGGCATTAAAGCCATTAATGTGATTAAGACTTTTAATTTTTGAATAATTTTCATAATCATTTTCTTCTTTTATTTTTAATATGTATTGTTGTTAATTATTAATTGTCAACTGTCAATTGTCAATTGTAAAAAACTCCGGTGTTCCTTATCATACACATAAATAAAAAAGATAAAAAAGAAAAACTTTTTTTACAAAAAGTCTATTCGCCGTATTTTCACAAATATGGACTGCCAAATTTCTTAACAATGAAAAAGGAAACACCGGAGAAAATGAGTGTGCCTTTATTTAATTTTAGCCTCTGCAAAATTGTAATGCAAAAGTAAAACAGAGGTTTATAAACGACGCGACAAAACTGTGCAAAAACGCGACAATTTTGCACAAGTGCTGATTGTCAGTAAGTTATATCGGCGAAAGGGCAGGGGGTCCCTCACTGTGTTCGGGATGACGACTGTCAGGTTTTTTCATCAAATTCCGGTAATCTTTGGGAGTCATGTTGTATTTGTCGCTAAATTGTCGTTGGAAAGTGCGCACTGTTCCGAAACCTACCGTGTCGGAGATTTCTTCGATCGGCAAGTCGGATTGTTCGAGCAACTGTACGGCATCTTTCAGGCGAAGAAAATTGACGTAATCTTTGAATTGCATTTTGAAACAGTATTCAAAAGCGTCGGAAAATATTCTTCTGTTTGTACCCAGACTTTCAATCACAAGTTCTTGGGTAATAGCAGAGTTGCGGTAAATTTTATCTTTGAGTAAGAGGTCGCGAATCGTGATACACAATTTATCCATTTGGCTTTCGACACACAGGTCGTTGTCAATAGTTTCCTGTTTTCCCTCATCCGGCACAAAAGAAGTTTTGGCAAGCATTTCATTGACCTGCACTTCCTGTTGCAACGTTAATTCTTTGATTTGCTGCGCTAATGTACGATTTTTTCGGGTAATTTTCCGATTAAGAAATATCCATATTCCAAGAGCAATTGCTAATAAAATGCAGCCACCGAGGGCAAAGAGAAGATAGTTGTGGAGATGTGCTTTTTCAGTAATGTGTTTGTCTACTTCGTATTGGGTGCGGATTTCGTCTAATTGGGCATTGTTTTCCAATTGGCGGAGAGAGTCGTTGAGTTGTAAAATCCTATTAAAAACCAAATATAATTCTTCTGCGCGTCCCATTTCTTTCAATATGCGTGCTTTGTCTTCTAATATGAGAACCGTTTCATCTAAATCCCCAAATTCAGTAACCCGATCAATGTTTTTATCGATCCAATCAATAGCTTTGTCGTACTCTTTACGTTTTTTGTAAATTTCGGTCTTGATAGCCCACACAGTACCTAACTCCAATGGGGAGGTGCTTTTTAATTCTATGGAATCGCAATGTAACTCAGCTTCTTCGTATTTTCTTTTTGAGATGTAAGCGAAAGCACAAAATCTATAATAATATACCAAATGCGGATCGGGATAACCGAAAGTTTCTTCAAAGTCGATCGTATGTTTTTTCCAAACAGGCATTAGAGAAAAGTACACATTCATCTCATCTTGAAGGTACAAAGCATTAACCAATCCGTCGTATCCGCATGACACTAAGTAATAATTATCAACTTGGTTTGGTTCTTCTTTAATCAGTTTAAGCGCATTTTTTATTGTCTCTCGATAGTATTTTTCGGCTTCTCCATAACGTTTTTCTCGTGTATATATTTGTGCTATTAAATAGGTAGCTTGGGTTATTCCATATAAACAATTTTCTTGCTTGGCTTCTGCATACATTTGTTTGGTTTTTTCTATTTTACGTTTGATATCTTCATTCGCTTCTAATAACTGTAACAGAGACACATAATTTCCGTAGTATTCTCTATAGAAACCATTTTTCTTAAAGAAGGGTAAATATTCGTTTACTTTCCGTTTAAATTCATCGTCTCTTAAATAATTATATAAACAAGAAAGTTCCTTTTGGTAAGCTATGCTTTCGTATTTTTTGTTCTGCTGTTTACGTGCTTCACGGATGAAGTCATTTATATATTGCAACTTTAAATCAATTTCTTCTTCAGAATATTGTAGGGATATTAATGTCTTGTATGTTTTTAATTTTTCTTCGCCTTGTGTTGATGTTATTACTTTTAGCAATGAATCTCTTTGGTGTTGAGAATCATTGCTTTGCCCGTAAATAACTGTTGTGGAAAAGAGACAAATAAGCAAGAAAACAGTTCTAATGTGAAAAAATCGGGTTGTAAGTTTCATTCTATTATTGTTATCTCAGATTATCTGTGTGTAAAAATCTTAACTAAATAGATAACAAAGTTACTGAGATTTTCTATTTAAACAATGAATTTTCAAAAAAAGTTCTTTTCTAGTTAAACACATAGGGCATATAGAAATAAAATCTATATGCCCTAAGGTATTTATGTGTGTTCGATAAACTATTTTGCAGCCTCTAATTCTTTCAAACGAGCCATTAATTGTTCGATAAGTTTTTGTTGCGCGTCGATTTGTGCTTGTTGTTCTTGAATCGCTTTCGCTAATATCGGGGCAAATTCGCTGTAGGCAATAGATAATGTTTCGCCTTTTTCGAGGTCGCCTTCTTTTCCGCCGACTATTTCGGGGATTACTTGTTTAACATCTTGGGCGATAAAACCTACATGTTCGACTCCCGGATTGCTTTTCAGTTCATAATTTACCGGTTTTAATTTCATGATTTCCGGTAAACCGTATTTCAGAGGGATAATGTTTGTTTTTAAGCGAGCATCAGAACTTTGTTCAAATCCTACAGGGGTGGTAACCTTAGTTTTCGAGTCGAAATGAATCTGTTCAAAGTTATCTAAACTAAATCTTGATTTTGTTTCTCCAAGGTAAGTTACTTTTAAAAATGTTGCTGCTGATGTTGCATAATAAGAACCTTGATATAGAGGTCTAAATCCTATATGTGCAACCACATCATTTGCTTGAGCATCTTTATTTCCTCTGTAAGAATCTCCATAAAAATCTGCCGCTCCGGTGTCTTCGTAAACTCCTCGTGAAGCAAGGAAAGCTATTGTTGGAGATCCCTTGCCACCGTACTTTTCTTCACCTTTATCTTCCGGTCTGACTGTTTCAATTTCTATATCACTTTCTTTGTTGGCATTAACATATTTGCTGTCGCTGAGTATATGTATTGCCGCTCTTGGCCTTACTCCTTGAGGAACTTTAACGCCTATACGGTCACCAACCCATGCGTGGCCTTCGGTATAAGTATTGCCGGCAATGTGCAGTTTTTGAAGAGGATCATTTGTTCCGATACCTACATTTCCATTATAAATATTGCCTGTAGTTTCTCCGGTTGCATCTTTTGCAAAAATCAAATTCCCGATATTTATTTTGTTGTTACCGGTTCCGGTGTCTATTCCGGCTCCTATATTTATATTATTACTGCCTTTTACATTTTTACCGGCTTCCCAACCCAGTGCAGTATTTTTCTTGTTATTATTACCAACAAGTTCTAACGCGTGGAATCCCACAGCAGTATTACTTTCTATTCCTGTAGTTAGAAAAGAGCCAGTGGTGCCTGCCAATGCATGGCTACCTATCGCAACATTCTCACCTCCCTCAGACACTTCTCTCATTGAGGAATAACCAACGCTTACGTTACCTGAATAATTGCTGCCTGTACTAGCCCCAATAGACTGAAGAGCATTGACACTTATGGCTGTATTTTCTATTCCTTTACTATCGCTGTTTCGCCAAAGTGCCCGAAAGCCCACAGCAATATTTGAAACAACGTCACCATTTCCTCTACCAACAGTAACTCCGTTGATAGAAGCATCTCCACCAATAACGGTTAACGAAGCATCACCGCCATAAGTACCATATGGTTGAGCCATGGTTGTACCTCCGATAACAACTTTGGCATTCAAATAAGAATTATGAGTATTAGCGGTTGACGGGGTGTCTTTTCCGGGATTGTCTACCTTATACCAAATTCCTGCATTACTTGTTGCCGATTGTGCCGGTTTCCATGTTGCATTTCCTTGATTGTCAACAGTGGTCAACACATAGTTAGCCTGAGGAGCCGCTCCACCATCTACAAGTCTGAATCCTGTTGGAGATGATGTTTGAATATGTAATTTTGTGGTGGGGTCATTTACTCCGATACCCACTTTTGTATTGTTTAGGTTATCACCGTCTTTACCGTAAATGAAATTTCCGAGAGTTAGTTGATAGCTGGCACCATCAGTAGGTGCCTGAATACCAGCTCCGATAAGGATATTGTAATGTCCGCTATGAAGTTGATTTCCTGCTCCACTACCAAGAGCTATATTATTGTTACCACCGCCACCGTTAAAATTCATGAGAGCTTGATTTCCTATGGCTGTATTGTTATTGCCGCTGTTAAAATACTTAAGAACCTCATTGCCTATAGCTGTATTATAGCCGCTGTTACCATTATATAAAATAACATCCTTACCAACGACTGTATTACCTGCTACCTGTCCGCCTCCTTTTCCGATACTAAGTTCATTGATATTGGCATCTCCACCTATAACAGAAAACTTCGCAGGAGTATCTTTCGTCCACGAAGTGGAGGCATTATGAGCATTAGCAGGGGTAGCTGATCCAACGGATACCGTTGTTGCCGTAACGCTTTTTGGATAAATGTTTCCTCCAATCGTACCTGTCCAAAGACACTCTCCATCACCACCACTGGTACTACCACCGACTTCTTTTATCCATTTTGCACCATTCCAGTAATAAACACCGACTCCGGGGTTTAGAGTTCCATCCATCAATCCAGGGTTTATATTGTAAACGATTGCTCCTCTTAGATCTGCCACATTCGTAGGGGTTTCGCTAAGCTTTGTTAAATCGGTTATGTTATCCAAAGATACATTAGCTAATCTCAAGCCTCC
>JAIRVZ010000061.1 GCA_031253625.1 Dysgonamonadaceae bacterium
ATATATTATGAAACTGATTTTTACCCTTTTCTTTTGGCTTATAGGGATTTCTTCCTTATATGCTCAGCATAGCCTACAAAGCAAGTATAACATGTATCGTTCAGGTGATGAAATTATTAAACAACAGGTAGAATACAAAGATCCCGGTCGTTCGGGTGAAAATGTGCTTTGGGATTTCAGTAAGTTGACTTCACTAGATGATGGTTATACCTTGTCGTATATAGGAGATGATTTTGTAATAGCCGGCATTGAACACAGTACCATGTATTATTACAAGCTGTCCAACGATTCATTATTATTACTGGGTTATGAAAACCCGACTACACTCATGATAAACAACCAATCCGAGCTTATATTCAAATTTCCGGTTAAATATAAAGATATGTGTCAATCTTATTGCCATGGGAATGGTAAGTATTGCAACCGTTTGTCATTAGATATCATGGGAACCATTCAAACGGAAGCCGATGCATACGGCATGATGATACTTCCCAATCAAGACACAATCAAAAACGTTGTCCGTACCCATACTACTAAGTATATCGCAGAAACTACAAAACCATTGCAAGCTTTATCCTCCTTTGGAGGGGGCAAGGGAGAGGTATCTCCCGACAGTATTGACTTTCGTCTTGCTACCGACACTACCATCATAGGAGTAGAAACCTACCGTTGGTATGAAAAAGGTTATCGCTATCCAATTTTTGAAACCGTTAAAAGTAGGGTAGTTAAACAAGGTGATCCTCAGGATTTCTTTTCCACAGCTTTTTTTTATCCGCCCCAAGAGCATTATTACTTAGACAATGATGAAGAAAACTTGGCTTTACTGGAAGAAGATACGGAAATCAACGACCCGCAGGATAATAATCCATGGGCAGGCCTAACCTACAATTTTTATCCAAATCCCGTAGAGGCAAATTTGGAGATAGAGATATTTATGCCTAAACAGGGACAAGTCCGTATGCAATTGATTGATAAAGTAGGAGGTCTTGTTTGGGGGAAAAATTTTGGGAAATGGGGTGAAGGCATCCATTTCGAACAGGTTTTTATGTCTCCTTTTTCAAGAGGTGAATATGTGTTAAATATGTGGTTTGATGAATATTTGGTAGGTGAGATAATTTTGAAGAAATAATTCAACTAAAAAAATAAGATAAATATTTGGAATTCAGAAGAAGTATAGTAATTTTGCATCAAGGGGAATCTGTACGTTTAATGCTAAAACGACAAGCCGGAAGGCCGCGGAATTGTGCGGTTGAACTCCCACCAGACTCCCCTATTTTTACTATAACGGTTCTGAATCATAAAATGATAAAATTATGAGCCGTTGCAATCGAAGAAAATTTCTCAAGACAGCCTTGTTAGGCGTAGGAGGATTTACTTTATCCACTCTTCCTGTCAAAGGACATTTATTATTTTCTACCCCATCTTCCAATAATAATGAGGAGAAACGACTATTATTGAATGAAGCTCGTCAAGCATTTTGTTGTCGCGAATACTATCGGGCAGAGATTTTATATAAACAGTTTATCCAATTATACCCTGATGATATTTCCGGATATGATGGACTTTCCAAAGTTTATAAATGTCTCGGAAAAATTACAGAGACGGTAGAATTATATAAATCGGCATTGAATCAAAATAAATCCAATCCTGTTTTTTATGACCGCCTTGCCAAATCTATGAATACTATGAGTTTGGGAAATGCCAAACAAGAAAAAGCATACATGAATACTTCAGGAGAGACGTTTCTCTTAGGTGTTTCGGCATTGCTCTACCTACAAGCCATCCAATTGGCACCAGATAAGAAATATCTTTATGAAGGTTTATTAGATACAACTCGCTGCTTGGAGAAAAAGAACAAACAGCTACGACATTTCAATGAACCGGAATTGTCTTTTTCCAACGAGCTTTCTTCCAATATGTCGGCTGTAACATCCTTATACGCTGAAAATTGGAAAGAAAGTCGCAGCAGTTTGCCCCGTGGAAAGACAACCAATAATTTAACCTTGTCGTTAAACAAAATAAAAGAGAAAAAAAGGAGGGAATTACATTTCGAAGATGAAAGACGATGCAGGGAAGGATCTATCTCTAAAAAGAAAAAGGAATTTATCTATCCTTATTTTACGAAGTCGGTAAAAGAAAACCAACCGGAAGATATGGAAAACTATTTTACCCAAATCAATGAAATATCGCCTTCGGATACCCAATCCAAGCACCTGTTGACTAAACGGTATAAGAAAAACAAAGATTATCGGCGTTTGATTGATTTCCGTATCCGGGAAGTTTCAAATACAACAGGCTGGAATGATGCAAATCCTTTCTGGCTGAAAATTCGTTTGGCACAAGCCCTTATGTTGAATGCTCAAGCGAGCGGCAATAAACAGCAGATAGAAGAAGCTCTAACTGCTTACCGGCAAGCTGTTCAACAAATAGATGGTGAAAACCGAAATCTGAAAGCCTTAGGTGCTCTTTATGGCGGTATGGCTCAATGTTATTTTGCACAATCGGCCTTCGGAAAAGGAAAAGAAACAATAATCGAAGGCTTGGAACAGACGCCTCATACAAGCGGCATCGCTCATTCTTTGTTAATAAATTATGCCGAAGGTCGTGCTGCCGAAAATGCGCCGGAAGAAGCCGAAGCCATTCTATTGCGTTTGTCGGAAAACGATACGAAAAAAGATATTACCAACAAGTTCATTGCTTCTTATATCAAGGATAGAGAATCCGAAACTCAATGGAGAAAGGATAATAACATGGACCAATGGAGAAAAGAGCAGAAAGAACGCAAAAAAAAGAATAAGGAGAAACAGGGTAGATTTTCAAAAGAGAGTTCTCCCGATAAATTGAAGTCTTCTTATGCCTTGGCAAAGGTCTACGAAAAGAGAAATAAACACACACAATATAATGATGTTTTGAAATACATAGAGAAAGAAAACAAAGAAAATGAATTTGTAAGGAAAAGAAAAAAGAATAATTCATAAAGATAAAGTGCCATGACAAATATATTAAGATTTGCTATAACCGGATTGATTTTATTCTGCTCTTTGACTTCCACAGCACAGAAGGTATACATCAGTCAAATATTTTATGATTCACCACTTGAGGAGAACAAACAAGCTTTCCCTTATCGGGCTCATAATAATGGAGAATTTATTGAGTTGTATAACCCGTCAAGTTTTTCTGTTGATATTTCAGGCTGGGGTTTGTGGGGGGATGGGCGAACAGAGGAAATTCGTTTCTCTAATGGGACTGTCGTCCTTCCTAGATCGTATCTGGTAGTTGCATACAGGTATTTTAATGGACAGTTCCGTTTGTCGGAATTATTTCCCGACATCAAAAACTTTGAAACTACAGGGCAAATAATCTACCAAAACAAGATCATACTGGACAACAAAGGAGAGACTGTTACTTTAGTGGATAAAAGTAATACAGTTATTGATCGGATGTCTTATAATGGAACGGGACGTGGACCTCTTTTTGCACGGAATGGTATTGGTAAGGTAAATTATGAGTGTATCGCACTACACCGAAGACGTGTTACAATAGACCAAAATGGGAATGGAACATTTGTTGCCGCTGACTGGGAAAAGGGGCCGGTTATTCCTTTTGGCAAAGAGGTACTTACCGTTGTTGTTCCCGAAATACCCGGGCAGCCTGAAAAAGAAGATTTTCCTGATAAAAACTACATCAGGACTCAAACTATGCTAGACAAATACCGTAGAAATTATCTCGAGAATATGCAATATTTTGATGGTTTGGGTCGTTCTGTTCAAATTGTTCAACGGGATGCCACCCCCCAAAAACGGGATTTGGTAATAGCATTAGAATATGATGACCTCGGTCGGGAATGGAAAAACTATCTCCCTGTTTCCGTTAAAGGTAATAATGGGGCTTTTGTTGCAGACATTTCGACCAAGGTTTCTAACGCCTATACTAACGACCAAAAACCTTATTCCGAAATAATTTATGAATCGTCTCCTTTAAGCAGGATAGAAAAACAATATGGGCCGGGGCAGGATTGGCGCAGTTCAATGGGGGATGGTCACCCTGTGAGCACTAATTACTTGACCAACAACAATGCCGATGATTATTTGAAATGTGCCTACTATTATATTTCAGGTAACAATCTGTCTAAAAATGGAAATTATAATCCAAGCCAACTTTTTGTAACGGAAATAACAGATGAAGATGGTAATAAATCGTATGAGTTCAAGAATAAACTCGAACAGGTGGTGTTAATCAGATCAATTGATAAAACACAATCAGGAAATAACCGGCTACATGATACCTATTACGTTTATGATGATTTTGGCAACCTGCGCTATATGTTACCTCCTTTGCTATCAGATTTACTCCCTGCAACAGGCTCTTGGAATATTGATAACACAGACACTAATGCCCAAGGATTAAGAGATTATGCTTATTCCTATAAATATGACGGTTACAGGCGGTGTGTAGAAAAAAAACTACCGGGCCGTGATCCTATTTACATGGTTTATGACAAAGCCGACCAATTGATATTAACTCAAGATGGCAACCAACGAGCTAAATCTCCCAGAGAATGGTCTTTTTATAAATATGACATTTTTGGACGCTTGATTATTTCAGGTGTTTATTCCGACAATAAAACCCGTTCCGAACTGGAAACAGAATTTGAAAACGAACTGATTATTGAATCCAAGGTAGTAGGTTATTATGGCTATAGTTGGTCTAAAATGCCAAGGGCTACTTATGATAAAACCCTCTTGGTCAACTATTATGATGATTATTCACATCTTCTTAGTCAAGCAGATGCTTTCTATGATAATCTGGACTATACTGAGAGAGCGGGATACGATGAGTACTATGGCTTAGGTAAGGGTTTACTGGTAGGTACTCGCGTAAAGATGCTTGACGGTACGGGTGAAATCGTAACTACTATATATTACGATGACAAAGAAAGAATTGTGCAGAAAAAATCGACTAATCATTTGGGTGGGTTAGATAAAGAATATTATGCATATACTTTTACCGGACAGCCAAAAGAAAAGCTAACAGAACATTACGCCCCGGGAAAAGATATTATTACTGAAACTTATTCATACTTCTACGACCATGCAGGACGGTTATTACAAACCAAATACAAACTCAACGATATGCCTAAAGTTCTGCAATCGGAGTTAACTTACAACGAATTGGGTCAGGTAGAAACAAAGACTGTGGGCAACGGGGTGGAAACTACTTCATATACTTACAATATTAGAGGCTGGATGGAAACTCAAACGGGCTTTAATTTCAGTCAGAAGTTATATTATACTTCACTACCCAAATCAGGAGGAAAAGCTTGTTACAATGGCAATGTCAGTGCTATGACATGGAAAAGTGCTCAGGAAGTAGAAAGAGGATATTTATTCTCTTACGATGGTTTGAACAGACTACAAGCTGCCAACTATGGAGAAGACCAATCGCTGGCATCCGGAACAGGTAATTTCGATGAGCTGCTTGATTACGACAAACATGGAAATATTACTTCTTTGAAACGATATGGCCTTAAGACTTCTTCCATTTTTTCAAGTAATTCAAATACCTATGGAATTTTGGATGATCTATCGTTTAGCTATAATGGGAATCAGGTTATAACAATCAACGATGCTGTTCCAAATACATTATTAAATGATGTAATGGAATTTAAGAATAACAGTGAACCGGGTTATTCAGATTATGCATATAATCCCAATGGCTATCAAAGCCATGATATTAATAAAAGGATTACGGGAATACGATATAATTACTTGAATTTACCACAGGAATTGCAGTTTAGAGAAGGTCACAAAACAGTGTATTCGTATGATGCCGCCGGAGTAAAGCGCAAGGTAAGACATATAACAGCCATATCCGGGATAACAATGCCTGTTGTAAATACCGGAAATCTTGATTTACCCGGAGACAAAATAGAAAGAGAATTGACCACTGATTATGTAGGAAATAAAATCTACGAAAATGGAGAATTAACGCTCATCCTAACTTCTGAGGGATATGTTTTTAAAGGAGTCTCGGAGACACAAGTAAAATATGCTTATTACTACAACCTGAAAGATCATTTGGGCAGCAACCGGGTAACAGTAACTGACAATAAACAAATTGCAGAGGTAAACCATTATTATCCATTCGGATTAACATTTTCCGATGGTTACAGATATAAATATGAATCACCAGAGGTTCTTTTCCAACAAAATCCATTCAAATATAATGATAAGGAGTTGGACAGGATGCATGGATTGGATTGGTATGATTATTCTGCAAGACAGTATAATGGAATGAATTGGCCGGGACCGGATCTATTGGCGGAAAAGCGACCGTGGATTTCACCTTATGCTTACTGCTCTAATAACCCTATAAATCGCATAGATACTGACGGAATGGATGATTACCGTTATGATGAAAAGACTGGTGAATTTATTTTAATGAGTGAAACTGATGATGAATTTGACAGAGTTTTGGGATATCACTTTGATAAAAAAACAGAGGAATGGAAACAGAACACAAGATGGTATCAAACCAAAGTTCGGATGGATAATATTGAAAAAGGGATATTAAGTGATGGTAAAAATTTTATGGAAAATAGCTATATCATTCCAGTAGGAGGGAAAGGTCAAGCTACAGAGAAAGGAGTGGAAGATTTTGTCATGCAATTATCTGATATGGTTAGGAAAGAAATTGGTGGAGCGTATTTTTCAAAAGATGGGGCAGTTTCAACAACACATATGTCCATTGGAATGTATAAAGACAATACTCGTACAGAAACAAATTCAAGTGGGCATACTTTGTGGAATAGAACGTACCCCGATTCTCCAATGAGAAATAGTTTAACAGGTTTTTTTCATACGCATCCAAGTACTGCTGAAAAGAGACATGATATATCTGGTGATGATTATACCTCGAAGTATAATGCTCTTCAACATAATCCGAATCTTAATTTTTTCATGTTAACACGCCCCATGTATTGGGGTGGTAAATACAAGAACCCTTACTAAACCATGGAAACAAGAGACTTAACAATATCAGCAACCGTTGTCATCATATCTTTTATTTTAAATATTAATTTGATAAGGGCGAGCGAAAATATCAGAGATATAGCAATTAACAATGCAATTTTGGACTTTTCAAAATCTTGTAAATTGTACAAAAATGATTCAATATTTTCTGTGAGGTTCGAAGATTCAGTATTTTACTTGGCTCTTAATCTTGAAACAGGGCAACGGTATCGAGACAAATTTTATGAGGATAGAGTGTTGGTGTTAATTTCCGCGCATCGTATTTGTGTTGAGTGTGAAGAACACGGTCTTAAATTTAATGACAGATTTCTATATACTGCAGAAACAATCGTAGGCAGTAAAGGAAAATTGCCTTCGCGTTATATTGAAAAAGACGGTAAATTATTTTACTGGTGGGATAATGATTACCCTTTGACAGAAGAAATGCTTGCGATATTATGGAAATATGACCTTCTTTTTGATGACACAAAAGGGTTAGTTGGATTTCCTCAATTTTCAATAGATGAGAAGCTAAAAGGTGTGCATTATTATTTTTGTAGAAACAACTTATCGAAATTTAAAAGAGTGGTTACAAATATTGCGCCCGGATATTATAAACCCCCGAAATTAAACTGTAACAAGTAGTATTGAATAAGAAAATAAAAAGATGATTAAAAATAAATTAAAATATGAGATGAAATACGGAAAGCAATTACAAAGTTTTTGCTTACTGTTCATAATATGTATGTCAATTGTAATATTCAATTCTTGCAGTAAAGACGATGTAGAAAATTCTCCTTTCTATGATAAAGGTGTAATTATCAACGGTGTAAAATGGGCAACTCGCAATGTAGCCGCACCCGGTAGATTCGTAGCCAGTTCCGAAGATTACGGTGAATATTACCAGTGGAATAAAGGCACTACTGATTTTTTGCTTACAAAAGATTACTATAATAGCGTTTATGCAAATTCAGCTTCTTGGCTGTCTATTAACGACCCAAGTCCTATCGGTTGGCATATTCCTACTTTAGAAGAAATTGAAACACTACTCTATAGTGAGAATGTAACCAATGAGTGGACAATCGTAAACAAAGTAACCGGGAGAAAATTTACCGACAAGACAACAGGTAATTCTCTTTTTCTGCCTGCTGCGGGTTGTTGCAGCTACAGCGACGGTTTGCCCTACGACTTTGGCTCGTGCGGCATGTATTGGAACAATGCGCAACGCGAAAACACGAACCCGTACGAATTAGGTTTCAATAGCCGCCGTTCGTGGTACGCTCCGACCTTTAATGTCTTTGGTCTGTCAATCCGCCCAGTTGCAGATTAATAATAAATGAAACAAAAGATAATGAGTAATCAATATTAAATATCAAGTTTTATGAAACAAAATACATACATTTTAATCTTTTTGCTAATACTAACAATTGAAAATATATTTGTGAGCAAGGCACAAGAAAAGAAAGAATATGCAGGGCCAGTAGATATATTGAATGATATGGCTCCAAAGATAAATGAAAATGCCGATTTATATACCGGACGATGTAATATTCAGATTCCTCTTTATACTTATCAAGATAAAGATTTTACTATACCTATTTCTCTTCAGTACGCATCAACCGGTTTCAAAATCAATCAACCCATCGGTCATACCGGATTGGGATGGAATCTAAATTACGGTGGGTCAATAGTTAGAACTATCAACGGCGCTGTGGACGAATACGGAAGCGGTTTAGTTGGGAGTTATTGGCTATATCATAACGCAAATACCGGAGAAAAAGATGACAGAACCTTAATTGATAACGGATGTGTGAACTCTGAAAAAGTTGCTTATGCGTCTCCCATATATTGTTGGAATACTAATAATGAACTTGTTAATACAGAAACCACTCCGGATGTATTTTCTTTTAATTTTGGCGATCATAAAGGCAGTTTTTGTTTAGGCCCCAATAACTCTATCTATGTTTTTAATACAAATCATCCTCACGGAGAGTACAAAGTAGAAGTTACACGAACACAGTCTTCCAATCCCTCTTACAAGTATGGGAAATTGAATTTCAAAATAACAACTGGAGATGGATACTCCTATTTTTTTGATGGAAGAAAAGGAGAAGATTACGGAAGTAATAGTGTGAGTAGAGCTTTCAATACTTACATTGCTTTGGATGGGGATAAATGGCAAATAACACCCTTAATGGAATGGTATTTAGTTGAAATAAAAGCACCGAATGGCAGAACGGTTACGTTTGAATATGGAAATCCTGAACGGAATGAGAGCTCCCAACCAACTTTTGGCACTGACGCAACTTGGGGTGATAATTTTCAATGTGGTAATTTTCCTTATGTTTGCGATGGTTTTGAAATTAGACAATCAATAGTTTTCCCCATAAAAAAAATAAGCATTGATAATACTTCCATTGATTTTGAATATGAACAACGATTAAAAGAACCTTTTTTGGTAAGTGGAAAAAAAACAAGTCCATACTCATACCTTGGAGAACTACTTACCATATCTCGTTTGAAGTCAATGCGAGTCAAAGAAAAGAGTACATCTTCCGTTCTAAGAACTTGTTCGTTTTCTTATCATTATAGCAATACAAATACCACAGAATACAATATTTGGTATTATGGAAGGCCTGTTTTGTTTTTAGAAAATATAGAAATATCAGGAGAAGGTTCTTATCAAATGGATTATTACAACGAATCTGACTTATATCCATTGATGGGGCAAGGTTCCGACCATTGGGGGTACTATTGTGACAATACGAGTACACAAGCACCACCGGAATTCACCGATAATAACTATCGAGAGTCTCACTATGACGAATTCAATTTCTATAAAGTTTTATCCGGTATGTTGCAAAAAATAACATATCCTACAGGAGGATATACTAAATATTACTATGACGAACATACAATTGATAGTAAAGTCACTAAAGATTTAACACATAATAATAACCCTTATTTGGCTCCGGGAGGTCTTGCCGGAGGTGTCAGGATAAAACGAATAACCAATTATGCTAATTCTAATGACAGCGTTTACAGAGAATTTAATTACGTTTATGACGACGGTGCATATTCCGGAATATTATTGCATTCTCCAAGATATTACAGAAAAGTTGACGCTAATCCTACCAACTCAGATAATATAAAAAATTGTTATGGTAATATTTTTTATCCATCTCAACAGGAAATTTTTTCTTCCTATGGTAATTACACTCATACTCAAGATCAAACACATGTAGCTTATTCTGAAGTTATCGAAAATTTCCCCGATGGAAGTTATACCATCTATACTTACAGTGATTATAAGCTGCTACCTGATTTGGAATATGATAAAACAATGATAAAAAAAATATCTGAAATTCAATCGTCAACACCGGCATACCCTGATAATTTTTATGCCCAGTATGACTCACGGCATACTCAAAGAGGTAAATTGATTGCTAAAAGACAGTTTTCTAATCAATACAAATTAGTTTATTCCGAAGAATATAAATACAACTACAACAAAGCGTTGAAGTATGTTCCAACAGTAAAGCTGGCATATTCCTATTTTTATCTTTCAAAACTTTTTGTTGATGATTACCCCTTAGAGCAAGTTGTAAAAATAACGTATCCTCAAAACTCCAATCAAAATCCGGTTATAGAAACAGCATCTTTAGTTTATAATGATTTAGGACAAATTATTGATGAAACAGTAACTAATAGCACGGGGCAATCTATATCTGTTAAAATGCAATTTATTAATGATATTAGTTCCGTTTCAAGAGAATCTGTTCATAATAATATGGTTGCTAAGAATATAATTGATCGCCCAGTGAGAATACAGACTTCGGTATTAAATTCAGGAGTTATTGCAGGGGGATATTTTAAATTCAAAAGCAAAGATAATGGTTTCATTTATCTGGCTGAAGAGCAAAAGGCCAAAATATCAACACCTTTATCCAGTAGTAACTTTCAATTCGATTCCTATTTAAAAGTCGAAAATTCATATATTTATGATGATGTGGGAAACATCATTCAGGAAACAGATAAAAGAGGCATGAATACAGTATATATTCGGAGTGGCATTTATCTTTTAGCTGAAATTCAAAATGCCTCATTAGATCAGGTAAAATCAATATCAGGATTAAACAATATTCAAAATAAATTGAATATAGACAAACTTTCCCAAACTCAAATTAATGCACTATATGATATTGTAGGGACCCATGTTACGGTTTGGGAATACAAACCTATGGTAGGAGTGTCGATGATTATTGATTCGAAAAAAAGTAAAACTTTTTTCTTTTATGACAATGATGGAAGATTAATCGAAACACGTGACAATGACGATAATGTCATAAGCAGAAATAAATATCATTACAAAAAATAATTTGTAGCAAAAGTAGCAAAGATTTCTAATAAATAAGTTACTATCTTTGCATTATGAAGATAAATAACAATCGCATATATTTGATTGGCTATATGGGTTCGGGCAAAACAACCATAGGCAAAAAATTGGCAAAGAAACTTGGTTCCCAATTTGTCGATGTCGATTGTTTTATTGAAAGTCGTCAGAGAAAAACCATCAATGAAATATTTTCCGAAAAAGGCGAAGATGCTTTCAGATTGATGGAACACAACGCATTGGAAGAAATTTCTTTGTTCGAAAATGTTATTATTTCAACCGGTGGAGGTGCCCCTTGTTTCTACAACAATATCGAATTAATGAACAAAAGCGGATTCACGATCTACTTAAAAACTTCGCCTGAAGAATTAACCAAAAGATTGAATATAAACAAAAACAAACGCCCGTTACTCCGGGATAAAACTCCGGAAGAAATGCAGGCTTTTATTACCGAAAATTTAGAAAAACGCAATTATTACTATAGCCAGGCTCAATTGATTTTTGACACCCGGCAAATGAGCGCCAACAATATTGTAGATGCTTTGATATTACATCTTCCTTAAAAACACATAAAACCATGAACGATTCGAAATTTTCTTACACCGAAGAAACTTCTTTTATCCCTTTAGAAATGATGAAAGAAAAAACCAAATCAAGGAATCAGCTGACAATCGGCATTCCGAAAGAAAATTGTGAAAAAGAAAAGCGATTGGCGCTTACTCCCGAAGCAGTCGATATGATTGTTGAAATCGGCCACAGAGTTATTTTAGAAACGGAGGCCGGATTGGGTATCAATTACTCCGACGCACATTATTCGAATAGTGGTGCCGAAATTGCCAAAGATAAAGAAGATGTTTTCCAAAGCGATATTATTTTCAAAATATCACCTCCTTCGTTGGAGGAAATAAATATGATGAAACAACGTGTCACCATGTGCAGCATGTTGCAATTGCCCGATTTTTCTAAGGAAACCATCTTAGCCATGACCGAAAAAAAAATAAACGGTATCGGTTATGAGCTAATTTCCGAAGATGACGGAAAATGCTATCCTATCCGGACGGCCATTTCTGAAATCGAAGGTGCAGCGGCTATTTCTGTCGCATCGGAATTGTTAAGCAATGCACACGGCGGCAAAGGAATGCTGATGGGTGGTGTTCCGGGAGTTTCTCCAACCGAAATAATCATTCTTGGAGCCGGTGCTGCCGGAACGATTGCTGCGCGTGCAGCATTGGCATTAGGCGCGTCTGTTAAGGTTTTCGACAACGACGTCAACAAACTCCGCAATATCCAAAGTGCTTTAGGCAGAACGTTATTTACTTCCGTTTTTCAACCCAACGTTTTATTGAACGCTTTTCGGACGGCAGATGTAGTTATTGGTGCGATGAGATATATTGATGCCAATTCTTCCGTTCGATATGTTATCACAGAAGACATTGTCAAGACAATGAAGAAAGGCGCATTGATTATCGACCTTCGAGTTAGTCAGGGCGGTTGTTTCGAAACATCTTGTTTTCTTCCTCAAGACCATCCCGACATTTTCGAGAAATACGGTGTTTTACATTATTGCGTGCCGAATTTAAGTTCGCGGGTTGCCCGCACTACCTCCATGGCGTTAAGCAATATCTTTATTCCTTTCATTACACAACCGGGAGAATCCGGAGGTTTTGTAGGAATGACCAAATCCGATTATGGTTTCCGTTCGGGATTTTATATGTATGGCGGAAAATTGGTGAATCCGTATGTTGCAAGACACTTCAATTTACCCTCAAACGATATTGGATTATTTTTATCTGCATATTGAACAAAACCGTCACATTGTTTGTTTATATTATGTGGTTTAACTGTTTTTCGGAAAAGTCAAAAATAATTAACGAAATGCTTGTTTATTTATTTACAGGTGCTTATTTTTGCATAAAAATTGGCATTTTAAGTTGAATTTTTAAATATTTCGACGTGAAGTACATACTGTCTTTTATTATATGCTTTGGGGTGGTCATGTTTTCGCTGCAAGGGCAAACAACGCAATCTGCGAAAATAAATATAATGCCTACGGCTTTTATCAAGAACCGTGTTGACCAAAAGATGGGAGAATGGCTACGGCAAAATCCATACACATCTGATGCAAACAAAGCTACCATTCAAAAACAATTTGAAAATGAAGCAATAGCCGAATATAAAGAAACGTTTCTTCATACTGCCAATTGGCACGATATGCAAATTGCAGGTTACAATCAAAATACACAAACTTTTTTAATTAAGTCAGGAGCTTGTGCCGATTTTACGGTGTCTGTTCCGAATGCGGAAGCACGGGAATTTGAAGAAGAGTTTCAAACGTCAAAGTTAAGGATAGCCAATCCTGATTTTCAGATTGAAGGGGATGTTGTAAAATTTTCCAAACTGACATTTATAACTTCGAAAGGGAAAAGATATAATATTACAAGTAATTCTGTGGCGAGTAATCCTGTAACAAACAATCCTGCAACGAATAGTCCTATAAAAAATAACTCCGCATTAGCAGCCATCGCTTGGAAGTTTCCTCTCGTACTCAGAGTGGACACCTATAAAAGCGACTTGAATATACAAGCATGCGTTAAGTCGGAATCACAAATTAAAAATGTATCTGTATTGATAAACGGACAAGCAACACGAGGAATGCAGGCTGTAGTAAATGATGGTTGTGATTTGTCTGTGAATGAAAATGTTACATTAGGCAAAGGAATGAATGAGGTAAAGATAGTTGTTGCGAACGATGCCGGACAATCTGTTTCTGATGTATGCTATGTGAATTATGCAACTCGTGCTCCCGATGTATATTATCGCGACAACAAACGGTTGGCTTTGATTGTAGGAAATTCTGCCTACGAAAACTTTCCGTTGGCAAATCCGGCAAATGATGCTACCGATCTATCTGCCAAGTTGAAAAAACTTGGATTCGACGTGATATTGTTGACCGACAGGACAAAAGAGCAGATGATAAATGCCATTGATAAATTTGGCAGCGATGCAAAGAATTACGATGTCGCTTTGTTTTTTTATGCAGGGCATGCCGTACAACATGATGGTAAAAACTACCTGATACCGGTAGATATGCCCACTTTGAGTGCAGGTGACGAACGAAAAATAGAATTTGATTGTACACCCATGGATCGTGTGTTGGCAAATATGGAATATTCGAAGTGCAAATTAAAGTTGATAATTTTGGATGCTTGTCGCGACAACTTCACTCGTAGTTTAACCGGCACCGGACTGTCGCCCATGACTGCACCCAAAGGTACTTTTATTGCTTACTCTACCTCTCCCGGTGCAAAAGCATTAGACGGAACAGGAAGAAACAGTCCCTATACCGCCGAATTATTGAAAAGAATAGACACCAAGGGATTGAAAATAGAAGAATTATTTAAACAAGTCAGGGGAGGTGTATTGGAAAGAACCAACGGGCAACAACTACCCTGGGATCAAAGTTCTATTGTTGGCGATTTCAGTTTCAGCGATTGACGTAAAAAAAAGTAGTCATGAAGAAAATAAAAATATTTTTATTGTTAATGTTGCTCATTGAGGGAACATTATCTTATGCACAAATTACAACATCATCTATTAGCGGACGGGTAACGGATTCCGAAGGCTCGCCTGTTGAAACGGCAGTAGTTGTGGCTGTTCATACGCCGACTAACAGTCAATATTCGGCTTTTACTGATAATGAAGGAAACTATAGGATGCTGAATATGCGTTCAGGAGGGCCTTATTTAGTGGTTGTCAGATCGTTGGGTTATCAAGAGGTTAAAATTGAGAATGTAAATCTTGCCTTGTCAAGAGATTTAGTTTTAGATATTCTAACAAATGTTGAATCATTTGATTTACTGGAAGTAGTAGTTTCCTCCAATTCCAAAAATTCGAATATGTTAACCAGCAATGCGGGGGCAATCACTAATGTGTCGGCAAGGGATATTAGCTTAATGCCAAGCATTAACCGGAAAGTCAATGATGTGATGCGTTTTACACCCCAAGCTGACGGACTGGCTATTGGAGGAGGTAATTATCGACAGAACTTTGTTACCGTTGATGGAGCTGCACTTAACAATGCCTTTGGTATCGGGCAAAACCTGCCCGGTGATGGCACGCCTATCTCGCTTGAAGCGGTTGAACAAATTTCCATAAGCCTCACTCCCTACGATGTAAGACAAAGCGGATTCATTGGTGCCAATATCAATGCAGTAACTAAATCGGGAACAAACGATTTCAAAGGCTCGCTTTATACTTATATGACCGACGATCGCCTCCAAGGAAACAAAGTGGGAGATACTTACATTAACCAGCCTGCTTCGAAGACCAATTCATACGGGGTTACATTCGGAGGTCCTATTTTGAAGGATAAGTTGTTTTTCTTTGTGAACTACGAAACTCAAAATACTATCGCTCCGGGGCCTGTCCGCGTAGCATCGGAAGATGGAGTAGCTGTAGGAACAACCATTGCACGACCAACGGTAAGCGATATGAATATGATGAGCAAATACCTTCATGATACTTATGGCTATTCAACGGGGCCATACCAAAACTATTCGTTCGAAAGCCCAAGTAAAAAATATCTGGCCCGTATTGACTGGAATATCACTTCCGACCACAAACTTAATTTGCGCTACAGTCACATGGATTCCAAGGTTCCCCAATATCCATCTGCATCATCGCCATTACCTTTTGATTATGCTCCCGGTGGTGGCCGCAGTCCTGTCAACGATAATATTCAAAACATGAATGCGATGTGGTATCGAAATACCGGTTACTTTCAGCATTTTAATTTTAGTTCATTTTCAGGAGAATTAAATTCATACTTTCTGCAAGGAAGGTTAAACAATCTTTTGCGTGTTACTTACTCTTATCAGGATGAACCTCGAAGTACTAACGGAAAAACATTTCCTTTTGTCGACATAATCAAAGATAATGCAGTTTATACAAGTTTCGGGACAGAACTTTTTTCCTATAATAATTTGCGTCAAGTAAAAACATGGAATATTACCGATGAATTGAAGTATGACTTGGGGATAAACAGTTTTACGCTCGGCTTAAGTTATGAAACGAATCATATTCGAAATGGATTCATGCGCCAAGGTACCGGTTATTATGCATTTAATTCATGGAATGACTTTGTGAACGGAGCCAACCCTGCGTATTATTCAATTACTTTTTCCAATGCACCCGGATATAAGCTGGTATTCCCGGGTTTCAAGTTTGAACAATATAGTCTCTACCTTCAAGACGAGGCAAAAATTGGCGACAGACTTAACATTACCGGAGGTCTTCGTTTCGATCTTCCCACATATCCTGCATTCCCGGAAGTTTTGCAGACACATCCGATGATTTTGAAGCTTGACTTCAATGGCAATCACTACAATACGGCAGTGATGCCCAAACAGCGCATCATGTTTTCACCACGTTTCGGATTCAACTACGACGCGACAGGAGATCGCAAAATTGTAGTCCGCGGAGGAGCAGGCATATTTACCGGACGCATACCTTTTGTATGGATATGTTCACAATCGGGAGATGCCGGAATGCTTCAAACCACTGTGGAATACCGAACTGCTGCTGACATTGCAGCCAACGTCGGTCCATTCAATCCCGACCCGAAAGCATATCTTCCTGCAGTACAGCCACCGGCCGGGACAAGTATTCCTACCGGAGGATTCACCGTTATGGATCCCGACTTTAAGATGCCTTCTACATGGAAAACATCGCTTGCAGTTGATTTTCAGTTGCCTATGGGTTTCAAGGCAAGTATTGAAGGAGTATACAACAAGGATATTAATGCCGTAATGATACGCAATGAAGGACTTATCGAACCCAAGCCCATGAATATTTCCGGTTATCCCGACCACCGTTTAATATATCCTAATGACGCGACTCAGTTCATCCACCGTCTCAATAGTGACGGTCAGCCGGACGAGAACGGCAATAGTGGAGCACAGCCGCTTTTAATCCACAATGTGAAGAACAATGGTCACTACAGTTCACTCACTTTTAAACTCGAAAAAGAAATTTGGGAAGGAGTATCGGGAATGCTTGCTTATACACGATCTTGGGCAAAAAGCCTGTTCGATGGATACGGAGACCAGTCTTTTAGTCTATGGCGCAACTATACTACGGTGAATGGCTCTAATACACCTGAACTCGGATATGCAAGTTATGTAATGCCCAACAACTTGATTGGATCATTTTCTTATAGATATAAAAGCTTTACTACCTCTATATTCTATATTGGCGGAAATGGTGGTAGGGCTTCTTATACATATACTAATCCTTTTAATACCGGCATTAATCTTATCTACATACCCAAAGATCCAAGCGAAATTAAATTTGTGGATGCAACTGTTGGCTCCGGTGTCAACGCTGTAACTTATACGGCACAAGAACAAAGCGATGCTTTCTTTCGATATGTTGAACAGGATTCTTATCTTAGAAACCATAAGGGACAACATGCCGAAAGGAATGGCGTTATACTCCCATGGGTGCATACTTTCGATATGAGATTTACGCAAGATTTTACTATCAAGGCAGGAAAGACAAATCACACACTCCAGCTCGGACTTGATATTGTCAACATGGGTAACTTGCTTAATCCGAAATGGGGAAATTACTGGAGCATGTCTCAAAGTCAATTGTTGGAAGTAACTAATGTCAATGATATTACAGCTGATGGTGCCGTTGTTCCAACTTTCCATTTTAATCCCATAACAGGTACAACTGAGATGCCAAGTAAGACATTCCGCAAATTGGAAAGTTTTCAGTCTACTTTTCAAATGCAATTCAGTCTTCGGTATATTTTTAATTAGGAGAGTTTACACAACAAAAAGGCTGTCCATTTGGCAGCCTTCTTTATAATGATGAAAAGGAAATAATTTATTTAACCTTAAATAACCATCTCATCCCAACTAATAGAGATTGATTGTTTTGATCACTCAAGTCGGAAAAATTTCCCCGGAAATTGGTATAACCGTATGCATACATAACATGGAAACGGAAGTCTTTGGTGTATTGGTTAGTGAATGGATAATATTCGATGACTGCCTGTATGCTCATGTTTTCGTAAGCATTGCGGCCAAAATCTTTGTCGTAGCGGTGGTTCCAGACTTCTTTAAGAAACGGTTTTATTTTTCCAAAATCATATTTCATGTTCAGCGATACGGATTGGTCTTGCACATGGCGTAGTCCCAAATTATCATTATTCACCACATATCCGTAATCCATGTAGCGCTCTCCGTTGTAATAGTCCATTTCGACTGTGAATTTCCCCAAATTTAATTGTGTGCCGATGGTAGTCCAGCTGAAAAATTTATCATTGTTGTGCTGAAATGCGCCATATCCCCAACGTGTTTTCAATTTTCCATCGAACAAATCCCCTTCCCACAAAAAAAGTCCGGCAAATGCTTTTTGAGCATATTCGCTACTTGCAAATTGAGGAGCGTCGGAGTTGATGACCTGAAAGTTCAGCGTTTGTTTCGAAATTTTATAAGCCACATTTACACCGGTTTTATAGGCATCCAAATCGTCGAAGCACATAGTTGGCACATAAACATCGGCAGGATTGTAGTCATATTCAAATGTTCCGAATTGAACAGATTGTTTACCAATGGTAAATGTCCATTTCTCGCCTGCATCAAAAGCAATCCAAGCTTGGTCGGTAGCAGCCGAATAGCCTTCACGAAGCGGATTTTGCGGTTTATTCAACCGGTGTCTTAGTCGGTAACGTACTCCCGGAATTATGTCTCCCACAAACCAAAGTTTGATGGTTTGAGCCCCAAACGATGCATTGGTTAAATCACCATCCTGAAAATCTGCCCGTAAATCGTTGCGGGTATCCAGCATGACGTTGAGCATTTTATCATCCCAAATCAACCTTTCAAATATTTTATGACTTTCCCGTTCTTGTGCAGATACACTCGCTATTAATAAAATAGCATATATTGCTGTATATATTCTTTTCATGATATTTGTAGTTTTAATTTATGGATTGCTTCGTCCCTCACAATGACGCACTAATCTTGAGTTTCCCGTCATTGCGAGGGACGAAGCAATCTAAATTATTAATTTCAATACTCTGTAAACATTCGTTGAATTTCTTTGTAGTCGGTAGTTTTTGTTAACGCCAACATTAGCAATACGCGAGAGCGGTAAGGATTAACAAACCAAGATGCAGAAAAACCTAATGCATCATCGTCGATTTCATCCCATTGAGCAGTAGGGCCTGTTGTGATGCGGGAAGAACGGACAACAGCAACGCCTTTTTTTACAGCATTGGCCAAAGCGTTTTGCATAACAGTAGTCATGTTCCCGTTTCCGACCCCGGCAGTTACAATGCCTTTTGCACCGGCATTAACAGCTGCATTTACGAAAAGGTCGGTAGCATTAGAATAGCTGAGGATAATTTCTACTTGAGGAAGTTTATCTAAATTGGTTACGTCAAATTCCGATTTCGTGGTATGACGTTTCATTGATTCTCGGGAGTAATTAGGTTTTCCGTTGTACATAATGCCCAATTCTCCGAAATTTGGATTTTGGAATGTACTAACGCTTAGTGTATTGGTCTTGGATATGTCGTCAGCTCCCAAGATTCTATCGTCCATGACTACCATTACACCTTTTCCTATTGATGATTTATCAACGGCACAAGCTACAGCGTTGTAAATATTTCTCGGACCGTCTGCACTGATTGCAGTAGAGGGGCGCATAGAGCCAACCAAAATTACAGGCTTATCGCTTTTTACGGTCAGGTTTAAGAAATAAGCAGTTTCTTCTTGCGTGTCAGTTCCATGTGTAATTACGATTGCATCTACATCTCCTTGGCTTAATAATTGGTTTACACGTTTGGCTAATTTCAACCAAACTTCATCGTTCATGTCTTGACTGCCGATATTGACAATTTGTTCGCCTTTAATATTGGCAATGTCTTTAATTTCGGGTACGGCACTCAATAACTGGTCTACGGTAATTGCTCCGGCTGTATATCCGGCAGCTACCTGTGTAGCTCCTGTTCCGGCAATTGTACCTCCTGTTGCCAATACATAAACTGTCGGTTTTTGTGCTGCATTGGCAATAAATGTTGCGCATAATAACGCAATTAAAATAAATTGAATCTTTTTCATACACGTCATTTTATTAAATTTTCAATTCCCGTGCGCTTTCGCACACGGCTATAAATACCTAAGTGCTACGCACTTTTCACTTTTTTATATTTTTCCAAGCTTCTACATAATCATTCATTGTTGCCGAAAGTTCTTTTCCGATGGTGCTGTAGTCATTGTCTTCGAGATTGGCCAACGAAACTCTTACAGACCATTCGGGACCGGCAAAACCACCTCCGTTTAGTAACACGATAGCTGATTTTTCTGCCAGCCGGAAAACAATATCTACAGGCTCAAAGTTCTTTTCGAGAAAATCGATAAATTCTTTTCCGTAGTTTTTCATTGCCCATTCGTGAATGTCTATTTCGCAATAATAGGCAGCACGATTCGGGTCGGGATAAACAGGCATGTTCATTCCTTCCCAAAACAGACTGTAGCGATTTTGTATAATGTTGTTGCAGTCGTTTTTGTATACGTTTTCTTTGTCTAATAAGGCGAATGCGGAAAACAACATCATTTGTATTTGTTGAGGTAATGAAAGTCCTGCAGTATGATTCAATGCGACTAACCGACTATCAGCGACTATGCGGTTGATGAATTTTAGTTTTTCGGGACGAAGTGTCAGGGTTTCGTATTTCTTAGCTTGCATTTCTTTTACTTTTTCGGGAAAAGCAGAAATCATACTGTCATAAATATTGTCTTCATACAGTGCGATAACCCCCAACCGCCAACCTGTTGCACCAAAATACTTGGAGAAAGAATAGACGCACAATGTGTTGCCGGGAAGTTCATTCATCAACGAATTAAATCCCGGTACAAATGTGCCGTATACGTCGTCTGTTACAATCATCAAATTTGGATTCAGATTCTTAACGACCTTAACAAGATAGCGACGACATTTTTCGCAGATTTGTACCGAAGTCGGATTGCTTGGGTTGATCACAAAAAATGCTTTGATTGATTTATCTCCCAATTTATCCAATTCTGTATCGGGATATTGAAAGTTCGAATTGCCATTATCGTCTTTGGCGGAGCCGTTAATAAATATTACTTCAAAGTTGAATTTTTCTAATTCGGGAATTTCTAAGTAAGGAGTAAAAACAGGTACTGCAATCGCTATTTTATCTCCTTTGTTTAGCAAACCGTTTTCTACTAACGAATTAAAAATATAACACATGGCAGCCGTTCCGCCTTCTACAGCGAATATATCGTATTTACCGCTCCGTTGAGGTTTGTTGCCGCACATTTCTTGTATCAGGTAATCGTGTACGATGATTTCAGTGTGCTTCAACATGCGTTCGGGACTTGGGTATTGGTCGCCTATGATTCCTTCGGCAAGTTCATGCACCCAATCGTCGGCTACAAAATTGTGTTTTTTGATGCCATATTCATATATCCCTTTCAGCAAAGAGATGCCGGGTAATTGCTTGTTGTTTTTCAAAAAAGTTTCGAAACGTTTGGCGATTCCTTTTTTCTGTGGGATACCAGCAATGCCGGAATCGTGTTTCATCGCTCTTTTACATTCTTCGATGCCGAATTGTCCTAATGTAAAAAAAGCTTCGCGAGGAATGGTGGCTGTCCAGTTCGGATTTCCCCTGCCTGCGTTCAGCATACTGTGTGAGCAATCCAATATTTTTCTCGAACATTCGTTTTCATGTTCGGATGCCAAATGGATGAGGCTGTCTTTCAATTCAAACGGGCTTAATTGCTCCAATTGCTCTTCCTTGTGGCGTGATGTTTTTAATTTTTCGATTTCCATGATAATAAGGATTTTAATGTAATGTCATTTAGTTGAGGTTGGATTCCTCACTGCGTTTGCAATGACGCCTCTCTGATTGTTTGCATTCCCGTCATTCCGAACGCAGTGAGGAATCTAACCAGTTAGCAACACAATTACTGCTCCGAAAACAATGAGTAAGGTATTGCCCACAGCATAAGTTGTTGTATAGGATAAAGCAGGGACTTTACTTTGCAACGATTCTTCTATTGCACCCAATGCTGCCGTTGTTGTTCGCGCGCCGGCACAGGCTCCCAATGTGATGGCCGGTTCGAATTTGAATATATAACGTCCTGCTAAAAGGCCTATGAGAAGAGGTATGAGGCTGGCAAATATTCCTGCTACGAACAGTGTTACTCCCGAAGCTTTTAATCCTGCGATAAAATCGGGACCGGCTTGAAGTCCGACTACGGCAATAAACATATTCAACCCAAGGTTATTCATCAGCCAGATTGCCGGTTCGGGTATGGCTCCGAATGTAGGTCTGAGCGAACGTAACCAACCGAAGATAATTCCCATGATTAATACTCCTCCGCTGGCACTTAGGCTCAATGGAATACTTCCGGCATGTATTGCCAAAGTTCCGAATAATCCTCCCAAAAATATGGCTGCTCCCATGTAGAGAATATCGGTAGAGTTTGTTGCTCTTTCGGCATAGCCTAAATAAGATGCGAAACGGTCTACATCGATTTTTCGTCCTTCTAATTCAATAATGTCTCCGCGTTGTATCTTTACGCCTCTCAAAAGCGGAATAAATTCATTTCCTCTTTTTACTTTCCGGATAGTGACTCCGTGACGTTGTTTGCATGTTTTTAGTTGTTGGACTGAATTTCCGCATACTAACTTATTGGAAACAAGTACTTTTAGCACTTCTGCCGTAAAATCCAATAATTCGACATCAGCCACTTCGACACCGACAAAAGCTTCGTCTTCTATTAATGCTTCGATGGGGCCATTTAATACCAGATTGTCTCCTTTGTTTATTTTTAAATCAAGAGAGGGTTCTTGAATAATTTCTCCGGATGCTTTTCTAACTCGCTCTATATATACAGGTTGTCCTTTCTTGACCAGCATGTTTTCGATTTCTTCGACAGTTCTTTGTTGGTTAAAGTAGTCTCCGCCTGTTTTTATTACGCGAAAAGATGCTCCATCGTAAGCGTGCTCTAAGTTGAGGTCTTCTTCGACAATAGAGCCACCAAGCTTGGCTTCGTATTCTTTGGTTCGTTTTAAAATGTCTTTTCCCAATAATTTAGGACCGATAGTAGCCAGAAACCATGCTGTACCAGCCGTCCCGAAAATATAAGTTACGGCATACGCAACAATAATTTGGTTGCTCATCGTAGTGGTTTGTTCGGCACTCATTCCCAACTGTTTGATAGTATCGGTTGCAATTCCGATAACGGCAGAGATAGTGTTGGCACCGGCGAACAAACCTGCGGCACTTCCGGCATCAAATTTCACAATCAACGAAATTACCCATGCTGCGAGTAAACAAGCTGAACAAAGAATGAAAGAAAATCCGACTTGCGGTAATCCTTCTTTTTTTAAGGAATGTACGAATTGCGGTCCTACACTATAACCTATTGCGAACAGGAAGATTAAGAAGAATACCGATTTTACGAGAGGAGTTACCGGTATGTCCAGTTGTCCCACCAATACACCTACCAACAATACGCTGGTGACGTTTCCTAAAGAAAAACTTTTGATTTTAACTTTACCGACAGCAAAACCCAGTGCTAATACCAAAAAAATAGCTAATTCGGGATTGCCTTGCAATGTTTTTACAAACCATTCGACCATAATTCTTATATATTAAAATATGCAATATGCTACTTTAATTATATAACAATTGAATCGCTTGTTGGTTTGAAAAGGTAACTTAATTTTTTATAAATTAACTTATTTTTTATATTGCAGTGTAGACTTTGATGGTTATTTCAAATGCCAAACGTTTCTGCAACGGCTTTGTTTACCACTTTTCCATGAACGATATTCAATCCTTCGCGCAAGTCGGCATGTTTTTCGCAAGCGGTTTCCCAACCCAAATCAGCCAACAGTAAGGCGTAGGGTAAGGTTGCATTTGTCAAAGCTACCGTTGAAGTTACCGGAACGGCTCCGGGAATATTGGCTACACAGTAGTGAAGAATTCCATCCACTTCATACACCGGATTTGTATGGGAAGTCGGATGCGACGTTTCGAAACATCCGCCTTGGTCAATAGCGACATCCACTAAAACAGAACCTTTCGGAATCAGCGGCAACATATCTTTCGTAATTAGATAAGGAGCTTTGGCGCCCGGAATCAATACTGCTCCCACCACTAAATCGACAGACGGCAGGAATTGTTCAATATTGTAACGGTTCGACATCATCGTGTCGACATTCGCCGGCATAATTTCGCTCAAATAACGTAAACGGGGAAGCGATGTGTCCATGATAGTAACATGAGCGCCCAAACCTGCGGCCATTAAAGCAGCTTGAGTTCCTACGACACCACCACCCAAAATCAATACATTGGCCGGTTTTACTCCCGGAACACCACCTAACAGGATTCCTTTTCCGTGTTGTGGTTTTTCCAAATATTTTGCTCCTTGTTGGATAGACATTCTTCCGGCTACTTCCGACATCGGAATCAATAAAGGCAAAGAGTTGTCGGGTTTGATAACCGTTTCATAAGCCAAACAAACAGCATTGCTCTTCATCATTGCTCTTGTAAGCGATTCATCTGCTGCGAAATGAAAATAAGTAAACAATAATTGACCGGGACGAATTAATTCATATTCGCTTTCAATAGGTTCTTTTACTTTGAAAATCATTTCTGTATTAGCATAAATATCTTTAGCTTCGGAAAGAACTTTTGCGCCTACTTTGGCATAGGTCTCATCGCTGAATCCGCTATTTATACCGGCGCTTGACTGAATATAAACTTCATGTCCGTGTTGAATCAATGCTTGGGCGCCGCCCGGGGTCAATGAAACTCGATTTTCATTGTTTTTAACTTCTTTTGGAACTCCTATTTTCATAAATTATATAGTTAATTTTACCCCTAAATCCCCTAAAGGGGACCTTGGCGGCAGTTAAATATTTGTAATCAGCAGTCTTTTCATGCTCTAAAGTCCCCTTTAGGGGATTTAGGGGTTATACGATTAATAACACTATCAATGTAGCTACGCAAGCTATGGCAAAACCTACAATTAATGGCTTCCGGGTTCTCTTCGGTCCAATAGCTAACCCATAGCCTAATTTAACAATATTATTACTCAATAAGGACAAAAATACGGCTGATATGACTGTACTTGCAGTTATTTCGTAGCCTCCTTGGAATAAACTTATTATAAATGGCGTAACATCTGTAACCCCCACTACAAATGACAACACTTTCAATCCATACGTTCCAAACTCCTGTATGGTATAAAAAGTAGCCAATGTAAACACCACGAATAACACAGCAAAAATCAAAGCTACTCTGAACTCTAAAGGATTCGTATCGTTTTCTGTCTTGAAATTTTGTAGCTGTTCGGCTGTAGGTGGTTTATAGTAATAAATAGCTAAACCGACTCCGGTAATTATCATAAATAGCGAAACAAAATAGTACCATGTTTGAAGAAACAATCCCATATTAAAAATGAACAATAGAATCATAACCCTGACAAACATCATACCGGTAGCCATAACAATAGCTCCACTATACTGGTAACGCAGGCTTTCCGGAGCTTTCTTACTCTTGCGGGATAGCACTACGGTAGTAGCCGTACTACTATATAATCCTCCAAGTATACCTGCCACGAGCAATCCCGAACTATGAAATACAAATTTTTGCAATAAATAGCTGACATAAGACATCCCGGAAATTATCACCGTAGACATCCATATTTTACGGGGAGTCAGATCTACCTCAGCAATAATGCGTTCGTTAGAGAGAATGGGTAATATAATACCGGCTATAATAATGAATTTGACCAAAGTCAGAATTTCATCGTTATTCATGCGGTTGGCAAAGGAGATAAATGTTTCTTTCATCTCTGTGAGCAACAACACAATAACCAATACCAACAGACTAAATTCGAAAGGTTGGGTCATGATTAATGCCGGAATACAATAGGTGATAAGTGCAATAACAATGGTAGTTATTCCGTAACGACGCAGATGGTACAACTTGAAATAGTAATTAAAACCTAATATGATTAGCAATGCCGCACCTCCGCATCCCCAAAAAATCTTTGTTACCGGATCAATGATATAGAGAATATAACTTAATAATCCAATAAGTGTAAATGTGCGATCGGAGCCGAAAAAAGGTTCATTTTCATCGCTCTTCATTTGCAACTTTCGCTGTGATAATCCTATTACCAATGAAAAAATCACAACTAAAAAAAGTTGACTGTAATTTTCCGGGATATGTAAAAATTGTTCCATGGTATATTTAAGTTTTTTGTAACCATTTTTTAGATAAATAACGAACGGGATATAAGGCTCCTAAAAATCCGATAATCAATACTGTAATAAAAACAGAAAAGACATCACCGGCTTTTACGACCACAGGGTAAGCATCAACCACAAAGGCACCTGCATCTCCCAGTCTCAATAATCCGAAATATTGTTGAAGAAGACAAAGTGATAAGCCGATAACGATACCGATGATGGCACCCAAAATGGAAATCAACCAGCCTTCAAACAAGAAAATCCACGAAATAAGCCGATTATCGGCTCCCATATTTCGTAATGTAATCACATCTTTTTGCTTTTCCACTATCAACATAGAAAGCGACCCGATTACGTTAAAAACAGCTATTACTAAAATAAAACAAAGGATAAGAAATGTCATCCATTTTTCAATATTCATCATCTGAAACGATGCTTCTTGCTGTTGGTAACGATTTTGAACAATGTAGTCATCTCCCAGAATTTGTTCTATTTTCTTTTGCGATTTGTCGATATTGGTTCCTTCTTTGAATTTAAGTTCTAACGAACTAATCTCTGTATCGTAATCGAAGAGAATGCGGGTTAATTCGATGGGCGCGATGGCCAGATTATCGTCGTAACTCGGTTGATTAATCAGAAAGACTCCGCTTATATACAAATATTCTTGAACAAAAGATCCCACCGGATTGAGCATATTCACTTTTGCATTCCGTCTGGGAGCATACACTTCCATCGGGTAAACAAAACCGGCATTGATTCCTAGTTTGGTGGCTAATCCGAGCCCCAATGTTGCGTAATTGTTCCCGATTTCATCTGTCAGTTGAAAATGACCATCGATAAGTGCGGTGTTGATAGGAACAAGTTCTGCAAAGTTAGCCGAAACTCCTTTGAGCGTGGCAGGAACCTGACGATCGTGATAATTCAGCAAAACGTTATCTTCCAATACTTCCGAAAACACAACGATTTCGGGCATTTGTTTTATTTTCAAAATCCCCTCCGATTGTGAATCAAAGACCTTGCCCTTGGCCGGAGTTATTTTAATTTCCGGATCGAACAGGCTGAACATATCGGAAACCAAACCCTGAAATCCATTAAAGACCGATAAGGTACATACCATAGCTATTGTGGCAACAGCTATTCCACAGACTGCCGCTGCCGATATAATATTGATGGCATTATGTGACTTCTTGGAAAAGAGGTACCGTCGGGCAATAAAAAATGACAATTTCATGGATAATGATTAATGGTTAATGATTAATGTTTAATGATAGAAAAGATTGAACATCAACTTTTAATCATTAAACATTAATCACTAATCATTATTTTTTAAAAGTTTGTCGATATTTTCGAGATAATCAATTGATTCGTCTAAGAAGAATTGCAGTTCGGGAATTTTCCGCAACTGTAATCTTACTCTTTGTCCCAAGTCGAAACGGATTGCTTTGGTATTTTCCGTTATAGCCTTGATGATTTCTTGTCCTTTTTCCGAAGGGAAAATGCTCAAATATGCTTTCGCGATACTTAAATCTGCACTTACTCTTACTTCGCTTACCGATATTAATACTCCCGGCATTGCTTTGGTTTGCAGCAAAAAAATCTCTCCCAATTCTTTTTGCAGCAACCGACCTATTTTTTGTAATCTTGTATTTTCCAATTTTTCACTCTATATTTGTTAATAGCCAACGAAGTTACGGAAATATTCTTTTTCTGTGATAATTTTTTGAAAAAAATTAAAACTTTTATTTGTATTAAGGGAGCAGAAACTGGTGTAAATACATAAGGGCACATAGAAATAAAATCTATACGCCCTATGCTTTATGTGTGTTTTCGATAAATTATTTTGCTGCCTCCAATGCTTTCAAGCGAGCCTCTAACTGTTCGTTAATTTTTAGCAGCAACTCTATTTGCACTTGCTGTGCCTCAATCATTTGCTGTTGTTCTTGAATGGCTTTTGTTAAAATGGGGGCAAAATCGCTGTAGGCGATAGACAATGTTTCGCCTTTGTCGAGGTCACCTTCCGTACCGCCAACAACTTCCGGTATTATCGGTTTAACTTCTTGTGCAATAAAACCTACACGCGAAACGCCCGAATTATTTTTCATCTCATAATTTACCGGATTTAATTTCATAACTTCCGATAAACCGTATTTTAATGGAGTAATATTTGTTTTTAAACGGCGATCTGAATCTATTTCCCAAGCTTTATCAGTAAGAAGTTGTTCTGCTTTTACAATCAATTTTGCTTTATCATTCCCTAAGCAAGTAGCTTCAATGAACGCTGCAGCATTTCCTTCTATTCGGTTTGTCCTAAAACAAATCATGCCAATTAAATCTCCATTTAAAGCCGCTGAATTCTCCTCAAAAGTTCCTCTTGAAGCTCTAAACTGGAGTGACGGAGAGCCAAATCGAGCATCCATCTCAGCTGCCCTGAATGTTTCAATTTCAATATCATTCTGTTTTTCATTTTCTTCGTAATTATAGTCACTTACTTCTGTAATAATATGTAATGCACCTCTTGGTCTTGTCCCTTGAGGAACTTTTATACCAATACGACCATCAATCCATGCATTTTCTGTAGTATAAGTCGATCCGGCAACGTGCAGTTTTTGAAGAGGAATTGATGTCCCAATACCTACTTTTGCATTGTTTGAGTTATCGCCATTTGTGCCAAAAATGAAATGCCCGATAGCAAGCTGATCGTCTTCCTCATTTTTTATAGTACTCTCCCCTGCATTGAATCCAATAGCGATATTATTACTGCCGGTTGTTATAAATGCCCCGGCCCCAGCACCTAATAATGTATTCGTGTTTCCGGTTGTTAACCGCCATCCGGCTCTGCTGCCGAATGCAGTATTTCTGTCTCCCACACCAAATTCCCCATTTGGAGAGTCAATTCTTGCCAACGCACCTGCACCCATAGCAGTATTTGAATGAACGTTATCTCTTCCTCGACCAACGTCAACTCCATTGATAGAAGCATCTCCACCTACAACGGAAAATTGAGCTAAATCCGAATTTTTACTGTAGTCATAATAATCCGTATGACGAATAAAAGCAGGTCTATCTGCCCCGATAGCTACTCTTGCCATTATATAAGAACTGTCATTATTGTTGATTGATGGAGTAGTTGTTCTCATTCGGTTCCAAGGTTCGACGACGGCACCGGCCGGTTGCCATGTGCCTACTCCGTCTTTGTCGGAAGTCAGCACATATTTATCGGTTTGCGTTCCGTCTTCGAGTCTGAAACCTGCGACAGGAATTGTTTTTGTGCCGTTTGTTTTAATGTGTAGGATATGTGTAGGATTTGTATAATTATCATTAAATCCTGCTCCGACACCTACATTTCCGAAACCATCAATTTTCATACTTATTATATCTATTTTAGATGCTTGATTTGGAGTTGTTCTGAATTGTAATTGTCCTCTAAAAGTACCATCAGTGTTTTTTTCTTCTATTCCGTAAATGCCGGCAAACGCTGCAATTTGAGAACCGTAACCGCTGGCATGTGGTTCCGGAGCCATTTCATAGTCCCTGCCAAATAATACACCACCCAATATGTTGGTTGGGGGGCTAGGTTGCGCTACGCGGCTGACTATGCGCATGAGAGGTGCATAATAATCGCCTTCCAGCACCATGTGACCCTCTTTTATGTGAAGTTTTGCAGCAGGTATAGTGCCCGGATCAACTCCAATACCTAATCTTCCTCCTTCATTATATGTTGAGCCGGGGTGTCTTTGTCCGGAATGTCCTATCCATACATTTTGTTGACTGCCAGTTGATTGTGCAAGGGCAGCGCTTCCCCATGTATGTAAGGGATATTTTGGGTCAACGTCAATACCCACCAGGCCGGTAAAATGAGATTTATCAGCACTGGTATAACCTACATCAAATATGCATTTATAAGGGTTGGATCTCGCACGAACTATCAAAGTGTCATGTACAGAAACACTTCCACCTACATTTAATTTATAATTTAGTATATTTAAAAAATAGTTCTCTATGTTAACTCCGATTTTCAATCTGTCATTTACAAAAGTTTCTCCACTACCGACTGACAAGCCGTCGTAAACAGATAATCTGTAATTAGGAGATGTACTCGTTGTGCCGAGAACCACCCTTCCTTCACGAAAAACAAAGCTATTGGCCGAAAGACCATTAGAATTAAGTGTAAAACTGTATTGGTTAGTGTTGTCGAGAGAGTTCGTTCTAACGGTCGTGTTCTGAATTAATGTGCCACCCAATTGAATCGGTTTCGTACCTGTTGTAAGTCGGGTTAATCCGTTATCGGCAGTAGCAATATCATTAACAGGATCTTTCCATGTTGCTACTCCGAGGCCGTCAGATGTCAGCACTTTGCCATTTCCTTGCGTTCCGTCAACGAGTTTGAATCCGGGAGTTGTACCAACTGTTTTGATGTCGAGTTTATAAACAGGATTAGAATTGCCAATACCAACATATCCTTTAGAGAACACTACGGCACTGTCTTTTAAGGAGGTATTTTTATTAGCATTAAAGATTATAGGATAAGTGTAAATGCTTTTACTATAATCAAAAATTAATTGATTTAAATCGGTTTCAATAGTGGTATTCTTAATTAATGTGCCACCCAATTGAATTGGTTTTGTGCCTGAAGTAGAACGTGTTAATCCGTTATCGGCAGTTACAGTATCAGAGGCACTGATTTCTTTTATCCATTTTGCGCCATCCCAATAATAAACACCGATTCCGGTGGTTACTCCCGCATCATTTTTTAGAGCTGCGTTTGTGTTGTAGACGATTGCTCCTTTCAAATCTGCTAAATTTACAGGTTTTTCGCTAAACGGTGTTAAATCGGTTATAGTTGCTAAAGAAACATTAGTTAATCGCAAACTGCCAATATAACCTCCTGTATTGCTGTTTAATTCCAACGCAGTGCCTTTAACGGGCTCTGTATCCTGACCTATTTTTACTTGTGCATGTGTGGTAGCTACCGACATTAAGGCCACTAATGTGATTAAGACTTTTAATTTTTGAATAGTTTTCATAATCATTTTCTTTTTTCATTTTTAATATGCATTGTTTGTTAATTATTAATTGTCAATTGTAAAAAACTCCGGTGTTCCTTATCATACACATAAATAAAAAAGATAAAAAAGAAACTTTTTTTACAAAAAGTCTATTGCCGTATTTTCACAAATATGGACTGCCAAATTTCTTAACAATGAAAAAGGAAACACCGGAGATAATGAGTTTGAATTTTTTTAAAAATGTGTGAGTAAATTGCATTAATTTCTTTTTCTCGACAATTTATTTATAGTGCAAAGGTAAAACGGTAGGTTAGAAAACGACGGAACAAAATTGTGCAAAAACGGAACATTTTTGTACAAATTTGATTGTATTTAATTTTTCAGGCAGTGGGAACGGTTGTTTTTATTGAATTTCGATAATCTTTTGGAGCCATGTTGTATTTGGAACTAAATTGTCGTCGGAAATTTTGCACGGTTCCGAAACCTACCGTATCAGAAATTTCTTCTATCGACAGGTCGGATCGTTCGAGCAACTGTATGGCATCCTTCAGGCGAAGAAAGTTGACGTAATCTTTAAATTGCATTTTAAGACAGGATTCCATTGTTTCGGAAAACATTCTTCTGTTTGTCCCTAAACGTTCAATCACAAGATCTTGAGTAATGGTAGAGTCGCGGTAAATCTTATCTTTGAACAAAAAGTTGCGGACAGCGATACACAATTTATCCATGCGGCTTTCGACACATAAGTCGTTGTCGATTGTTTCCGGATTTTCTATTTCCGGGGCCAAAGAGGTTTTGACAAGCATCTCATTTATTCGCTCTTCGTGTTGGGTAGCTAATTCTTTGATTTGTTGCGCTAACGTATGGTTCTTTTTGGTAACTTTCCGGCTGTAGTATGTTCTAATTCCGAAAGCGATTGCCAACACGATGCAGACAACGAGGGTAGAGATAAAATAACTGTGTTGGAGTTTCTTTTCGGTAACGTGTTTGTCTACTTCGTATTGGGTGCGGATTTCGTCGAGTTGAGCGTTGTTTTCCAACAAACGAATAGAGTCGTTGCGCTGAAATGCCATTTCAGAAACCGAATATGCTTCTTCCGCGCGTCCCATTTTGCTTAATATGTGTGCTTTTTTCTTTAATAAGTGAACCGTATAACTTAATTCTCCGCGATTAGTGCAATCATCAATGTTTTTATCGATCCAATCAATAGCACTATCGTACTCTTCACGGTTCTCACAAATAACAGTTTTAATATTCCATATAAAATACAACTCCATAGGGGTGATTATTGGGCTCAAGGAATCGCAATATAACTCGGCTTCGTCGTATTTTCTTTTTTCAATATAAATGTTGGCATAGGATCTATAGTAGTATCTTAAATCCGGATCTGGATAATTGAAAGTTTTTTCAAAGTCGATCGTATGTTTTTTCCAAACAGGCATTAGAGAAAGACACTCGTTTATTTTATCTTGACAAATCAAGGCTTCTGCCAACCCATCGTATCCGTTTGACACTAAATAATAATTAGCCGCTTGTCCGGGTTCTTCTTTAATCAGTTTTAACGCATTTTTTATTGTTTCTTTATAGTATTTTTCTGCTTCGTCATAACGTTTTTCCATTTTATATATATCTGCTATTAGAGAGGCTGCTTGGATTACTCCATATAAATAATCTTCCCGTTTGGCTTCTGCATACATTTGCTTGACTCCTTCTATCATGCGTTTATAATCTCCACCGCTCGTTCCGTATAGTACTAACAGGCCCCTATAATAATCGTAGTAGTTTTTATGGAAACCATTTTTCTTAAAGAAGGGCAGATATTCGTTTGCTTTCTGCTCAAATTTATCAAATATTAAGGAATTCCACAAGCAAGCAAGTTCATTTTGGTAAGCTATACTTTCGTATTCTTTGTTTTGTTGTTTACGTGCTTCGCGGATAAAGTCGTTTATGTATTGTAACTTTAAGTCAATTTCTTCTTCCGGAAATTGCAGGTTTACCCATGTTAATGTTCTGTATGCTTTTAATTTTTCTTCGCCTTTTGTCGATGAGATTACTTTTAGGAGCGAATCTTTTTTGTGCTGAAAATCGCTGTTTTGTCCGTAAATAGTCGTTACGGAAATAAAACAGATAAGCAGGCAAAACAGCCCTTGTATGAAAAATCGGATTATGAGTTTCACTTATGTGTGTCGTCAAGTTTAATCTTGACGGCACAAAGATAAAGATTTTCTAAAATAATTCAAAACTTTATTTTATAACTGATGTTCTTGAGGTAGTAGTCGTTTCCAAATCAGCGTGAGTCCGTCTCTTAACGGAATTATAACTTTTTCTATTCTTTTGTCGTTGGCGATTTTATCGTTAAATTGCTGGATGCCGATAGTTTGTTTGTCGGTAGGATGCGGCTCTTCGAGCACTTTCCCATCCCAAAGCGTGTTGTCGGCGATAATCAATCCACCCGGTCGTACTTTGTCAAAAATTAAGTCATAGTATTTGGAATACAACCTTTTATCCGCATCGATGAATACTAAATCGAAAGTTTCATCCAGTTCGGGAATAATGCTCAGCGCGTCGCCTATATGTAATTTTATTTTTTCTTTATGCTCCGACAGATTGAAATATTTCAATATAAAATCTTCGAGTTCATCGTCGATTTCAATCGTATGTATAAGTCCTGTATCAGACAAAGCCTCTGCCATACACAGCGTTGCATATCCGGTGTAAGTGCCGATTTCCAATATTCTTTCCGGGCATAGCATCCGGCAAAACATTTTCAATATGCGGCCTTGCAAGTGTCCGGAAAGCATTCTCGGACGCAATAGATTTACATGCGCATCGCGATTCAGGCGAGCCAAAAGTTCGCCTTCTTCGTCGATATGGCTGAGGATGTAGTTATTCATTAAAAGTCAGCAACTTGAATTTCTCCGATGCATCTAAAATTTTCGCTACATTGTTAAGTTCCAAAAATGAGGTACAACCTCCTGCTCCGAAACTACTTCCGAGGTAAGCAACCATATCGTTGCGATTAATCATTTTTTCGTTCAACAATTGTTCCAACGCATGGATAAAATATTGTTTAGTATCATGTTCGTCTTCCCGGTGAACAGCCCAAACTCCATAAGACAGAGACAATTCGCGCATGGTTCTTTCTCGGTAGCAAACGGCATATACGGTAGCCCGGCCTTTGAATGCCGCCAAATAACGAGCGGTCTTTCCTGTAAAACTATCGGTTATAATGGCTTTTACATGTAATTTTAGCGATGTTTTTACAGCTTGTTTCGCCAAGAATGAAGTAACATCCAAATCGTCATTTGGTATGGGTACCCGAACGTCATTTTCCAGCAATTTGGTTTTTTCTGCCTCATGAGCCACACGAGCCATAACACGCACAGACTCAACAGGATATTTCCCGTAAGCAGTTTCTCCGCTCAACATCACTGCATCCGCACGATAATAAATCGCGTTGGCAATATCGGTTACTTCCGCACGCGTGGGACGAGGATTGGTAATCATCGATTGCAACATTTGAGTGGCCACAATTACAGGCTTTTTGGCTGCAATACACTTGCGGATAATAATGCGTTGTAGTCCGGGAATTTTCTCCTGAGCAATCTCGATTCCCAAATCTCCACGGGCAACCATAATTCCGTAAGACGCATCGATTATCTCGTCGATGTTGTCGACACCCTCCTGATTTTCTATTTTTGAAATAATCTTAATCTGACTGTTTTGTTCGTCCAAAATATGCTGAATATCCAATATGTCCTGTTTGTTTCTCACAAAAGAATGTGCAATAAAATCGATTCCCGCATCGATCGCAAACCGAATGTTTTTCCTGTCTTTTTCTGTTACCGATGGCAGGTTAAGTCTCAGTCCCGGGACATTTACGCCCTTGCGACTTCCAATGATGGCATCGTTCATCGCCATACAAACCAATACATCTTTCTCCTTTTCAATTACTTTTAACTCAACTTCTCCATCGTCAATCAAAATCAGGCTGCCAATTCTTACATCATCTACAAATTTAGAATAGCTGACATAGAGCAATTTACATGAACTGATGCCATTCGGATTTCCCATTATTCTTATAGTATCTCCGGTTTTAAGTTCGATTGGACTTTCGGATACAGTGGTACGGATTTCCGGGCCTTTGGTATCCATTAATATTCCGATTCGATTGGAAACTTTCCTTGTATTTTCGATGATTTTAATGAATCCGGCTTCATCTAAATGGGCAGAATTCAGACGTACAACATTCATTCCTTCTTTGAATAAAGATTGCAGGAAATCGACATCACAACGTTTGTCTGAAATAGTAGCTACTATTTTTGTATGTTTCAACATATTAATTTAATTACCCCCAACTCCTAAGGGGAGTTAAGGCAGTGAATTTATATATTTTATGCTATAGCAAAGTCCCTTTTAGGGGATATAGGGGTAAAAGACTCAACCGCTAACCGGTATGAATCCATACCAAAACCGGCAATAATCCCTTTACAGACTGCCGAAATTTTGGACTCATGCCTAAAAGCCTCGCGTGCATGAACATTCGAAATATGTACTTCAATCACAGGAGTAGTTATGGCTTTGATTGCATCATGCAAAGCAATAGAAGTATGTGTGTATGCTCCTGCATTCAAAATGATTCCGTCAAAAGTGAATCCTGTTTCATGAATTTTATCTATCAATTCTCCTTCAATATTACTCTGAAAATATTCTATCGCAATATTGGGATAGTTTTTCCTCAAAGAGAGCAGATAAGAATCAAAAGAAGTATTACCGTAAACATCCGGTTCCCGTTTTCCCAACAGGTTCAGATTAGGCCCGTTAATTATTTGAATTTTCATATTTGATTTATTACCTTTGTTTTGCATTTAGACTGCAAAAATAGTCAATAATCATTGATATGACAAAACATAACAATAATTTAATAACGTCTTATCGCGCGCATTTGATGTTGGAAAAATCTCTTTCCGGAAATTCCATCGATGCTTATATGAGCGATTTAGACAAATTGATACGTTTTTTGTCGGATGAGAATAAGAAAGTTGAAGAAGTTTCTTTGAATGATTTACAGCAATTCGTCGCTCAATTGTATGATTTGGATATACATGCCCGTTCCGTAGCCCGGATTATTTCCGGCATCAAGTCGTTTTATAAATTTCTTGTTTTGGACGATTATATTCAAAACGACCCTACAGAATTATTGGAATCTCCTAAAATCGGACTTAAACTTCCGGAAGTGTTAACCGTAGTGGAAATCAATAACATCATATCGACCATAGATTTATCATTACCCGAAGGACAGCGCAACCGGGCGATTCTCGAAACTCTTTACAGTTGCGGACTGCGCGTGTCTGAACTCATATCCCTGCGTTTTTCCGATATGTATTTGGACGAAGGTTTTATCCGTGTTTTAGGAAAGGGCGGCAAACAACGATTGGTCCCGATTTCGCCTGTAGCCATTAAAGAAATCAAATTGTATTTGATAGACAGGCACTTGATTAAAATAAAAAAAGGACACGAAGATATTTTATTCTTGAGTAAAAGAGGAACTGCGCTTTCTCGCATCATGATTTTTCACATCATCAAACAACAAACCGAAGCCGCAGGAATCAAAAAGACAGTAAGTCCACACACTTTTCGTCATTCTTTTGCCACTCATTTATTGGAAGGCGGAGCCAATTTAAGAGCCATACAACAGATGCTCGGCCACGAAAAAATAACTACAACAGAGATATATACGCATTTGGATAGAGATTTTTTGCGTAGCGAAATTTTAGAGCATCATCCGCGGAATAAACGTTAAAATATTAGATGCGCTTATTTTTTTGTTATGTTTCTGTCATTGCAGTATCTCTGCCAAAAACTGACCGAAATTCATGTCTAACGGATAAATGCTCCCTGTACTGAAATTAACTCCTACACCGCCCATTGGAGTGATAGCCGGTCTGATTGTTCCACCGCCCAGCGATAGATAAGCTGATACTTTTCCTGTCTCTCCTTTTCGAATGTATCCGCTACCTAAAATTCCTCCGATACTAATGTTAACTTTTTCGTTAATATCACTTTGATATTCGTAATAACTTAATGGGTAAACTTTTACTTTCTCCTTATTTACACTGATATTTCGACTTTTTGGAATTTTTGTGTTGAAATTAGAAGTAATCAAATCCCCGAATACATAGATTTTGTTGCAGGAATATAATTCGTAATTGTCATCTAATTCTTTTTCTGTTAAATTAAATATCGAAATAACTACGAAAATAGTGTCCATAGCATTTGAAAAATCTTCAATAAAAAAAGCATTGGCACCCATTGCATTAGCTGTTTCCCAAAAATCGTAAAACAAATGTTCGAGATTCGATTTTTTTGTGTTAGTGCAAAATCCTTCCAGCGTTGCAATCCATCCGTCATCCGTTAATGAAAAATCTTTCTCAATGTAGTAAAACTCCTTTTGTTTTTCGGAAACCGTAAATGTTTCATTCTGTTCGATAACAGTAATGTTTTGTCCACTCAAAGTGAATTTGCTAATCAAGCATATACAAATGATTAATATTTTTTTTGCGTTCATATTAGTCGTTTTTTATTTCTTTTTCGTCAATTTTGTAATCGGCACTCATAAACGTAAATATAAATTGGTTAAAGAAAGTCACAAATATATATAGAAAACCTATATTAAAGTTGTTTTTTACGAAAAATATCGTAGTGTTATAAACAAAAACGGTCTCTTTTGAAACCGTTTTTTATTATATGTCGTTGAAAAACGACTATCTTTTCGGACGGCTTTCGGAAAAGCCGCCCAACAGCGAACACATTCTTTGCTCACAACTTAATCACAGATTAAGGCGGAACGGGGGACTATTCCGAGCGCAAGCATTTCATATTCAACACACTACGACGAACTGGGAAATTCCACTATTCATTCAGTTTCGTTTTTAATATCTCATCAAATTTGTCGAATAAAAAAATTAAAAATATTTGACTTTCAATTTATTGCTTTCCACCACATCCTTTAAGGCGTTTTTCTTGGGATATCGGTCATGATACATCACTTGTATAGTATAATTTCCAAATTGTTCGTTAGGCTCCTCAATAGTACCTTCAGGATCAATCCTCCACCTTTTTGCTTCAATTAAATCTTTGAATGCCAAGTAAAAATGGGTAGTATATTCCTGTCCGCTTTTCAACTTACAATGGGTGTAATACTTTTTAAAATCAGATAGTAAAGGAGTATAGTATCTTGGACGAAAAATCATGGTAATACTATCCTCGTACAATACAACTACACTCCACTTCCCATCCCAATACGCAACATTAGAATCACAATTTGGCATAAAAAGAAAATTTCCTTTTGTATTATTTTTTAATGAAGCCGTTATAAATAATGTATCGTTAACAATTTTTTGTGATGTTGAAATAGTCAATGAAGAAAGAGGAGGGTCAGCTCTCAATGAGAATATTGAAAAATAACTCAAAATAAATAGAACTGCAAATAAAATTTTCGTTTTCATCATTATTAAAAAAATAAATAATTAAAAGGTATGAATGGGTTAAAGGGTACGGACCCTTTGTAACCATGATTATTTTGAATAAACTTGTAAGACCCTATATAAAGTCTTGATGTGATAGAACGATTTGACACATTCAGCAGATATCCATTTATTTCAGATTGATTCGAAAAACTTGACATATAGCTATCATCCATAACAAAGGCAAGTGGATTAAGTTTTGTCTTCCAATCACTAAGGTGATGTAATTCATGTTCTGCAGTTAAATGTGCCCAAGATTTGTTTTGAAGTGCATCAGGTCCAAGATAAACATCTTTATCTCCCCATACATAACGACCAGCCCTATCCGTCATTGTAGCATCATATTTGACATTTTCTCCATATTTATTTTGAATCTTAGTCATTTTTTCATCAACAGTAAATCTATCCCATGTGGCATAGTCATAAACGGATTTTCCAAAAGACAACAATCCAGCAGTAAGTGCAGCACCTCCCATTCCTTTTAAGTAATCGTTAAAGGAAGTTTCAAGCCTGCCATATTTTATTAAATCGTTTGTCATCATACCGGCACCGGTTGCAGTGGCAGCTGTTAGTCCTGCCCCGGTTCGGCTTTCTAAGACATATGCAAGAGAAAAATAGAAAAAATCTGCTTTTCTCTTGCATATGTCTTAGAAAGCCGAACGCAAACCATTCATTTTCAACACGCTACGCAGAACAGGGTATAGACTTATTTAGTCAATGAATCATTTCTAAATTCCCATATCAATCGGGTTTTTTCATGGGCTTTTAACTTTACAGAAGAATTAGAATCTCTTTTACTCCATGCTTCATTGACTTTTTGCATTATTTTTTCTTGACTAAACCAAATTGTGTCAGAATTTGATACAATCATTAGAGGGCTAAAGAAATAATATTTATTTGAATCAATCAACTCTGTTTTTGATTTTTCTCCATGAACTATATCCAAAAATGCTAATGAATCAGGCTTCAATATTTTATAATAATTCATCGTTAATTTACCTTCTTTATAATTATCATAAAGACTGTTCTTTTGCATTATCATTCTCATTAAAGAGTCGTTTTCTGGAATATCATAAATTACTGTTTTGTAAATATAAATATCATGCTCTGTTTTGTTTTGAACAAAGATGTATTTTTTAGAAACACATCCAGTCCAACAAAAGCACATAAATAAAAACAATAGACAAAAATCCTTTTTCATATAGCCAACATAATTAAAATGAAATAGGGAAATTGTACCCTTTTGAATTCAAATACAAATACTGAATGGTTTGTGCCATGTGTTCATAATTGAGAGGCTTATATGTCCCTGTGTATAATGCCCATGTGGTTCCATGTAATATTCTTGATTGAGTATAGTTTTTTGCTGTTTTTCCATAAAATGTTCCAAAACCATCTAATTTTTGTTGCCACCAATGAGTCCCTTCGTGAAGAAAACCAGCTTCTAAAAATTCACCTTTATTCAATCTGCCGTTTACCCATGCTGTTCTTCCCCAATTTATACCTTGTCCATTAAATAAAGAAGCAATACCCCCTTTCCTATAAATAGGACCTTCTCCCGCAGGATGACCTATGTAAGAATCATCAAAGTTCACTGCTGCCCCAAATGTTGCAATATTCAAAATAGAAGTGCTCGCACCACTTATTGCTCCACCTAAAGTGTTTTGCCAAATAGCGTCAGGATTTTTGTCTATGGCTGCTTGTGTCATTCCTGAAAAGAATCCAGTAAAAGCACCTTGTGCAGAATTAAAACCAATTTCTGCCATAGCATTTTTAAAAGCACCTCCACTGACTGCATTAAAATTTGGTAAACCAGAGCCTACTAAACCTCCAATAAGACTACCCGCAACGCTACCCCAAGTCAAATCATTTCCAAATATAGTGTTGGTTAATGCGTTGCTTGAAGCTTGACTTAATATATTGTAACCCAAAGAATTTCCGAATGAGCCTAATGCTCCTCCCAATGCTCCAAATCCTGCACCAACAGCACCTCCTACGGCTCCCATACCTATTGCATTGCCAAAGCCACTCCAACTCCAATTCCCAGAAATTCCTGCTCCGACAGTGTATGCAACCGCACCTGTCCCTGCTCCAATAACTGCACCCCAACACATGGCATCAAGAACAACACCAATAGGACCTAAAAATAGTGAGAAGATAAATTCTCCGTCGGGGTCAGTGTAAATTAGTGGATTATTCAAGCAATACGAGTACCTGTTATGCGATTGCGTAAAATCCGGCATCTGCACATACGGATCCATACCCATAAACCGTCCCAACACAGGATCATACAACCGGGCATTCATATTGATAAGCCCAAACTCGTTCAAGTGCTCATGTCCGGTATAGCCGCGATTGGTAATGCTTGTGCCAAGAGCCACAGTCTGTTTGCCCCAAGCATCGTAATAATATTCAGCTTGAATAGATTTATCTGCCTTGGTAACAACCCGGATGCTTCCCAAATGATCGGTATTTACATAATACAAAGAGCATGTGCCGTTGGTCTTGATAGCTATTGCCGACAATCCTTCAGGCGTGTAAATGTAATCATATTCTTTGGTACTACCGCCTGAAATCACTTCTTTTTCGTAATTTCCAACATAATACATTGTTTTATTAAGAACGTTATTCTCGTAATACATTGTTTTATTACGTTGATTATCGGTATTATATAGAAATTCTAATTTCTTTACCGTGCTGCCCGGTTGGGTAAGTGTAGAAACACGGTTCTGAACATTATAAGAAATATCAAGTGCCGAAGGATTGTAAGAAGATACCTTGCCAGTAATACCTGAAACAGCATGATTACTGTTGTCGTATTGATAAGTTCCGACATCGAATTTAGTATTGATATTGCCGTTGGCATAATATGAAATAGCATTCGCAGTAGTACTTCCATTTAATGAGATACCGGTCAACCGGTTCAAGTTATCATAACCAAAAGTTTCACTTTTGCTATTCGATACATCATTGCGATTGATCAGATTACCGGTTGTGGGATTGAAACTGTAGTTTACCTGATCAATAACCGAAATCCCATTTTTGAGCAGAATCTGATTCGGTAAGTTATACGAATCATATCCTGAAAACCGTTTCAGTCCGTTTCCTTGCGTGCTTTCCGTTATTTGCCCCAAAGCATTGGCAGCGTTTAGTTCCCAAAGCAAGTTATTGTTTTCTCCATTGCGCATGGAAGTTAACATTCCATTGTTGTTATATTGGTAGCTTACCTTCATGCCGGAAGGCGATTGCTGTTCAATAACTTGACCGTAAGGATTGTAGATATAGCTTGTCGTATAATCTACATTGTCTATCTTTTCGGTTAAAGATGCAACTTGGCCCAAAGACGTATAAGTATAAGAACGTACAATATTGCCGTTTTGTTTGATAGTTTGAATTTGCCCGATACCATTGCCGGAAGACACGTATTGATAAGTCAGGGTTCTTCCAAGAGAAATTTCTGCTATTATCCGTCCGGCAGCGTCATATTGAAATGATGTTGTTAGTTTACGGGCATTGGTTTGCGAAGTCAATTGTCCGTAAGCATTATACTCATATTTAATGGAATCGGTCAGGTTGGCATCTTTCAATACTTGCTGAAAACCTCGGTTGTCGTATTTGATAGTCGTTGTAATACCATTAGACGAAACTGTTTCGGGTTTTCCCAAACTGTTGTAGGTATATGTTACCGAATTGCCTGCAGCATCAGTTGAACTTGCTACTAAACCGGAAAGATTTAGTGTTCTGAAGGTCTTTTGCCCATCAGGCGTTGTTATCGAATCTGTTAAACCGTTATAACCATAAGTTGTTGTGAGGCCGAGGCTGATTTCCTTTTTAAGTCGTCTTACATCATCAAATTGATATTCCACATATTGCGAACTCTTACTCCCATAACCCGGCAGATATGAACGGTATAGTTGTCCGCTTGTATTATATGATTTTTCGGAAACTATCATACTGGAATATCCGGGATTCCCCGGCTTTTGCATTTTTGTTTCCAACCCTGCAGTATTATACCAAGTTGTTTGAGTACCTGAAATTTGAGATTGAACCGCTGTCTTAAACAAGTTATCTCCCGAAATATCCCAATTAATAGAATAAGTAATCCTATCGACCGGAGTGACTTTTTGCATAAGCCTTTGGAAACCGTCGTATTGACAAGTCGTTTTCAAGCCTAAAATGTCTGTTTGTTCCAGCGATATACCGGTCTTGGGGTCGTATTGAGCAGACGAAATATTACTCAATTCATCAGTATAACTTACAACAAAGCGTCCGGTAGCGTCATACACAGAACTTACCGTAACTGTTGGGCAATAGGCAGCCGTAGTTGTAACTGTTCGAGGATTACCAAAATTGTCATAATTGCTGTAAGTGGTTGTAACCGCTTTAGCATGTCCAAAATAATCAATCTTTTGAGTCGGTCGGGCTTTTGCATCGTAATCAAACTTTTTAGTTTCGGAAAATGTAGCTCCTATACCTTTTCTGTTTGTTACTTGTTGAGTTACTCTGTTTTTAAATGAACTGTTCTTGGCACTCCACGTATATATCGTTTCGGTAATCAAACTACCTTGCGTTTCGGTAATCTTGTTGGGATTGCCGTGATCTGCCGAAGTATAGGCATATTCGATATTCTTAGTTATTCCGGTAAGTTCGTCAACTGTGGTCTGTTTACTCACATAAGGAAATATTACCTTTGATACAGAAGTTGTATAATAATTGTTTACAAAATCTGTTTGCAAAATAGAATACCTTCCCGATGGGGTAATAACCGTTTGTTTTGTCGGATAAACATTAAAATAGGTCGAATTATATCCATATTGAGTAGTTGTTTTCCTGTTTTTACAAAAATTCGTAATACAAACTTCTTCAAATCCCAAAAAACCTTTGCCTTGCTTATGGATTCTTGCTCCTCTATAATAGAAAGACTCCGTATCGGAAGAAATATTTCCTAATTTTCGAGTCATCGAGCTTACCACATATAGCGGTTGTCGGAATTTACATAAAGGAAAAGTATAAGAGGCAGTATTTGTTCCGTAACAAATATCATCAGTAATAGGGTTATAGTCAAAAGAGATTGTTTGATTGAGACCGTTGATAATTTTATTGACAAATAAGTTTTGTTTGCTATCAAAAGACTTGATAATGAATTCATTGTTTGATTTGGCAAAACATAATTCAGGGAAACCATCGCCGTCAAAATCCGAAAAATGGAGGTATCGCCAATCCTGTACCATATTAACAAGACTTGATGTATGATTTTCAAACTGAAAAGTTACCCCATCAAACAACCCTACTTTTAGAGTGAATCCGGATCCATTATATCCTGTACCGTAAGCAATATCTGTTTTTCCATCTCTATTAAAATCACAGGTAAATAAATGTCCCGGTATATTTAGGTTAGGCAATATTTTCTTTTCAAATCCGGTTCCGGTTGAAAACAAGATATAATATTCATTAGTGGTGGACTTGTTAACCCAAATATCTGTTTTTCCATCACCATTAAAATCGCCCAAAAGAAAACCGTATGCAATATTATTCTTCAGATCAGTACCCGAAGTTAACAAAGAAAAAGAAGACCCATTTAATTCGTAAATTCTAAATTCGGAATCATCTAATATCAACAAATTGGTTTTTCCATTTCCATTAAAATCGATTAAATTTCGATCAATTGGAAGTGCGTCATAATATGTTTTTCCCCAAGCTACACCTGTAACTGCTGTCCCTGGCTCACCACTTTGGTTGTAAAGTTTATTTTCTGATTTTGCCAATATTTCATGTTTCCCATCTCCATTAAAATCTCCTACTAAAACGTCTTTAGACGAAGATTTGAAACTGTAACTCGCCGGTACGGAAAAACTTGTTCCGTTAAAAATACAGTAATAATAATGATATTCTTTACCATCCTTATGAATGCGTACAATATCCATCAAACCATCACCATTCAAATCGACAGGTAATAATCCTTCAAATCCGGCAACCAAAGGAATGGTGCATTGTTTAACAAACTGTACACCATTAGAACTATTATTTGCCAAAAATAAAGTAGCTACATCCGAAGTAGTATAGGAAGTTTTTTCCGGATATGAAATAAAATCCGTTTTTCCGTCTCCGTTAAAGTCGGCATATAACGGAAATTTACCTTCTCTGTTTATTGATAAATTGGATTGATATTCACTTCCCGTTTTTGCATAAATACTGGAATAATCTCCCCAATCCACTATGGTAGAATTATACCTAAGCCCTTCTTGTCCGTATTCTTCCACTTCGGTCAATTTGGAATAAAAACCATCGTAATAGTAGTTAAACTTATATTCTCGGATTGTCGAATCATAAGCACTACACTTGATCCGTTTTAAGATAACACTTTGCGCTACCAACTTTCCGTCAATGTAGGATGCGGAATTATCAGCACGAGTTTCATAGAAAAACTCAATTTTGTTATAAGAATTTAATCCGGCTGCAGAATTTCCTGTATAGTCAATTTGCTTTAATCGAAATTCTCCTGTTGTTGAAGTGTTTTCATAAGTGTAAGTCATGTAATTGCCATTAGCATCGGTTACTTTTTTGAGTAACCAAGCATAGGCAACACTTCCATTTTTAGGCTTAACATAAGAATCTGCAGAAGAACCGTATTCCATTGTCCAACCTTCCTTGTTTTTTACCTCAAAACCAAGATAAGAATTGATTGATTTACAAGTGATTTCAAGAAATGATTCTATTTCCGTTTTGTAAGTGGATGAGACAGTTAGGTTAGTTCCCGATGCACGTATCAATCGCTGACCGTCGAGCATTAGATTATCGGAAGTTGTTAAGTCGGGAACACCTACAGAACCATCGTGATAGATAGTTTTGCCAACACGGGTAATTGCCGATACTGCCCCTAGGCTCCAACCGTAACCCACCAATCCGTTACCCGATTGACTGTTGTAAACTATCGAAATATTCGGCTGCATGCCTCCTGTTCCGGGCATCACTTCGATAGGTATTTGATAAATAGCTGCACCTGTAGGAGTTACCGATGCGTCTCCGGCTATTGTGCCCACAGCATAACTTGTATTGATACTTCTGTTTGGGTTTGATGCACTTTGATAGACAGCCGGAAATAATAAATGTTCATCAATGCTGAGATTCAATGTTTTACCTCCTGCAGAATTAAAGGAATAACCGGGAAGTAACCGTATAAAATCACGGGCAACATAATTTTTCGACACATTATCGGGCTGCGAAAGTGTATAACTCTTTTCTTGTCCCCAAACACTTGCCGATCCAATAGCTAATAAAAGACAAATGATATAATAATTGAGTTTCATGTTTTTTCAGGTATTATTGTTTGATTATTTTCCATTTGGAAATATTTGTACCCAAATGAATGTTAAGAAGATAAACTCCGGGACTGCCGGAGATTTCCAAATAAGTACGTTCCGATACTATTTTCTTTGTATCGAGCAATTGTCCTAAAGAATCGAAAATGTGTATGAAATTCTCTTCTTCTTGGTCTAAAGGTGATATTTCTACACATATCTCGCCTTGTGTCGGATTCGGATATATAGTTATTTTTTGTTCGGATAACTCTACTGATATTATCTCTTCTTCCTCAGACTGAGGATCACTACTACTTTTGAGTGTTACTATATATCTTGATTCCATATTTCCATCTGCATCGTAACTAAAACCAATGTTTTGTGCGGAAATATTGTGTGATGCAGCAAGCAGCATCAAAATAAATAAGCAAATAAACTTTTTCATATTGAAAATTATTTAAGGTGTTGAATTATTTCTGTTCGTTAATCCTGCGTTCCAATTCTTCATTTTTATTTTGCAGGTTTTCTATTGCTTTACCCTGTTCAATAGTGTAAAGAGTCAACTCCTCTATCTTTCGCAACAACAATGTACTCATTTCACTCAAATTGATTCCCTGCTCGGCAACTTCTTGTGCCGAAGGAATATCCGGCAAATGTTTGTATTCTTTGATATGGCTTGAAACACTTTCGAGCGATGGGAGTTGATAATCGGGAGCGAAAACATAATCCGGCCAATTGGTGGTTTCAAGTTTTACTTCCTTAGCGCGAATAGTGCCGTTGACTTCAAGTTTATTAGTTGGATTAGTAATGCCAATACCTAGATTTCCATTGCTTTGTAAAGTCATTAATTCGGTAAAATTACTATCAGGGTCTCCATTAACAGAATTGCTTCTAAAATACAGTTTTCCATTAGATCCAAAATTTATCACGCCATTTCCACTGGTGCCGGAAAATACAAAATGACCGCCTGCCATATATATGCGGTTAGCTGCTTTTATACTCCCATTTACATCTAATTTTTCGGCTGGAGATGTGGTTCCTATTCCCACATTGCCACTTGTAGAAATGGTCATTCTGCTAATTTTATTAGTAACAATGGAAAAAGGATGATTACTTGCTGTACCTGTAATCCCACCAGCGAGAGACCCATAAGTCCCTGTATTATGTGACCAAAGACCGGAAGTAATCGAGTTTGTCGTAACAATAAACTTTGAATTAGTGGTTCCACGTACTTCTGCAACTTTATTCCAATTTTCTGTATTTTCGGGAGTATCCGTGCCTACTCCGAGATTTCCTGTAACAGCTACTCTTCCGGCAAAATATCCTGCCCACTGATTGATTCCTCCTGAGGTCGAAGCATATATCCCATACGTCTTTCCGTTGTTGCTATAATTACCAGAAGTAATATACAAACCATATATCGACGAATTGTCATTACTGCCAGTAGCAACTAAATATGCACTATATGCTAATTGCGAACTGGATTCTACTTCTGAGAACAATCCATAAGTTGTACCTGTAGTACTACTAAAGTTAGCAATATTCAGTTTAACACCAGATGAAGCCGGAGTTCCAATACCCAAATTAGTAGAAGTTGGAGTTAAAGATAAACCGTTAGTACCGGTAATCCATGATTGCGCTTGCAATCCAAATACACTCATTGTGAGAACGAACGCTGAAAAAAGCGTTTTAAAAATTGTTGTTTTCATGATATAAATAATTATTAAAAGTTGATTTTATATATAAAACAAAAACAACGCCATAAGGTTTTGAGAAAATATGTATTTTATAACATAAATATAAGTTTTTTTATGTTTGGTTGAATTCAGTAACAATTTTTTGTATACCGATTAGGTGACAACTAAGTAGACCAGCCATAAGATTGAGCAAAATAAAAAGCAAGTCAGAGACTTGCTTTTAACTGCGACTTAGTCAGAGACTAAGCCGAACCAAGGTGTGATGAGTAGTATATTAAATCATCTTTTCAACATTTAAAACATAAGCGTGCAAACCTTGAGCCTCTGTTTTCATGTCGAGCTCATGTAAAACTTCCAATAATTTATCTACTTTTTCGTCTTCAATAACCGTAAAGATAGCCGAGTTTAGGGTTGGCCACGCATGGGTACCGTAGTGGGGTTGTCCTTTTTTGGTACCGCGTCCCTGAACGCTATCCCAGTTTGTAAAACCTCTGATGCTTAACCGGTCTAATATTTCTATCAGACGCTCTTTGTATGCTTCGTTGTATGGAATAAATACTGCTTTCATTTGCTATACATTTTTCTGAATTTTTTTCTTTTTCTTTTTACACCGTTGGCTCCGAATATGGAGTAAAGCGATGGAACATAAACAAGTGTCAAGATAGTTGAGAGTGTTAAACCGCCGATGATGGCGATAGCCATTGGCTGCCACATTTCAGAACCTACTCCGCGTGGAATAGCCAGCGGAAGCATACCGAGAATAGCTGTGATTGTCGTCATCAAAATCGGACGTAACCTCGATTTCCCTCCGGAAATAACCGCTTTGTCGATCGACATACCCCGTTCTCGATTCAGGTTGATGTAGTCGATCAACACGATACCGTTTTTCACCACAATACCTATCAACATTACCAATCCGATCATGGCCATCAAGCTCAATGGTTTTCCTGTCAGCATTAAAGCTAATAATACGCCCGATAATCCGAATAATATGGATAATATGATGATAAACGGATAAGTCAACGATTCGAATTGTGCAGCCATCACGATGTAAACCAACAGTATACAAAGTAGCATCAACAATACAAGGTCGCTGTTCGTTTCTTGTTGATCTGCATACGATCCTCCGATATTGATACCGATTTCGGATGGGATTTTACCTTCTTCCCGCATTTGGGAAATATTGGTATTGATGTCTGCAACCACTTCGCTCAATGCTCTTTTGAAAAGAGAACCTTGTACTTTGACTATACGTTCACGGTTTTGTCTATCGATTTGAGGAAGTGATGACGTTTCTACCACTACACCTAATTCCTTTACTCTGATAGGTGTTCCCATATTGTTGTAAACTATGATGTTCTCAATTGTCTCAAGTGATTGACGGTATCTTTCGTCGTATTGAACAATAATGTCATATTCATCACCGTCTTCGCGGAATTTGGAAGAGATCAATCCTGCTATCCGGTTACGAATGAAGGTAGCAGCGGTAGCGGAGTTCAAACCGTTTTCCGCTAATTTCTCCCGGTCGAATTCAACTTGAAATTCTGCACGGTAATCCTGACGGCTGATATTGAGGTCGCGTAATCCTTTAACATTCGACAACCGATCCTTTAACTCTGTAGCAATACGGTCGGTTACTGCCAAATCGAAACCGAAAATTTCGACATCTACCGTACTTGCTCCGGATCCAAACAATCCTCCACCACCTCCCGGAGTTACTATAAACTTGTAGAGTTCGGGCATACTTCTCAAATCTTTACGGAGTTCATCAGCAATTACATAAATGGAGCGATGGCGTTCATTTACATCGACACAGCGGAGTCGATAACTAATCAAGTTCGATGCATTGGCCTGCATAGCCGCATAAGTATTGTTTTGATCTGCCTGACCAACAGAGAATGAGCGTACCCTGATTTCAGGATATTTTTCTTCAATAGTTTGGTCGATTCTCATTGCTGTAGCACGTGCTACCTCCATTCTCGTACCGGTAGGAAGATACACTTGCACAGTAATCATACTGTTATCGGATGCCGGCATAAAGTCGAACTTAATGATAAATATCGCTGCAATCACAATGACAAAAAAGGAAATTAAACTCATTACGAAAGTTTTCCATCTGTTTCTTACCGCTACGCCTACTAATTTGGCATAAGCTACATCCAATCTATCTAAAAATCTTTTGATAGGCGCATATAGTTTATCGAATAGTTTTCCTTGCGTGTTTGTTTGCCGCAACATTTGTGCACAAAGTACCGGAGTTAATGATAGTGCTGCAATAAGCGAGGCAACAACCATAATGGTAACTACCCAACCCAATTGCCCAAACATCACTCCTGCTAAACCTGTTGCCATTGTCATCGGGAAGAATACGGCAATAATGGTCAAGGTGGAAGCGATAACGGCTACCCCTACCTCGTTGGTGGCATAAACTGCCGCCTCTTTAGGCATACTTCCCCGTTCGATATGGGTAGTAACATTTTCGAGTACTACAATGGTATCGTCTACCACCATACCGATTGCGATGGCTATAGATGAAAGCGAGATAATATTCAGCGTTCCTCCTGTTCCCATCAAATAAATAAAAGCGGCAACGAGAGAAATCGGAATAGCAATGATAACGATAAATGTAGGACGCCACCTTCCGAGAAAAAATATTGTAACTATTGTAATGAAAAAGATAATTAATACGATTGTTTCAGTCAGGTTATTAACAGAATTTTCGATGAAAGTCGAAGTGTCCATAATCAAGTTCAACTTAATATCGGGCGGAAGTGTTTTTTGCAGTTCGGGTAGCAACTCGTTGACCTTTCTTGCGATAGATACCGTGTTTGCGCCCGATTGTTTTTGAACCACAATCGTAGCCCCTTTCACACCGTTAGTATATGTTTCCTGTATGCGCGACTGAATCGTGTCGTTAACGCTTGCAACATCGCTGAGAAAAATATTTCTTCCTCCACGGTTGGCAACAATTATATCCAACAGTTGGCCGCTATCTTTAAATTCGCCTTCGATACGCAAGGCATACGTTTCGGTTCCAATGTCAAAACTACCTGCCGGAACGTTCAGGTTTTCCATTTTGATTACGTTGGCTATTTGCTCTACGGTAAGGTTGAACGATTCTAATTTACTCGGAGATATGTTTACCTGAATTTGGCGTTGTGGGGCACCGGCAATAGACACAGCTCCCACACCGCTTACGCGATTCAAAGGATTGGCAATTCTCTCGTCTAAGATTTTATACAGAGAGTTAACACTTGTTGTTGCTGTTGCTGAATAAATCACAACAGGAATCATATCCATGCTGAATTTGAAGAGAATCGGATTAGTAACTTCATCCGGAAGAGATGACTTTACTAAATCGAGTTTATCCCGGGCATCGTTTGTCGCTATATCCATGTTGGTTCCGTAATTGAACTCCAAGGTTACGAGCGACATATTATCCCTTGACTGGGAAGTAATTTTCTTCAAATTTTCGACAGAGTTCAACACGTTTTCAATCGGACGTGTAACATTCGTTTCAATATCCTGGGCACTGGCTCCGGGATAAGCTGTGATAACGGTAAGCTGTCCTAATTCGATTTTAGGGAACAGGTCGACAGCCAACTGTGTGTAGGAATACAATCCGATAATGGCAATTCCTACAAATATTAATACTGTGGTAACCGGCTTTTTAACCGATGCTGAGTATAATGACATATTCTAAATAATTATGAATTATGAATTATTGAATTATCTCAACCGGAGTACCATCAATCAAACGGGCTTGTCCGGCAGTTACGACTACATCACCGGCATTCAATCCCGACAGGATTTCTTGGTTTTTGCCCAAACGTTGACCTAATTCAACTCTGTTGTATTTTGCTACACTGTCTACTACCGTGAATATAAATCTATCGTTTGACCCGGTTTGTTTTTGGACGGCCATATCAGGAACAACTATCCTTTTTTCCGAACCGAAATTCAACGTTACACGGGCAAACATTCCCGGACGCACACGCATGTTGGGGTTGTTGATGCCGATTTCTACTCCAAAAGTATGTGTCGACGCATCGACGGTAGGATATATCAAATTGACTTTTCCGGTGAAAATTTCGTCGCCATATACATCTAATTGAAGGGTAACAGGCATTCCTTTTTGTACTTTGGTAAAATATGATTCCGACACATAGACAAGCACTTTCAAAGGATTAAGCTGCTGAACGGTCAGAATCGGCATTCCTGCACCAAGGTCTCCATTGTCGAAATTCCGAGCGGTAACAACACCATTGATAGGACTTCTCAGGCGAGTGTTTTCTTCTATGTTTTTGATGGCAGAGGTTAAAACATCAATTTGTGTTTTAACTTGATCGACCGTTTGTTGAGGAATACCACCCACTTTCAATAATTCTTCAAAACGGGCATAATCTCTTTTGAGGTTTACCAATTGCAGGTTTTGTTGTGCAAGCATAGCTGTATCCATTTGTACGAGCACTTGTCCTCGAGACACGTTGTTGCCAACTTCAACAAAAATCTTTTCAATACGGCCGGGGATAGTGGGTGTAATTTGATTAATCACATCAGCTTTTACAGTGGCTGTATAGGTCGACGTTTGTTCCACATCTTTTAATTCGGCTGTTGTTACGGTTACTTTAACTCTTTCGGTTTCGTTTTTACTCTCCTCTCTTTTTCCACATGCAACAACTAAGATGCACAAAGCAAAGAGGGGCATTAACCTGAATAATTTTTTTGTTTTCATATTTTTTGTGTTTTAACCCCTAAATCCCCTAAAGGGGACTTTGGTGCAGTTATTTTATTATTTTACTTTTAATTAAACCAAGGTCTATCACTCACTAAAGTCCCCTTTAGGGGATTTAGGGGTTTTATTCTGTCCCTAATGTTTTAACCAAATCGGCTTTTGAATTTAAATAAGTTGCAATCGCTTGTCGACGAGCAAGTTGTGCCTGTGTGAGTGCTAATGAAGCACTTTGTAGTTCAAGGATTGTTCCCATTCCTGTATCGTAACGTTTCATAGAAATATCATATCCTTTTTGAGCCAAATCTTCGTTGCTCTTTGCCGCTTCCGCTTGCTTTAGTGCTTTATCCATATTGTTAAGCGCAGTGCGTACTTGCAGATTCAAAGACTCTTCCAAATAATCGCGTTGAATGGCAAGCTGGGTTATTTGAACTTTTGTTTGCTTTTCTTTGGCAATATTTGTAAAAATTCCGGTCAAAGGAACACTCAGTTGTAATCCGGCCAACAGCCCTTGGCTAAACCAAGCCTGACTTGCCGGTGAAGGTTGCTGCGTAATAAAATTAAGTCCAGCCTTATTCCCTGTACCGGCATATGTGTAAGATCCGAAAGCCGCAAGCGTTGGCATCCGTTGAGTACGCTGTAAGGAAAGTGCCTTTTGTAGTTGTCTTTGTTGGATTTCTAGTTGTTTGAGGTCGGTGTTTGCATCTAACGAGAAATTACTAAAAGCATTCGAATTTTCAATACTGCTTTCGTAATTAATAAGATTCCCGGAAATTTCTATCGGTTGTGTGATTTCCAGTCCCATCAATATTTTCAAATACATTTTTGCCTGTTCTATGCCATTTTCTACTTCCATAAGACTGGGTTGTAGATTTTTCATCTGAACTTCGGCAGAAATAACATCAAATTCCGAACTCAAACCAACTTCAAAACGTTTTTTCGCTTGTTGATAAACATCTTCCGCAAGCGCATAGCCGCCTTGTAGTGTTTTATACGAATCTTGTGCAAGCAAAACACCATAATATGCTTTTGAAACATCGTTTCGCAATGTGATTTTTGATGCGTGCGCTTTTTCAACAGCCAATTGCATATCAAGCGTTGTCATTTGGATAGTCCTCCAAAGTGCAGGAGCAAACAATGGCAAGCCTAAAGATAAACTTGCAGAAGCATTGAAGTCAGTTGGCAATGGTATAACCATTCCTGCAAAACTCGTTGACATAGGCGTAAGAAATTTTGCATATTGCCCCGAAGCATTTAACGAGGGAAGAACATTGTACCATGCACTTTTTTTCGAATAATCAACTCTCTGAATTTCCTTTTCTGCAACTTTAATTATTGGATTATCACTCAAAGCAATTTCTATTGCCTTATCTAAAGTGAGTTGAAGTGGAGTTTGCGTTGCCTCTTGTGCCTTACTTATGAAAGGCGTTGCTGCAACAATTAATACCCATAAAATCTTTTTACCTAAACTAACTTTCATACCTATTTTTGATTTTAATTACTTGTTTCTTTTAATTTATCTATTATTTCGTCGATTAATCTGTTTCCTTCGGGAGTTGCAATTCCGCGGGTAAAATTCAATATGATGGCTTCAAAGAATTTGCTGATGGAGAATTTGTCGGTAGGGAAAAAATCATCTTCCATCAACATCCTGAACTGCGCTTTAAGCAGCCACATCAGGATTTCGGAATTTATATCGTTTCTTAATAAACCTTGTTCAATTCCTTTTTCAAATAATGGGATAAATACATTCGAGTCTTCTTTTTGCTTGTTTTCAATATTTTGAAAAAGACGTGGATGATATTTCCTTAAATCATGTATCACCGATTTGTTTAGCTTGTGCCGGTCGTTTAAGTGTTTTGCATAAATACGCATCATGGCATCGATTACATTTTCCGAATCGCTAACCAACTTTTTCATTTCAATGCCCGTGTCTTTGAAACTTTTTTCCATACAGGCTTCAAGAAGTTCTTCTTTGTCCTTGAACACTTCATATAGTGTCCTTTTGGAAATACCTATATGACTTGCAATATCCGACATCGTCATACTCTTGATTCCTTTTTGAAAAAAGAGTCGCGATGCTTCCTCGATAATTCGTTCTTTTAATTCCATTTATTTGCGCAGACAAGTGAAAAAGAAAAATGCTTTTGAAAAACAGCCGCAAAGTAAATGAAAACTTTTGAAACAAAAAAAGTTTTTCAGTTTTATTTAGAAAATATTTTCATGTATTAATCTTATGTATGCCTACCATCTGTAAATTATTTTAAAGTAGCTTGCTATTTTTCCATTGTTTTTTCGTACCTTTGCAGGCTGTTACTAAAAATAACCATAAAGTGGGAAAGTTTGATCCGTATAAAGTTGATTTAAAAAACATGTCTGCTGATGTTCAAACATTTGAATATAAGTTAGATAATATTTTCTTTTCCAACATCGGAGGTGACGAAATTCAAAAAGGGAAACTCATTGTAAATTTGACGGTGAAAAAACTCCCGATAATGTTTGAATTTGATTTCCACATCGAAGGAACAATTACTATCCCTTGTGATAGATGTCTTGATGATATGGATTTAACTGTTGATACAAACAACAGATTGATAGTAAAACTTGGCAAGGAGTATGCCGAAGAAAGCGACGAAATCATTATTATTCCGGAAGAAGAAGGGGAAATTAATCTCGCATGGTTCATATATGAATTTATTGTGTTGACCATTCCCATTAAACACGTTCATGCTCCCGGAAAATGCAACAAAACGATGACGACCAAGCTGAAAAAGCATTCACCTAAAGGCAGTAGCGACGACGATGATGATTTTGATTCTGTAGGTGCAGATGAAGATATAATTATCACCGACGAGGAGGACAAAGAAACAGATCCCCGCTGGGATGCCTTGAAAGGTTTAATTGAAGATAATAATAATTAAAATAAAACAAAATGGCACATCCTAAACGAAGAACAGGTAAGGCGAGAAAAGCCAAAAGAAGAACGCACGATGTTGCAACATTGCCAACAATGGCAATTTGTGCAAATTGTGGAGCATGGCACATTTATCACACAGTGTGTGGCGAATGTGGATACTACAGAGGTAAGTTAGCAATTGAAAAAGTTGCAGCAGTTTAACGAAAAGTAGTTCCAATGAATGCTTTTTCAAAAGAAATAGCCCTAAAGAATTTTAGGGCATTTTTTTTAAGATTGGCAACCCCTAAATCCCCTAAAGGGGACTTCAGTTTCTAAAAAAACTAAGACATCTACGGTCTATCACACTCTCAAGTCCCCTTTAGGGGATTTAGGGGTAATAAAAAAACAAAGAAAATGGATAAAATCAATGCAGTTATAACAGGTGTTGCAGGATATGTTCCCAACTATGTGATGACTAATGAGGAGATTTCTCAAATAGTAGATACTTCCGATGAGTGGATAATGAGTCGTATCGGTATCAAAGAGAGAAGAATCCTGAAAAAAGAAGAAGGAGTTGGGGTTTCTCACATGGCAATAAAAGCCGTAGAGGAATTGATGAGAAAAACCAGCTTGAACCCATTGGAAGTTAATGCTGTTGTTTTTGCTACAACAACGCCCGATTACATGATGCCCAATGCCGCTTCATTAGTATCTACTCATTTGGGTATGAAAAATGCCTTCGGATTCGACCTGAGTGCTGCGTGTAGCGGATTTATTTTTGGTTTGGAAGTGGGTTCCGGATTGATTACTTCAGGCAGACACAAAAAAGTGATTGTCATTGCAGGCGACATGTTATCTTCAATAACCAATTATGAAGACAGAAATACTGCTCCTATTTTTGGAGACGGTTGTGGAGCTGTGTTGCTCGAACCTACAACCGAAAATATTGGGATAATAGATGCTGTTTTGAGAAGTGAAGCAGTTGGTGGAATTAGCCATTTGAGTATAAAAGCGGGCGGTTCGGCCAATCCGGCTTCACACGAAACGGTCGATAACAACGAGCATAAAATCTATCAAGAAGGAAAGGTCGTATTCAAACACGCTGTTTCTAACATGTCGGATTCATGTGTTGAAATAATGAAGAGAAATTATTTGACACCCGAAGATGTGCAGTGGGTTATTCCCCATCAGGCAAATTTGCGTATCATTGATGCAGTAACCAGACGATTGGAAGTTTCTTTCTCCGAAAAAGTGATGATTAACATCGAAAAATACGGCAATACAAGTGCTGCATCTATTCCTCTTTGTTTATGGGATTATGAATCTAAGTTGAAGAAAGGCGACAATATGGTCTTAACTGCTTTTGGTGCCGGTTTCACTTGGGGAGCAGTTTATCTAAAATGGGGTTACGACCCTAAATAAGTGAAAAATGAAAAACGAAAAGTGAAAAATTAATGACTCTTTACTTTTCGTTTTTCACTTTTCGTTTTTCACTTTTTTATGCATAAATCAGGTTTTGTAAATATCGTCGGAAATCCTAATGTAGGAAAATCTACATTGATGAATCAGTTGGTGGGAGAAAAAGTGTCTATCATTACCTCGAAGGCACAAACAACCCGCCATCGCATCATGGGTATTGTCAATACCGAAGATATGCAGATTGTATATTCGGATACTCCCGGAGTATTGCGTCCGAATTACAAGTTACAGGAGAGCATGCTCAATTTTTCGGAATCGGCTTTAGATGATGCAGACGTATTGATATATGTAACCGATATGGTTGAGAAAATTGAAAAAAACGATTTTTTCTTACAGAAAGTACAAAACACAAAAACTCCGGTTCTTTTGGCAATCAACAAAATTGACCTTACCGACCAGCAAGGACTCGAAAAATATGTCGAAGAATTATCCGGACTTTTGCCCAATGCCGAAATTATTCCTATTTCCGCACAAAACAAGTTCAATATCGATTACTTGAAAAAGAGGATTGAAGAATTACTCCCGGAATCTCCACCTTATTTCGAAAAAGATGCACTGACTGATAAACCCGCTCGTTTTTTTGTAACCGAAATTATCAGAGAAAAAATATTCCTTTACTATCAGAAAGAAGTGCCTTACTCTACTGAGGTGGTTGTCGAACTTTTCAAGGAAGATGATAAAATGATTCATATCAAATCATTGATTATCGTTGAAAGAGAATCGCAAAAAGGAATCATTATCGGAGATAAAGGATTAGCTATAAAAAAAGTCGGCTCGATGGCGCGCAAAGACCTCGAACGATTTTTTGAGAAAAAAATATTCCTCGAATTGTTTGTTAAAGTCGAAAAAGACTGGAGAAACAGGGATAATTTATTGAGGAACTTTGGATATAAATTAGAATAATAATGGGAGTTACAGGGAGTTACAGGGAGTTACACGAAGTTAAAAGAATATTTTTTCTTCGTGTAACTCCCTGTAGCTTCGTGTAGCTTCGTGTAACTTCGTGTTATGAGTAATTTAGTAGCAATAGTAGGTCGTCCCAACGTGGGAAAATCCACTTTATTTAATCGTTTGACGCAAACCCGTCAGGCAATTGTGAACGAAGAAGCCGGAACTACCCGCGATCGCCAATATGGCAAAGCTGAATGGTTAGGGACAGAATTTTCTGTAGTCGACACAGGAGGCTGGGTGGTAAATTCGGATGATGTTTTTGAAGAAGAAATCAACAAGCAGGTGCAAATTGCTATCGATGAGGCCGATATTACTATGTTTGTGGTAGATGTAATGAACGGACTTACCGACTTGGATTTGTTCGTGGCAGATATTTTGCGTCGCACATCTAAGACCATTATCGTCGTTGCCAACAAAGCCGATAATTTTGAATTGCATCATCAAGCGGCCGAATTCTATTCTTTGGGATTGGGCGAACCATATTGTATTTCTGCTGTCAATGGCTCCGGAACCGGAGATTTATTGGATATGGTGGTTTCTAAATTCTCAGACAAACAGACAGAAGTACTCGAAAAAGAACTGCCTAAAATTGCGATAGTCGGTCGTCCGAATGCAGGAAAATCTTCATTAGTAAATGCTTTTATTGGAGAAGAACGCAACATTGTTACCGAAATTGCCGGAACTACCCGCGACTCCATTTACACCGAATACGATAAATTCGGATTGAATTTTTATTTGATAGATACTGCCGGAATCCGCAAAAAAGGAAAAGTAAGCGAAGATTTGGAATATTATTCCGTGATTCGTTCCATTCGCTCCATCGAAAATGCTGATGTGTGTATCTTGATGATAGATGCCACGAGAGGTATTGAGGCGCAGGATATGAACATTTTTTCTCTGATTCAGAAGAACAGAAAAGGATTGGTAATTGTTGTCAACAAATGGGATTTGGTCGAAAACAAAGACCAAAAAGTAATTAAAACTTTTGAAAATGCTATCCTCGAACGAATTGCACCTTTTGTCGATGTGCCGATTATTTTTGCATCTGCATTGACGAAACAACGCATTTTCAAGATTTTAGAAACTGCTAAAGAAGTATACGATACACGAAAAACCAAAATTTCGACACATAAACTCAACGAAACGTTGCTGCCGATTATCGAAAACACGCCTCCGCCTTCAAACAAGGGCAAAGTGGTGAAAATCAAATATATTACACAACTTCCGAATACTTCGATTCCAAGTTTTGTATTCTTTTGTAATTTACCTCAATGGGTTAAAGAACCATACAAACGATTTTTAGAAAACCAAATCCGTAAACACTGGAATTTGAAAGGCACACCGATTAATATCTTTATGAGGGAGAAATAAATTATCTTTTACGGTGTTATTTTTTATTTCGTTATGATGAAAAAGTTATATTACTGTTTTTGTTTCATTTTATTGGCATTTATATCCTGCAATCATTATTCAACTAAAACTGCAAAGATTTTCGACAGAATTGAAAATATTGTCGATCAATTTCCCGATAGTGCCTTAATGCTATTGGATTCTATTCGTAATCCATACGAATTAAGTAAAAGTGAGTATGCCAAATATATCTTGTTTTCTGTTCAGACAAAAAACAAGGCATATAAAAATATAGAAATGGATACCCTCATTTTTTTTGTAAGAGATTATTTTAAGGAAAAGAATGACCGAAAGAATTGGGTTTTATCGGAATTGTATAGTGGCAGGGTTTTACTATTTCAGGGAAAAAAGGATGAAGCCATGAAAAGTTATCTTGAAGTAAAAAATATTGCAAGTAAAGAAGACTTGTATGTGGTTGGCTTATCAGAGACTTCTATGGGAGCATTATATTATAATCAATCTCTACTTGATGAAGCAATTCCTCATTTTAAAAATGCAATCGCCATTTTTTCCGGTTTTGATGATAAATACAAAAGTCAAATTGCCTCATTAAGTGATCTTGGCAATGCTTTTTTATTGAAAGAAGATTACGATAGTGCGTTCTACTATTATAACAAAGGATTGGAAATTGCACAATTGCATAATGATTCCGTTAAACAAGCTGTCGTACTGCACAATATATCAGTAGCTTATCGTTGGTCGGGAGAATTTGAACGAGCGAAAGCAACATTGAAACAAATTCGACTATTGAATCCTGATTATAACAAAAGGGAAGATTATAGTAATATGGCAAATATCTATCTTTTGGAAAACAAAAAAGATTCGGCATTGTATTATGCCAATCTTTCTTTAGCTTTATCGGAAGACAATGATTATCAAGGAAAATCTGCTGCTTATGACTTGTTGTCAGACATAGAGGAAGCATCAGGGAATTATCGGGAAAGTCTGAATTATCATCGGCAACATTCAGATTATAGGGAAGCTGTTTTTAAAGAAAGTCAAGGTGTAGCTATTTTAGATATCCAAAAAAAATATGATTTTGAATTAATTCAAAATGCAAATAAAAAATTAGTTATCGAACGATTATGGATATTTATTATACTGTCGGTAGTGGCTTTAGTCGTTGTTATTGTGGCTTTTATATTTCATCGCAAACATATGCAAAACAAAGAGGCATTGTTGATGGCAAAGCAACAAATATATCAACTGAAAGAAATGGCCAATCTTCCTGTCGACAATAAAAACAATGAAAAAGAGAATGAACTACGCAAAATATTGTTCGAACAATTAGACATTTTTAAGAAAATATCTTTGTTGGAAGCATATCTGGTGGATAAAGACAAAGAAAAAGGAAAAGAAATACTTACAAAAGTGAATGAAATCATGTATAATTCAAGTCAAAGGTTTGATTGGAAGATTTTTTATCAACCGGTTAATACTTTATATGATAACTTTTTAATCCGATTAAAAGATTTATATCCCGATTTGAATGAAGAAGATATGCTTGTTTGCTGTCTTTCAAAAGCCGGGTTTTCCAATACGGAAATCGCCTTACTAATGCAATCCAACCCCAATATTGTTCAAAAAAAGAAATCTGCTATCCGCGAAAAAACAGGAATGACACGACAGGAAAATTTCGTGAAACAATTGGAAGAAATCGTTAAATAAAGGGGCAGACATTCAAAAAAACATGTTGCAACGCACTGTTTCCTCTGATGAAACTGTGTCCGTTACACATTTGCCACAAGGCGTGTATATTGTTCGCGTAGCAGATGAAGTAATAAAATTGATAAAGAGATAGTTATGGACCAAAAATAAGTTGAAAATTTGCTTTAGATGAGGCTGTCGCAAAAAGGCAGCCTCATTTTTTTCGTCAGAAACATAAAAAAACATAATTATCTTTCATTTTGATATTAAAAGTATTAATTTTACGCCGTTTTAAATTAAAAATCAGTTCAAATGGATAAAATCAGTTATGCGTTAGGTCTTAGTATTGGAAATAATTTCAAAGGTTCAGGTATTAACAACCTTAATATAGAAGATTTTTCTAAAGCAGTTGAGGCAGTATTGAAAGATACCAAATTCGAAATGTCTTATGATGAGGCAAAAACCGTTATTAATGAGTATTTTACAAAACTTCAGGAAGAAAAAGGATCATTGAATAAGAAAGCCGGAGAAGAATTTTTGCGTATCAATAAAGAAAAAGCCGGAGTTGTTACTTTGCCGAGCGGACTTCAATATCAAATCCTTCAAGAAGGAAAAGGAGCAAAACCCAAAGCTACAGATCAGGTAAAATGTCATTACGAAGGTACACTAATCGACGGACAAATTTTCGATAGTTCTATCAAAAGAGGTCAGCCTGCCGTTTTTGGTTTGAATCAAGTTATTTCAGGATGGACTGAGGCTTTGCAATTAATGCCTACAGGTTCGAAATGGCGGTTATTCCTGCCTTCTTATTTGGCTTATGGCGACAGACAGGCCGGAGAGTTGATAGAGCCTAACAGTACCTTGATTTTCGATGTCGAACTATTAGACATAGTGTAAAACTTCTCAAATTAATAATTCATAATTAACAATTAATAATTTTAAAAATAATCAAATGAAAAAGTTAAGTATTTTATTGACACTTGCTCTTGCTACCGTTATCGGTACTTCTTGTACTGCTCAAGCTCCGAAAGCCCAATTGAAAAATGAAGTGGATTCTCTTTCTTATGCTATTGGTGTTACTTATTCTCAAGGTATGTTGAAACAACATTTGAGCACAAGTATGGACACAGCTTACATCAAGGACTTTATTAAAGGCTTTATGGAAGGCGCTAATATTAACAAAGACGACAAAAGGAAAAACGCTTACATGTTAGGCTTGCAGATCGGACATCAAATTGGTGGCAGCTTGTTGGATAATGTAAACTCTCAATTTCAAAGCATGTTTGGAGATTCTACCAAAAAAGCAAATAAAGCTGATTTGTTGGCCGGTTTCCTTTCAGAACTTAATCCTCAAGGTCCTAAGATGACCATGGAAGAAGCTCAAATGTATCTTCAAGTCACAATGGAAGCTATCCGTAATGCACAAATGGAAAGAGAATTTTCAGTAAACAAAGAGGCCGGTACTGCATTCTTGGCAGAAAATGCAACTAAAGAAGGTGTCGTTACTCTTCCCAGCGGACTTCAATATAGAATCGTCAGAGCAGGAAAAGGAGCTACTCCGGCAGCATCTGATGTTGTAAGAGTACATTACAGAGGGACTTTGCTTGATGGAACTGAATTCGATAGTTCTTATAAACGCAATGAGCCTGCTGAATTTGGCGTAACTCAAGTTATCCCCGGATGGACAGAAGCTTTACAATTGATGCCTGTCGGCTCAAAATGGGAACTTTTTATTCCTGAAAATTTAGCTTACGGAAGTGCAGACAGAGGAGCTATCAGACCTTTCTCTACTTTGATTTTCGAAGTTGAGTTACTCGACATAGTTAAATAAATAACGAAGTTACAAGAAGTTATACGAAGTTACAAGAATGTTTTTTATTCTTTTGACTTCGTGTAACTTCGTATAACTCCCTTTTAACTTCTAATATCCATGGAAAAAATAGACAAACTGGACAGGAAAATCTTAGAGATCATTTCCCAAAATGCCCGTACTCCCTTTAAGGATGTAGCGGAAGTTTGTGATGTTTCGCGTGCTGCCATTCATCAACGGGTACAAAAAATGATTGAGATGAAGGTAATAGTTGGTTCAGGGTATCACATCAATCCAAAATCTTTAGGCTATAATACTTGCACCTATATCGGAGTGAAACTTGAAAAAGGTTCAATGTATAAAACTGTCGTTCCCGAACTTGAGAAAATACTGGAAGTAGTTGAATGTCATTTTACGACCGGCCCATACACGTTACTCATCAAACTTTTTGCCCGCGACAACGAACATTTAATGGAGTTATTGAATAGTAAAATTCAAGAAATTCCGGGTGTAATATCTACCGAAACATTAATTTCTTTGAGAGAAAGTTTCAAACGGGAAATACCTGTTAAAGAGGTGTAATTCAATCTAAAATTACTGTTTCTTCCGTAACGAGTAAGTTCGTTGTTTTTCCACAAACCAATGGAAAATTTGTCTTTACATGTCCTGTGGGAAAATTAAAACAAACCGGGAAATCATATTCGGAAACTAAATCCGAGATAGATTTGTATATGGTTTTGTGCATCGATTCGTCTTCTTCGCAATCGGAAAATTGTCCGACAAGCAAACTCGAAATCTTTTGAAGAGCACCTCCTAATTTCAGATTATACATCATTCTTTCTATATGATAAGGTTTCTCTCCTATATCCTCGATAAACAGGATTGTATTTTCGGGTGGAAAATCATAAGGAGTTCCTCGCAATGCACTTAAAACGGATAAGTTGCCTCCTCTTAGTACACCTTTACTTTCTCCGGTTTTATTAAAAGGATGTGAGTCTATTTTGTAACTAATTGATTTTCCGAATAATAAATCTTTCAGATAAAGACTTGCCTCATCGTTTCCGTTTTCTTCTGCCAAATGAGATGACATAGGAGCGTGAATACTGCAAATTCCGTTATTGTTTATTTTTGCATGCAACGCTGTAATATCGCTATAACCGATAAGCCATTTAGGATCTTTCTTCAATAACTCTAAGGAAAGATTTTCCAACAAATGAATCACTCCGTATCCTCCTCTTGCACAAAAGATTGCTTTGCTTTCGGGATTGTCTAATGCTTTTTGCAAATCGGATAACCGCTCATCGACAGTGCCGGCAAAACGACCATATTCGGCAAAAACATATTCTCCTAATCCAACACGAAATCCCCAATTTTCCAAAACAGATTTGGAATGCAATACATATTTGGGATTTACTTTTCCCGAAGGCGCAACAATCGTTATCAGGTCGCCTTTTTTCAAATAAGGAGGTGTTATCATATTTTTCATCCGAAGTATTCGTGGTAAAAATCCAAAGCATCGAATATTTCTTCTTTGCTTGCTGTTTGGTTGATTTTTATATTGCCTATATCGCTCAATAATGTGAAGTTAACTTCGGCAGATTCGTTTTTCTTGTCGTGTTGCATCAATTCGTAAAGGCGATCGTATTGCTTGCAGTCGAACCGGAAAATGCCATAATTTTCTTTGATGAACCGGATGGTTTTAGTCAGTTTGTTCTGCTCAAAGCCGGTTTTTTTGAAAGAGAGATAAAGTTCGCAAACCAATCCCCAAGCGATGGCATAACCATGAAGTACGGGACAATTTATTTCGTAAGAAAGACTTTCAAAAGCATGACCAATGGTATGCCCTAAATTCAACGCTTTGCGGATGCCTTTTTCTGTCGGGTCTTGTTCGACAATCTTCTCTTTTATGCCGACAGATGTAACCATCAAATCTTTTAGCGTTCCATAATCTACATCATCGACATTGAAAGACATTATTTTTTGCCATTCTTTTTCGGATTCCAACAAAGCATGTTTAATCATTTCGGCATAGCCCGACAGGAAGTTTTCTTTGTCTAAAGTCTTGAAAAACTCACTTTCTATCAGTACGATTTCTGCCGGAGAAAAAGTGCCTATTTCGTTTTTGAGTCCGTTGAAATTAATTCCGGTTTTTCCACCAACAGCCGCATCAACAACCGCCAACAGCGTAGTAGGAATATTAATAAAACGGATTCCGCGTTTAAAAGTAGCAGCAGCAAATCCGCCTAAATCGGTAAGCATTCCGCCTCCAAGATTGAGCAGTAGCGATTTTCGGGTGGCACCATTATCCGAAAGAAATTTCCAAACAATCGATAATGTTTCAATGTTTTTATTGATGTCTCCAGCTTTGATAATAATTAACGGAGCATCGTTCAATTCCGGCAGGCCGGCAAGTAAAGGCATACAAAGCCGGTTTGTATTTTCATCTGCCAGTATAAATAACCGGTTGTAGTCGATTGTTTGCAATGCTTTTCTCAAATCATCCGTTAGATTCCTGCATTTAATTATTTGTTGCGACATTATTTGTATTCTTTATGAAGTGAATATCAGGAGACAAAAGTAGCAAAAAAACGGCAGAAAAATTTGCTTGGTTCGAAACAATTCTTACCTTTGCACCGTCTTTTTGACAAGCCCAGATGGCGGAATTGGTAGACGCGCTGGTCTCAAACACCAGTAGGTTCACCCCTGTGCCGGTTCGATCCCGGCTCTGGGTACTGTGGCGGAGAAAGTGTTAAAACTCTCTCCGTTTTTACTTTTAAATCCTCGTAACTCATTGGTTTGCTTATAGATTCGCCATATATTTGTGTCTAAATTCTTTATTTTCACTTTTTTATTAAAAAAAATTGCAAATTTCATTATTTTTTATATGCAAAGTGCTATCTTTGCAACTCATAAAAAACCCGAAAATAAGATGCTTCATAATGCAACCCATACAGTCGCCTTTATGTACTTCGCAGTAATGTCTTTCTTGCGCATTTTAAATTACTGTATTGCATTTATTTCCGGGCATCCTCCTTCCCGCACATATTGCTGATTTTCAGACATTACAAATGTCGTAAGCAGCAATTACGCACCCCATAACACAGGGCAAATATCTATTATTCTCTCTTTTTTCGTTGGAAAAAGAGCAGAATTTTTGTATTTACAAATAATTAACAATTAAAATAACATAAAATAATTTCAATTATGAAACACCTTTTCAAAACCTCAATCATCGCCGCCCTGTTGCTCACAGCAGCAACGGCAGCAAGCGCCCAAACCCAATATTTGGGAAATCAGGGCGAAATCATCGGCACTTCCGATTCGCGAATGGCGGTTACCATTCAGGAAACCAACGACCACGTGGTGTTGCAGGTAACGGCAATAGGCGTAATCAGAGCCCAATTATTCAACTTTATTCTGGTCTATCAGCCCAATGCTTTGGTGCTTACGGACAATACCTTTGCGTATGACATTCCGCAGGGGCTCGACCCATCTGACTTCGGTTCGCCTGTTATACGAATGGAACCCGATTTTGTAAGCAAATATTCTACCTTTTCCACGCAGGTAGAGAATCATCAGGTGATTACCGGCGGCACGGCTGCGGGTATGAACACCATTAACACATTGGTACGCACCACCAATCCGCTTCCCACGGCGCCAATGAATATGGTTACGGGTCAGACCTTGCCGGTCTATAAAATTTTCTTCAGGAAAAGAACAGCAGGCGTTCCGTTGAACACATCGGATTTGGGATTTTTCTATAATTCGTCAAGTCCGCGCACCTGTTCAAAATGGAACTACAACGGCGTTAACGTTTCGTCAAACCCTTTGAACGCTCCGGATGCCTATTATGCAAATCTCAATTTGTTTGTCTATCGCTCGCCTTCGAGGGTGAGCACGTTTGATGCAAGCAGCATAACGGCTTCTTCGGCTACTTTGAACGGCAATTTTATTCGCGGCGATTTTTCGCCTGCCAACAATATGGTTGTAAGCGGATATACCTCGGCTACCAATACAGGAAGAATAAATTATGATGATATTCTGCAATATGGTTTTATCTACACAAAAAGTAATGTAGAGCTTACTATGATAGAATTTAAAGATTCTATTTATATGAATGGTACACGCTATCCTTTTCCTGCCCCGGTCGAAATTGCTGCAGGTACTTTTATTCGCGGAGGAATAACATTTTATATTAAATCAAAAGATAACGCTGCTGCTACCCGCTCGGTAGATTTTTCCGAAAATGTTACAGGTCTAACTCTCAATGATACATATTATTACTGGTCATTTGCAAAATATAAATTTGAAACATCGGGCACTTATACTGCTGTTGGCGGCAAAAAAAGTTTTGTTCCTGTTTCTCTATTCTGCGGAGGAGACGGCTCGCCTGCCGAACCTTACAAAATCTGCACAGCCGAGCAGTTAAGCGAGGTAAGAAATTATTTAAATAAAGAATTTATTTTAGAAAATGATATTGATTTAAACGATTATAATGGCGCTATTATAAAAAATGCGGAAAATGTGTCGGCTTATTGGAGTTTGAGCCAGTGGTCTATTGGCGGCGGAAAACTGACATCAGGCCTTACACAAACCGGAACAGCGATGTTCAATTATGAATCCGGAAAAAATGTGTATTTGGAATATGAATGTACTCCGGTAGTGTATGCAGCATATCAAGTATTGTTGCGCAATGGAAGCTCAAATATTTCGTTGGTTGTAAAACCGCTTACAACAAGTACAATGGAACTTACCTGCTATGTGGGCAATACCATAGTAAAAGCTACTCAAACGCTCACTTATGGCGGCGGCAATCCGTTTACCATGCGCATAGACCTCAACGAAGATTTGTTGCGAGTGTGGGTAAACAAAGACACCACGGACGCGCCAATATTTTCGGTTGATAAACTGCCAGTAGAAGTTGGGAAATTTGGTTTCAAAAATGGAAATTTTTTCGGCGGCGATTCGCACGGATCGCACGAACTTTCCAAAATTAACATTCATTTTTCAGATAATACTAACGGCTGGTTGCCGATTGGAAACAGCACAACCCCGTTTGAAGGCAATTTCAACGGCAACAGGCACGTTATCAGCGGTTTGTGGATTAATCGCCCAACATCTGACAACAACGGTTTATTCGGCATTGTTTCTAATGCTGCTAAAATCGAAAGTTTGGGCGTTGAAATTCGGTCACTGAGCGGAGCCGAAGTGGGAATAATTGGTCAGGACTATGTTGGCGGTTTGGTTGGCAGAAACAGAAACGCTGCAACCATTACCAACTGCTATGTAACGGGAAATATCAGCGGACGGCTTTATGTTGGCGGTTTGGCTGGTAAAAATGATTTTGCCTCTATTACCAACTGCTACGCTATTGGAAATATTGCTGCGTCAGAAGATAATGTCGGCGGTTTGGTTGGTATAAATTCTCAAACTGCAAACATTACCAACTGCTACGCTGCAGGAAAGGTTACAACAGGATTGGCGGTAACACCCGCTATCGGCGGTTTTGTCGGAGTTAGCGATGCCTCAAACATCACCAACTGCTACTTCAACCAAGACCTTAACCCGTCATTAGATGCCGTTGGAACCATTTATAGCGGCACAGTAACCGTTACAGGCAAAACCACCGCCGAAATGAAGCAGCAGGCAACATTTACCCCGTGGGATTTCGCAACCATTTGGAAAATCTGTCCCAATTCTACACCATTATTAAGATGGCAAGATGTTAATTGCGATGATTACAATTTCTGCGGCGGCAAAGGCACGGACTTAAATCCATACCGGATTTGCAACGCAGAGCAGTTAAATAAGGTGCGCAATTTCCTTGATAAATCATTTATTTTAATGAATGATATTGATTTAAAAGATTTTATTGATAATAATACTGTTCAAGATATTAAAAATAACGGGTGGCAGCCGATTGGACATAATAATCCAAATTCATCTGCAAACCGTTTTAGAGGCAATTTCAACGGCAACGGACACAAAATCAGCGGTTTATGGATTGACCGCCCGACAACTGACTATGGCGGTTTGTTCGGCGTAGCAGAAAACGGAACCATAGAAAACTTGGGTGTAGAAATTGCAGCGAAAGGAGTAAAAGGACATATTCACGTTGGCGGATTAATGGGATACAATGCTTCTACCATTAAAAACTGCTACGCTGTCGGAGATGTAACCTCAACAAATGTTTCTGTCGGCGGACTGGTGGGAAACAATAACAGTGGCGGTACCATTACCAACTGCTACGCTGTCGGAAATGTAACCGTAACAAATAATACTGCCGGCGGATTAGCGGGAATAAATTATACTGCCATTACCAACTGCTACGCTGCAGGAACTGTAAATGGAGGTTCTGAGCTCGGCGGCTTGGTGGGAAGAAATTGGAACGGCGCCATTACCAACTGCTTCTACGATAATCTGCTACACACAGGAAGCGGCGCTGGTTCTGATAACAATGGGCAAACCGTTACCGGCAAATCAACCGCCGATATGAAAAAACAGGCAACATTTATCCCCGCAGGCACAGGCGCAGGGCAATGGAACTTCACCGCAGGCACAGGCATTTGGACTATCTGCGAAAACTTTTCGTATCCGTTATTCCAATGGCAAAATGCTGATTGCGCAGATTATATTTTCTGCGGAAACGGCAACGGCTCGCCCGAAAATCCGTATCATATTTGCGATGCGGAACAGTTAAATCAAGTACGGAATTATTTAGACAAATCATTTATTTTAGATAATAATATTGATATAGAAGCATTTTCTACCGCAACTTACGGCGCAAGCGGATGGCTGCCGATTGGTACAAACGTTACCCAATTTTCAGGCAACTTCAACGGAGCGGGGCATACTATCAGCGGTTTATGGTGTTTCATCACACTGCCAACTGACGGCGTTGGTCTATTCGGATATATTAACGGCGCAAAAATAGATAGTTTGGGCGTAGAAGCCAGAATGATGAATGGCGTTTTTGTAAACAATGGCGCTATGGCAGGCGTATTGGCAGGTTCCTGTTTCAATTCCGAAATTTCAAACTGCTACGCAAAAGGTTCGTTGTCGGGAGAAAATTATGTAGGCGGATTAATCGGTTTCTCTAATAACGCCTCTGTCATTAACAACTGTTACGCTCAGGTAAATGTATATGGAGAGAGTATGGTCGGCGGTTTGATTGGCGACAATGTTGATGGCGCTGTTATAAACTGCTACGCCGCAGGACCTGTAGCAGGAGGACCTGTAGCAGGAGGACAGAATGATTACGGCGCATTTATCGGGGTAAATGTATCGGGTAATGTTACAAACTGCTACCGCGATAAAACCATTAACCCGACCTTAGATGCCATTGGTATTGACTTCAATTCACAGGTTGTTTTCGACAAAACCACTGCCGAAATGAAAACCCAAAGCACCTTTACCGCTTGGGATTTTGATGTTCCCGGCGTTTGGAAAATGTGCGAACACAATATCTACCCCGCGCTGCAATGGCAAAATATTGATTGCGATATTTATCCCTTCTGCGGAGGTATAGGCACAGCAGGCAACCCGTATCAAATTTGCACAGCAGAGCAGTTAAATAAAGTCAGAAATTATTTAGATAAATTTTTTATTTTGAATAATGATATTGATTTAACTGATTTTATTGAAGATTTTGATAATGTGCAGGGCTGGGAGCCGATAGGATATCTTTCTGCCTTTTTACCAACTAAATTTCAGGGTATTTTCAACGGCAACGGACATATAATCAGCGGCTTATGGATAGAGCGGCAGGACGATAACTATATCGGTTTGTTCGGCTATACACGCAGCGCAAGAATAGAAAACCTGGGCGTGAAAATTGCCGAAATGAAACAGGTAAAGGGAAATATTGGTGTCGGCGGACTGGTAGGAACAAATGAAGCCACTATCATTAACAACTGCTACGTTGACGGACCTGTAAGCGGAAATTTTAATGTCGGCGGACTGGTTGGATACAATGACCTTGGAAGTTATATTATCAACTGCTACGTAACAGGAAAGGTAACAGCAACTAATTATGCCGGCGGCGTAGTGGGAGTAAATATAAATGCTAATGCTACCATTATCAACTGTTACGCTGCTGCAAGTGTAAGCGGAAATCCTCGCGGCGGCGTGGTGGGAGGAGTTACAAATAATACTAACGTTAGCAACTGTTATTTCGACAAAGATATTAGCGGCGCAACAAACGGCGTTGGCGCTTTCGCTATAGGCGGCTCAGCAACAAACATTGTCGGCAAAACCACCGCCGAAATGAAACAGGAAGCCACCTACACACCCGCAGGCACAATTTTTGGTCAATGGAATTTCACCGCAGGCACAGGCATTTGGACAATCTGCGAGGGCTATTCGTATCCGCATTTTCAATGGCAAAATATCCTTTGCGAACACGATTACGGCTTGCTCTTCAATGTAACAGACGGCAAATTCTATCTCGACATCAACGACAACCGCGCTTACGACGCAGGCATAGACATCGAATACACCGCACAGGCAACAAAATGGTCGTACAGCGGCGGCATCCTCTCCCTCAACGGCTTTGAGTGGGAAACCTCCGCAGCAACGGCATTAACAATAGTGAATGGCGCATTAACAATAGATATTGAAGGTGTAAATACATTCAAATCTCTGCATAGCGGCGGCGGAAGCAACAGTTACGGCGTTTGCGGCGCTAATCCTTACGCGCTCACAATCGGCGGCAACGGCACGCTAAACGCTATCAGCGGAAACACCGGCGGCATCTACTCAAGCAGCGGAATATACGTCAATCCGTCTCTTACAATAAACGGAGGTACAATAAATGCTCAGGGCGGTGCATCGGTCAATCAAAGTAATGGCATCTATGTTCATTCCAACGGACCGGGAGGAGACGCAATACTGACAATCAACGGCGGAAATGTAAATGCTGTTGCAAGCGTGACAGCGCCAACAAGTTATGGCGTTTATGTCAGAATGAATGTTTTCTTCCTCGCAGCGAAACTGAATATCAACAGCGGCTCGCTCACCTCGCAGGGAAACTCGCAGGCAATCCGTGTATCAAGTATGGACAACCTCAACACCCTCGCCACCCCCGCAATGCACAAATGGACAAAAAGCGCCAACTACAACGGCTCAGGTTCTACTTCGGGCATTTTCCCAGGCGGCTTGGCGTTCAGCAACAGCGATGTGCCAAAATATGCAAAAATTGAAACGATAGATAAACTAACTCCAACGCTCACGCTTTCGGCATCGCCAGTAAATTCATTGACATTGCCGGGCAACATTACGCTCACAGCAACATTGACAGGCGCAACCGACAATTCGGGTAAAACCATCGCATTTATTGTAAACAGCACGCAGTATGACGAAATAACCAACGCTTCGGGCGTGGCTACATTTATGGTAACAAACCCGAATGTGGGAACGTACAATTTCGGCGCATCGTTTGCAGGCGATGCGCAAAACAATACGGCAGCAGCAACAGGTATAAGTGGTTATCCTGTAGGGCTTGGAGCGCAAGTTGCATTAACGCTCAACGGGTTGGACAATGCCTATGTGTATGGTAACGCTCCGTTTAATCTGTCAACTTCGGGCGGCAGCGGCAACGGAATGGTAAGCTACACATCAAGTGCACCTGCTGTTGCAAGCATTGCTGGAAATGTTGTAACAATCCTTAAAGCAGGAACATTCATAATAACTGCCACCAAAGCTGCCGATGCGAATTATGCGGCGGCAAGCATTAGCTCCGGCAGCATAACCGTTAACGAGGCAACGCCCGATGTACGCTTAGCAGCTACCGGCGGCACCAATATCAACGACCCGATTATTTTGACCGCCACCGTTGCCAAACCAAACGGCAGCACCGGTGCAACACCAAGCGGAACAGTAACATTTAGCGAAGGTGCTGCCATATTGGCAAACAATGTAACTTTGAATGCATTGGGTGTAGCAACATTTACCGTGAATAATCCAACCGGCGGCAGCCACACCTACAAAGCGGAATATTCCGGACAAAGCGGCTATTACACCGGCGGCAGCAACACCGATACCCGTGTGGTAGGCGCAGCCGAGCAAGCGGCGCTTTCCATTACCGGCATACCGGCTGTCATTACTTACGGCGATGCAGGATTTACGCTTTCTACCACCGGTGGTAACGGAACGGGTGCGATAAGTTTTTCGGCTCCGGCTAACAACGGCATACTGAACGTAACGCCGCAGGGAGCAGTAACGATTATTGGCGCAGGAAAGGTAGCCATTACCGTTTCCAAAGCTGCCGACAACAGCTACAATGAAAAAACCGCCACAGTAGATATTACCGTTTTACAGCGTAATATCAATCTTGTTACACTCGCAACTACCGGCAACCGCATACATACCGGCAGTCAACTGCAACCCACATTTACCGTTTCAGACGGCGCAATTGCCATTACCACAGGAGATTATACCAACAGTTACGGCGCAAATATCAACGCAGGAACCAACGCCGGAAGCATTACACTCTACGGTCAAGGCAATTATACCGGTACAAAAACAGTAACGTTCGATATTGAAAAACGTCCGCTTACTGGCGCAACAATTATCCTTGCCGCAGGACCATACATTTACACCGGCAATGCCATAGAACCTGTTGTAACCAATGTTGTTGTAGACGGCATTACCGTACCTGCCGTCGAATACGAAGTAACCTACTCCGGCAACACCTTTGTGGGAACAGCCACCGTAACCGTTACAGCAAAAGCAACAGGCAATTTCAGCCTAAGCGAAAACAAAACATTTGCTATTGAACCGGCTCAACAGGAAGCCCTCACAATTATCGGATTGGGTAACACCTACACGTATGGCGAGGCAACGTTTAACCTGTCAACTTCGGGCGGCAACGGTAGCGGAATGGTAAGCTACATGTCGAGCACTCCGGCAGTTGCAAGCATTGTGGGTAATGTTGTAACAATTCACAAAGCAGGCACATTTACAATAACCGCCACCAAAGCAGCCGATGCCAATTACAACGCAACGAGCGTTACTTCCGGCGAAACAACCATTAACGAGGCAACGCCTGTTGTAACACTAACCGGTGCAGATGTAAATTACGGGCAAAACGTAACAATAACCGCCACAGTAGCAGCACCGGCAGGAAGCACAGGAGCAATCCCAAGCGGAACCGTTACTTTCTATGAAGGATTGACCGAGCTGGCAACCGATGTGCTGCTCGTAAACGGTGAAGCAAGTTATACCACCACCGCACTTCCCGTTGCCGGAAATCACAGCTATTCGGCGGAATATTCCGGTCAAACCGATTATTACACCACTGCCTCTGGAATGAAGAGCGTGGGCGTGGGCATGAGTAATCAAGCAGCACTGAACATTACCGGCAAACCGGCTGTCATTACTTACGGCGATGCAGGATTTACGCTTTCCACCACCGGCGGTAGCGGAACAGGAGCGGTAAGTTTCTCGGCTCCGGCTAACAACGGTATTTTGAACGTCACTTCGGGCGGAACCGTAACCATTACCGGCGCAGGAACCGTAACCATTACGGCAACCAAAGCAGGCGACAATAATTATAATACCGCCACGGCAAATTTGAATATTACCGTTGACAAACGCAATATTAATCTTGTTACGGTAAGCGTTACCGGCAACCGCGTTTACACCGGCAGTCAATTACAGCCCACATTCAACGTTTTCGACGGCGCAATTGCCATTATCACAGGCGATTATACTAACAGTTACGGCGCAAATATCAACGTAGGAACCAACGCCGGAAGCATTACTCTCTACGGTCAAGGCAATTATACCGGTACGAAAACTGTGATGTTTGATATTACAGCAAAATCAGTAACGGTTGATTGGGCAAATACAACGCTGACCTACAACGGTTTGGCGCAAAAACCAACAGCAAACATCACTGGCGTTGGCACAGACGGCTCAATTACCCTTGATGTGTCAGGCGAACAGACAAATGTTGGCGCAGGCTACACCGCAACGGCAAGTTTCAATCCCGACAACGAAAACTACACGTTGACCAATAATCCAACTAATTTTGAAATAACCAAACGCCAAATTACGATTAAGGCAAAAGACGAAACCATAGATTATGGTCAAACACCTGTGTTGGCTTATGAAATCACAGAGGGCAATTTGGTAAACAGCGATAAATTGACAGGCGCATTGGCGGTTGATAATCTGGAAGTAGGCAAGCACAACATCACGCAAGGAACGCTAACCGCAGGCGACAACTACAATATTACATACGTTTTCGCTATTCTTACCGTATTAAGCGTTGATGTATCTGTAAGCGAAATTACCATAGACGGCGAAACCGCCGATCGCACAGGTAACAATTTCAATATTTTGGCACAATGCGGCGCAAACAGCGTAGAAATCAGTGTCGCCACCGACCCGCTCGCAACGGTAACGATTAACGGCGTACCACAAAATCCGCGTAGCGTTAATTTGACAAATTACGGAGCAAATGTTATCACAATTATTGTAAAGGCGCAAAACGGCGATACCGAAACCTACACCCTCACCGTTGACAAACCCATAACGGCAGACATCGCATTTTACGACCGTTTCGCGGGAGTGCTGATCGTACCTGTGCAGGTAGAAGGCATCGGCGCGGTTAATACTGTTGAATGGTATCTCAATGGCGTTCGCTTAGACCGCGACCCCGCCAAAGGCTACATCGAAATGAAAGAAGCCGGCAGTTATTACGCCCTTATCAACGGTACAATCCGCACCTGTGAAGTCGTTCAAACAAGTTATGCGGCATCAAGCATTTCCGTTTATCCAAATCCAACGGCAGGCGCGGTAAATGTTGAATACGAGCAAAATATTGACCAAATACAGGTGTTCGACAATTTCGGCAAATTGATATTAACGCCAACCGAAAAATCATTCGACATCAGCCATTTGCCGCAAGGCGTATATTTGATAAAAATCAACGGCGAAACAGTAAAAATAATTAGAAAATAAAATATACAATGAAAAAAATATTAAAAATAGCAATCGGTCTATTGTTAGCGGGCAGCGTTTCCGCACAAGACCTCGACCAACCCCGCAATGAGATAGGCATTTCAGCCGCAGGCGGACTATCTACCCTGCAATACGATTTGAGCGCAGGCAAGCACAAAAACGGTTTTGGCGGACAGGCGGGCGTGAGTTACACCTTTTTCTTTTCGCCAAATTGGGGAATAGGAACAGGCGCAGAAATCGCCCTTTATCAAGCAAAAACGAAACTGTTGAATTTCACAGACAGTTACAATGTGTTGGGCGCAACGGTAGCCGATAATTACACCTACTCGTTTGTAATCAACGAATATAGCGAGGCATTGCAGGCATTTTACATCAATATTCCGTTAATGCTGCAATACCAAACCAACGGCAAGCACAAGTTTTTCGCCGCTTTGGGTGGTAAAATCGGTTTTCCGATACAGGCAAGCGCCGAAACAGGCGATTACAGCGTTAGCACACAGGGCTATTTCCCCGCCGAAGGTCGCACTTATGACGACCTGCCGCAGTTCGGTTTCGGCACATACAACTACGCAGGCAAAAAAACCGATTTGGATTTCAACCTTAACCTAATGGCATCTGCCGAATTGGGCGTAAAATGGAAAATCGGCAGCCGAAACGCACTTTACACAGGCATCTATGCCGATTATGGATTTAACAATTTGCAGAAAACAAATGACAAAACCTTTGTACAAAGCGCACAGTCGGCAGAAAATCCGCAAATGTCGCCAATGGTAGAAGCGCAATTTACCGACAAAATCACGCCGTTGGCAGTCGGTTTGAAAATCCGCTTTGCTTTCGGCACAGGTAAAAACTTCCAAAAACAAGCGCGAATAGTGGAAGAAGTAGTAGTTGTCGAAGATGTAGTAGAAATTTTGCCGCCGCCTGTGGTTGTTGCAGAAGAAAACATCACCGCCGCCGAAGCCGCCCGCCTCGCAACTCAAAAAGCCGCACAGGAAGAGGCAACCCGCAAGCAAGCAACAAACAACATTCAGCAACCGATAGAAAATTACGCTTTATCGGCAACCGAACTAACCGCTACCCAAAAGCAGGAATTAGACAAAAAAATTGTCATTTTGCAGCAATATCCCGAAATGGAAGCATTCATTTACGGGCACACCTGCAACATTGGCAGCAATGCAATAAATGAAAAAATAGGCTTGCAACGCGCCGAAAATGCCAAAGCCTATATGATTTCAAAAGGCATTGCCGAAAGTCGCATTATAGGCATCGGCTCAAAGCGCGACACCGAGCCGCTCGTACCAAACACAAGCGAAGAAAACCGCAGAAAGAATAGGCGGGTAGAAATTATAGTACAATAAAATATACAAATCCTCACACATTCCTTAATCATCCTTACACAAAAAATTATGTGTAAGGGTTTAAAAAATATCGGTTTTTTCTTTCAGCCAAGCTTTTTCTCCTTCATTCAAAAGTGGAGATAGTTTTTCGTAAACTGCCGAATGATATTGGTTCAGCCATTCGATTTCGTTGTCGGATAACAAATCTCTTTTGATGGGCTTTTTGTCGATTGGGCAAAGCGTCAGGGTTTCAAATTGATAGAACGAGCCAAAATCTGTTTTTTCGGCAGGCGTGGTCAATATCAGATTTTCGATGCGAATGCCGTATTCTCCGGCTCGATACAGCCCCGGTTCGTTAGAGCAAATCATTCCCAGTTGTAATGGAGTAGGGTGGAGATCCATCCGGATGCTTTGAGGTCCTTCGTGAACGTTCAGAAAATGGCCGATTCCGTGTCCGGTGCCGTGAAGATAATTTAAGCCTCTGTCCCATAAAGCTTTTCTTGCTAAAATATCTAATTGGCATCCTTTTGTCCCTTGAGGGAACTGAGCCAAAGACAAGGCGATATGTCCTTTTAAAACCAGCGTATAATCGATACACATTTGTTCGGAAAGTTCGCCAACCGCAATGGTGCGGGTAATATCTGTGGTTCCGTCAAAATACTGCGCTCCGGAATCAATCAGTAACAAACCTTTCTTTTCGATGGTAGCATTACTTTCTTCGGTTGCTCCGTAGTGAACGATAGCACCATGTCCGCCATATCCTGCGATGGTTTCAAAACTTTCTCCGAAATACAACGCCTGTTCCGAACGAAAATGTTTTAATTGCCGGCTGATGTCTAATTCAGTAACTTTTTCGTTTGCTGATAAAGCGTTTTCGAGCCACATATAAAATTTGATCAAAGCAACACCGTCTTTTTTGAGCGCGTTTTTGAATCCGGCTATTTCGGTTTCGTTTTTAACGGCTTTCAGCATATCCACCGGATGGACAGCAATTTCTTTTACTGTTCCGGAAATACTATTGTAGAGAGAATAATTAATCTTTGCCGGATTAACCAATACTTTTTGTTCGGCAGGAATTTTTTTGACGTAATCAAAAACTTTTGTGTAATCTGCAAGTATTACATTTTGACTTTTCAAATAATCGACAACTTCTGTCGTCAGTTTTTCAGGATTAACAAAAAGAACTGCTTCTGTTGGAGATATAACGGCATAACAAACGGCTACCGGATTATAATCTACATCATTCCCTCTAATGTTAAACAACCAGGCGATGGCATCTAAAGAGGCCAATACCGTAGATTCGGCTCCTACTGTTCGAGTTTCTTTTAATACATTGTCGATTTTTTCCCGTGCAGAAACTCCTGAAAATTTTTCGGGAAGGATAAATATTTTATCGGAAGGTATTTCAGGACGATTACTCCAAATTAAATCGAAAGGCTTGAAGGTAGTATCTAACTTGATGTTGTTATCTTCAAAAAATGCTTTCAAAAGTTGCACTTCAGAGGCGGCATAAACATCTCCGTCGATACCGACACATCTTTTAGCCGAAAGTTCCGATACGAGCCAATCTTTCAAGCTTGGAGTTTCGGGCAATCCGTCTTTGAACAAGTTGATGCCGGAATCTTTCAATTGAGATTCGGCTTGCAGAAAATATCGAGAATCAGTCCATAATCCGGCTTTGTCGGCTGTTACGACAACGGTTCCGGCCGAACCCGTAAATCCGGATAGCCAAGCCCTTGATTTCCAATGTGCTGCGGGATATTCACTGATATGCGGGTCTGAACTGGGAACGATAAAAGCATCGATTCCTTTTTCTGTCATTAACTCTCTTAGTCGTGTAATTTTTTCTGAAACTTTCATTTTCAATATATTTAGTATAGATTACAAATGTACATAGAAAACTGATATTGAGGCTGCTTTTTTTATTTATTTTGGCAAAACGAAGTCCTCAATCGGCATTTTCCACACATCTATAATTTTTTCCCCGACTTTCAAGGCACAAAACTTAAATTTCAATTAAAATATCGTATATTTGCAATAAACTTTCAAATATGATGAAGACAACAATAGATAAAACAAAAGAAGAAAAAATCAATTGGTTGTTCCCTGATGAAAATCAAGCGGATATAGATATTACGATAGAAGATTTTCGTCAAATGGTACGAGAAGCGGAAAAAGACGAAGGAATAAGTTTGCCGGCTTATAAAGAGAAAATGAATGTATGGTGGCAAAATCATTTGTAAATTCTCAAAAAAATGTTGTAAAAAAAGTAGTAATTTAGCCGCAATTTGATATTCAAATGGCTAATATTTTAGAATTTGGGATTGAGCAATTTGGCGCAAGAATAGCGTATGATTTTTATAAGAATGTGATGAGTATAAGTATGTTATTTTATAATAACTAATCCCATACTTTGCCAATTATTAATAAAACATACCTTTGTAAGCAAATTTTAATTTCAAATAAACACAAATAAATTTATGAACAAAAAGTTTTTGATGCCGGTATTTATATTGGCGATTGTAGCGATGTTTTCGGCTTGCTCTTCAGGATTAAAGCCATTGGCTTCGAGTTATATTAAAGCCACTCCTCAACCGTTAGAGGTTGTGGCAGGAAAGGTGCCTGTAACCATTGATGCAACTTTCCCGGAAGGATGGTTCAATAAAAATGCGTCTATTGCCATTGTGCCCGTATTGAGATATAACGGTGGAGAAGCTTGGGGAACAACATATAATTTCCAAGGAGAAAAAGTTGCCGGAAACGGACGGGTCGTTCCTCAAAAAAACGGTGCTAATGTTACGATGACTTCTACTTTCGACTATACGCCTTCGATGGCTCAATCGGAACTTTATCTTACATTCCAAGCTACCGTAGGCCGTAGAACCGTAAATCTTCCCGACGTGAAAATCGGAGATGGCGTTTTGGCAACTTCCACTTTAGCATACGCAGGATTCGAAAATCCGGCTGTTTCGGTGGATGCTTTCCAACGCATTATTAAAGAAAAATATGAGGCCGACATTATGTTCATCATTCAACAAGCCGAATTGCGTTCAAGCGAATTGAAAAAAGAAGAAATTGAAGAGTGGAAAGGTGTTGTTGAAAATGTAAATATGACTCCTAACCAAAGTGTAAGCGTAGAAATTTCTGCTTATGCGTCGCCCGACGGTGGTTTTGAATTGAACGACAGATTGGCCGCACAACGCGAAAAAAATACGAATCAGTACCTGAATAAAGAATTGAAAAGAATGCAAGCCGATGCTCCTATCAGTGCTCGTTATACAGCTCAAGACTGGGAAGGTTTCAGACAATTGGTTGAAAAATCAAATATTCAGGATAAAAATATCATCTTGAGTGTGCTTTCTTCTTATTCTGATCCGGAAGAAAGAGAAAGACAAATCAGAAATATTTCATCTATATTCTCTGTATTGGCAGACGAAATTCTACCGCAATTAAGACGTTCGAGATTAACTGCCAATGTTGAAATTATCGGCAAGAGTGATGCTGAAATCAGTCGGTTGGCATCTTCTAATCCGAGGGCACTTTCTTTGGAAGAATTGCTTTATGCTGCTACTTTAGCTAATACTGTCGATGCAAGAACAGCCATTTACAACACCATCATCCAAATTTATCCGAAAGATTACCGTGCATACAATAACTTAGGTACTATCGCATTTGAAAGCGGCAATTATATAGATGCTGAAAAGTTTTTTACTTTTGCTCAGAACTTAACAGGAGGAAAATCTCCTGAAGTAAACTACAACTTTGCCTTGATGGCTTTGAAAGCCGGAGACCAACAAAGTGCACAACAATTTTTGGGTAATGCGGCAGGCGTTCCCGAATTAAACAACGCTTTGGGTTTATTGGCATTGAAAAATGGAGATTTCAATAAAGCGGCAAGTTTATTGTCGGGAACAAATAATGCTGCTTTAGCGCAAATAATGACTAAAAACTACAGCGGAGCAATGAATACGCTGAATGGTATTCAAACCCCCGATGCCACAACTTTTTATCTGAAAGCTATTGTTGGTGCCAGAACAAACAATATCAACAATGTTGTTACTTATTTGCAGGAGGCTATTTCGAAAGACAGGTCTATGGCTGATAAAGCGATTAAAGACTTGGAATTTGCGAAATATATTACTAATCCGCAATTTTTGAATGTGGTAAGATAAAGGTGTATTTTTGAACGCAGATGACGCGGATAACGCGGATTTTCGCAGATAATAAACAAATAGAAATTATAAATCTGCGAAAATCCGCGTTATCCGCGTCATCTGCGTTCTTTTAAAATACGTTTTCGTAATTTTCAGTACTTATTTTTGATAAACTGCCTTGTTTGGTCGATAATTTTCCTTTTAAATCGTATACTTGACCATCGATATTGACTTTAACACCAATCATGTCGTCAAATTCATAAATTTCGTAAACTACATTTCGATTGGAAAATGTAAGTGTTTTTCCTTGAGAGGTTGTTTCGAGTTTGAAATTTTCTCTGTTTGATTCCTTAACATCGTAGTAATAATCAAATTCTGAGGTTTCGTCTACCTTTAATAAGACATAATTAAGAACATTACTACTTGTCATGGGAAAAACAAAAACCTTTTTGCCGTTTTCTAACGAGAATGTCAGGATTGCATCTATTGAGGAAACATCAATCTCTCTTGTTGTAGTTTCAATCGTTTTTCCGTTCTTTCTTTCTGTTACAGTAGTAATTTCATACGGAAAATTAAATGCGTCAACGACTGCCGTATAGATTTCAACGGGACTATTATTTTCTACAACAAATCGAGAAAATTGGTGCCAGCAACATCCGCTTTTGGTCATGGTGTTAATTACTTTTTCATTTGCATCGTAGTCGAACATGCCGCAATAATCATGTGCTAGACGGGTAAAATCTTCGTTGAAGTTAAAATTACCTTTGTCATCGCCTAAATAAATCGAAAAAGACGGTCCGCCATAACAGCTTTCCTGCCCATCCATAATGGCGAAATCTTTTATTCCGTCGAAATTAAAATCGTCGTAAATAATAACGCTTTGTTCTCCGTAAGGCAATTCTTGTATGTTGGCTTTTACTTCTCCGTCGTGCAGTTCGAAATATAATTGTTCTACCTCGACTCTGATTATTTCTTCGTTGTTGGATTCCCTGTAAATAGCAATCCAACCGGGAGAAAAGGTTTCTTCGCTGTCTTCGACATAAAGTTTACCATAGTACTCATTTGAAAACCCTTTGATGATAAAAGTGTTTTGTTGTTCGGAACCTGCATCTTCTGATTTTTTCACCTTACACGAAAAAAAGACAAGGCTCAATAATAAAATAACAGTGATCTTTTGCATAATTTTAAAATGTTGGGTGAGTTAATTGATGAATAAAATATTGCCATAATGAAGGTTCCAACAACAACGGATATATAAATCCGAAAATGGAACCGTAAAAATGAGCGTCGTGATTAATATTGTCATTTCCTCCTTGTTTGGACATATAACTGCAATAAAGCAGATAAAGTACTCCGAAAACGATACCCGGACAGGGCAGGAAGAAAACATAAATCAAACTCCACGGATTAAAAAATATAGCTGCAAAAATCACAGCAGAGACACCTCCGGAAGCCCCTAAGCTTAAATAATTGGGATTGTTTCTTTTCTTCAAATCGGGAATAGAAGAAAAAATAATTGCACCGAAATACATCAGGTAAAATTGTGCCTGAGGCATGTCGGTTACCTGTGAAAAATAATTCCCCACTGCGACACCAAACGACCATAATGCAATCATGTTAAAAATCAGATGCGTCCAGTTGGCGTGGATAAAAGCATGAGTAATGATGCGCCACCATTGCTTTTTATGAACAACAGCATAAGGCGACATGATTAGTTTTTCTACTATTTGTCGGTCGTTGAATGCCCAAATAGTGATTGCGACAGTAATGAGGGTTAAAATAGTTGCCGGAGACATTGTTTCAATAAAATTCATTTCAGATGTGTTTAAGTTCGATTGTTAATCCCAAAGCTTCCATTATCCTATAAAACGTGGAAATTTTCGGTTCTGTTTTTCCCGATTCTAATCGAGAAATATAAGATTTATCTGCTCCTATCTTTTCAGCCAATTGCCCTTGGGTTAATTTGGCTTCGCGGCGTTTGTCTTCAATGATTTGCCCATAATAATAGGCATAAGCTTCTTGAGTAAATTTTTCATGAGATTTTGTTCCCGGTTTTCCATACTTTTCATCTAACAAGTCATTGAAAGTAGGGAGTTTATTGACTTTATCCCAGTTTATTTTAGTTCTATCAATCTTTTCCATATTGTTCTTCTATTATTATTTTTTTGGCTACAGCTATTTTATTTGAATAATCACTTGTCGACTTTTTTATAAATCCATTCAATAATAAAATTTTGTTAGCATTGGTAATATTTTCATTATCCATTGCAAAAATAATTGTTCGATATTCATTATCTGTAGAAATTCTCATTTCATAAAACTCCGTATTTACTAATTTTTTTACGAATTTAGCAGATACAATTTCTTTATCTCGTAGAATTTTCACAATGTAATCAACTTTCTTTTTTGTTCTGGCATTCAATGATTTATAAAAATCTTGAAAAGCTTTGGTCTGAATTATTATTCTTTCCATAAGATTATTTGGCAAAGTTAAGAAAAGTTGTATTGCGATACAACTTTTCAGGTTAAATATTTTTAAAAAACGTTGTTTTTCGAAAGATTATATCTTAGAGATTATCTCGTCTAAAGCAGCAGCTAATCCGTCAACATCTTTTCCTCCGGCTGTGGCGAAATGAGGTTGCCCGCCACCGCCACCTTGGATTTTCTTTGCGGCTTCGCGAACAATTTGTCCGGCATTCATACCTTGAGCCACCAAATCGTCGCTAAGCATAACCGTAAGCATGGGTTTTCCTTCGCTTGCAGTGGCTGCTGCGAAGTACATCTTTTCGGGGAATTCACCACGCAATTGGAAAGCCAAGTCTTTAACTAATTCGGCAGGTAGAGGACTTTTGACAACAAAAACCGTAATGCCATTAATCTCTTTCTTATTTTCAATAATTGATTTTTTGAGCACAACCGCTTTTTCTTTTACATATTCTTCTACTTGCTTTTTCAATTCGGCATTTTCTTCGAAGAATTTTTGTAAAGCTTGTGCCAAATTCGGGGTATTATGGAACATGCTACGCACTTCTCGAACAGCATCTTGCTGCGCATAAAAGAACTTTTCGCAGGTTTCGGCCGAAATAGCCTCTATACGACGAATGCCGGCTGCAATCGAGCTTTCGCTGATAATGCGGAAAGTGCCGATATTACCGGTCGATGATATATGTGTTCCACCGCAAAGTTCGACAGAAGAGCCAAATTGAATTACACGCACTTCTTCGTCATACTTTTCACCGAAAAGCGCCATGGCACCCATTGTTTTGGCTTCAGCTATGGGAACACAACGGTTTTCAACTAAAATAATATTTTCGCGGATTTTGGCAGTTACCCGTTTTTCAACTTCACGTATTTCTTCATCCGTTACTTTATGAAAGTGTGAAAAGTCGAAACGCAATAAATCGGGCGAAACAAACGAGCCTTTTTGCTCAACATGCGTTCCCAATACTTCACGCAAAGCTTCATGGAGTAAGTGAGTAGCGGTATGATTACATTCCGTAGCTCGGCGTTTGTCTATATCTACATGAATTAAAAATGTTTCTGTTACATCCGAAGGCAATGTTTTAGTCAAATGGACAGCCAAGTTATTTTCTCTTTTGGTATCGAAAATTTCAATCGCTGCATTTTTTTTGCTTTTCAATAATCCGCAATCACCGACTTGTCCTCCCATTTCTGCATAGAAAGGAGTGCTATCAAAAACTATTTGATAGAATTCCAAATTTTTTTGTTTGACTTTCCGGTAACGAAGAATTTGCGTTTCACATTCGCTTACATCATATCCTACAAATTCGGGGTCTCCTTCTCTGACATTTACCCAATCAGTGGTTTCAACGGCAGCAGCATTGCGGGCACGCTCTTTTTGTTTCTGCATTTCAGAATCGAATCCGGCAGTATCAACTTCCATATTGTTTTCCCGGAGAATCAATTCTGTTAAATCAAGCGGGAAACCGTAAGTATCGTATAAAGTGAAAGCATTCGCTCCGTCGATAACGTTTTTGCCTTTGGATTTTGTTTCTTCCATTATCTTATCCAATAGCTTGATGCCGGTTTCCAATGTACGCAAGAAAGAATCTTCTTCTTCTTTGATTACTTTTTCAATTAAATCCTGTTGTGAAATCAATTCGGGATAAGCATCACCCATTGTTTCAATCAGCGCGGGAATCAGCTTATACATAAAAGCTTGTTTTTGCCCGAGGAAGGTATATCCGTAACGAACAGCGCGACGGAGAATCCTACGGATCACATAACCTGCTTTGGCATTTGAAGGCAATTGCCCGTCGGTAATCGAAAATGCGATGGTACGAATATGGTCGGCAATAACGCGCATGGCAATATCTTTCTTGATGTCCTGACCATAAACGTTACCTGTGATTTTTCCAATGGATTGGATGATAAGCTGAAAAACATCCGTATCGTAATTCGATATTTTTCTTTGGATAGCCATGCACAAACGCTCGAATCCCATGCCGGTATCAATAACTTTAGCAGGAAGTCCTTCAAGCGAACCATCAGCCTTGCGATTGAACTGCATAAATACCAAGTTCCAAATTTCGATTACTTGCGGATGGTCGTGATTAACTAACGAAACTCCGGGAACTTTAGCTCGTTCTTCGTCCGAACGTAAATCGATGTGAATTTCCGAGCAGGGACCACATGGGCCTGTATCGCCCATTTCCCAAAAGTTATCTTTTTTGTTTCCGTTGATAATTCTGTCTTTGGAAAGATATTTTTCCCAGTAACCGGAGGCTTCGTCATCACGGCTCAAGCCTTCTTGCGGACTGCCTTCAAAAACAGTAACATACAAGCGGTTTTTGTCTAATTTCAAGACATCGGTCAGGTATTCCCAAGCCCATTCGATGGCCTCTTTTTTGAAATAATCGCCAAACGACCAGTTGCCCAACATCTCAAACATGGTGTGGTGGTAGGTGTCGTGTCCTACTTCTTCGAGGTCGTTGTGTTTTCCGCTTACGCGAAGGCACTTTTGAGAATCGGCAATACGCGGGTATTTAATCGGCACATTACCGAGAATTATGTTTTTGAATTGATTCATTCCTGCGTTGGTAAACATTAACGTAGGGTCGTCTTTGATTACCATTGGTGCAGACGGAACGATTTTGTGATTTTTTGATTCGAAATAATCCTTGAACGATTGGCGGATTTCTTTTGATGTCATAATTGCAATTGAAAATTAATTTTTTTGAATTTGCAAAAGTACACCAAATAAATTATTTATCACAGAATTCTAATCAAAAACCGATTTTTACAGTAATTCCCGGAAATATATTTCTGTTTTTTGAAGATGCGTTAACAAAATAGAATTCGGGAAAAATTGTTATACAGGTGTTTTTCAAAGAGTGACCACAAAATATTTTGTAGACAGGTTTTTCTATTTGCTTTCCTCCTCCTATTCCATATCCAAATCCAAGACTCTCACGACCATAGGTTAATCCTGTGTTGATAAATGTATTGATATCAGTGACGTTTTCTCCCGATGAATTCTTAGTGAAAAAATAATAAAAATCAGCAGACAGAAATGCTCCTAATTTGCCTCCTCTTCTAAAAGAGTTTAATTTAAGAGTTACACCTACTCCGGGAGATAATTCATTTCTTATCAATCCTACAAATACATTCACGCTAATTGAAATTGTGATCGTAGAATCAGGATTGCATTTTGCCTCTTGGAGCAACTCCGGAATATCATCTAAGGTGAAACTTTTTGTAACATGTTCATCGCTTGTATTGATGAAATTGCCTCCCATTCCCTGTTTGACAGCCCGAAAGAGAGAATCGACATTTACTTTGTCAAACTCGTTGAGGTCATCGGCAATGAAAATGATTTTATTATTATCTGAAATAGCAATCTCAATTGTATCTTTATCATACGATGTATCGTTGTTGTACAATACATTATTTTCGAGATATGCCAAAAAATCTTGTTGGGCAAAAGAAATTAGAGGAAATAATAATCCCAAGAACACAATTTGAATTGTTTTCATAATGAATTTATTTTTAGTTGTTTAATTTGAATTATTTTAAAGGGATTTGGAAGATACCGTTGCTTATTTGATTTTCTTTTACATTTATATTTGATGGTCTGTCGTCGTTGCTTGCAAGAAAAATACTCGGAAGTCTAAACTCTATCTTATCGTTTTTCTGATTTTTTTGTTTTCCCGGAGATAAGGAAACTCGCACTTTTATCTCACTTGTAGGTATAGCTGCTAATAAGTCGTTTGGTTGTGAAGCTATTTCTTCAATATTTTCCGACACTTCAGGATGTTCTTCTTCAATAGCAAAAACATTGGCAAGCAAATTTTCTTCTTTTGCAACTTCTGTTACAACAGTTTTTTTGTTCACAGGTTTTTCTGTTTTTTCTTTTTTATCTACAGTGAAATCAGCATTTTCTTTGACGATAAGCTGTTCGTTTTCGTGAACTTCTTGAGTAATTTCGTTAATTTCAACTCGCGGAGAATTGGTTTGTATAGCCATTGTTCCATTTTCGTTTATTCTTTCGGAACGGGAAAAGAACGTTAAACCAACTACCAAAGCAACACAAGCGGCAGCAGAAATCACGGTGTAGTAAAGCAACTTTATCTTGCGAGGCTTTTGTAATTTGCTTTCAATGTCTTTCCACACAATTTCTTTATTCGTGAAAGATGGCAAGGAGTTTTCATTTTGCTCCAACAATTCCGATATTTTCTTGTCAAATAAATTGCTGTCCATTGCTATTGTTTTTTATATGATTGCTTCTAATTGTTTTTTCAATAAAATTTTGGCTCTGTTTAATTGCGATTTTGAAGTGCCTTCGGATATGTTCAACTGTTGTGCTATTTCTCGATGAGAATAACCTTCTACGATATACAAATTGAAAATCGTTCTATATCCTGTAGGCAAAGATTGTATGATTTGAAACAAATATCCGGCTTCAATGTCGGATAAAATATCCTGACTGTCATCGACAAAGTCTGCTTTTTCGGAAATACTATCCACATCTTTGGGCTTTTTTCGGAGCAACATCAGACATTCGTTGACTGCAATTTTGCGAATCCATCCAATCAACATTTTTTCGTTTTCAAATTCGGTTGATTGAATTTTTGAAAACACTTTAAGAAAAGTTTCCGACACGCAATCTTCTGCCTCCGGCTCGTTTCCCATATATCGCAGACAAATTCTGAATACATAGTCGGCATACAATTCGTAAAGCTGTTGTTGCGCTTTGCGATTCTCTTTTTTACATTGTTCTATAAGCGTATTCAAAATTTTCTTCCCTTTTTATATGATAAATGCAGAAAGTGAAAAAAGGGTTGCATGAAAATAAAAATAATTTGTTTTTTTGCTACGGCAAAAAAACAAATTATTTTTTAATACCCTCTACTGTTCGGCGTAGTCTCTGACTACGTTTTTAGATGACTCTTATTTTTTCCGTTCAATTACACCTTCGTTAGAAATAGTTAATCCTGTATTCGGGAAATCCAATTCGGTTAATCGCTTGATTTCTTTAGCTGCCAAATGATTTTCATCTGCCACAGGGCCGGTTTTATCAAGCTGAAGGAAAGAGTAGATTTGACCCTTGACGAATCTTCCTTCTTTATCGGTAAATACTTTTACGATAGGTGCATACCCGCTGATTCCGCTGATGCTGAAACTTCCTGATGTGCAAAAATTTCCCATGCTGTAGATAATGAAACGGTCTTTGTATAGTTCGGCAGCCCGAACTACATGCGGGCCATGTCCGAAGACGACATCTGCTCCGGCATCAATGACGGAATGAGCAAATTCGTGAACATTTCCGCGATTTTCTCCGTAAAACATTTCTGTTTGTTTTGGTACGCGGTTGTGCGATTTTCCTTCCGCACCGCCATGAAACGACACGATTACAATGTCGCATTGAGATTTTAAATCAGCTACCAACTTTTTAGCGTAAGGAATATCGGTAATCCGAACTGTTCCTGTATTGGGAGCAAAACCACAAAAGCCGTATTTTACACCATCAATTTCAAAAATGGAAGTTTCGCAAATATCTTTTAACCCTGCATAATTCAATCCTGCCTCTTTCAGTACTTTAACAGTGTTTTCACGACCGGGAGCGCCAAAATCGCCATTGTGATTATTCGCGATATTCACTACATCGAAACCTGCATCTGTCAGATAATTAACATACCGGTTGGGCATACGAAAGAAATAGCAGCCACTTTTGCAAGATTTCACATCTCCGCCTTTATCCAAAACGCAGCCTTCCAAGTTGCCGAAAGTAACGTCGGCATTGCGAAGAATATCTTTTACATTCTTCAATAAGTCTTTTCCGTCGTTAACAGGTAAATCATTTTCGGAAGGATAATTAGAGCCTAACATTATATCACCGGTTCCTATTATGGATATAAGTTTGTTTTCATTTTGCGTTTGCGAGAGAATAGTTAAAGAAAACAGCGACAAAACAAAAGAAATAAAGGTTGTCTTAATTACAAATTTCATGATTTTTATTTATTAGTGAATTATTTAAATTTGGGATAACAAAAATACGAATATCCTGTGAGAATGACAAAAAAAATCAAAAGAATGCTTTCATAAAGGTAAAAAATGTTGTTTTTGAGGTGATAAATTTAAAAAAGAAGAAAAAAATTCATTACTTTGTAAATTATTTCTGAATAGTTGAAGATCAAATTATAACATTGATGCGTAAAGTTTATTACCTCTACAATCCTCAGACACTAAGTTACGAGCGGGTTTATCCTTCTTGGAAACAGCGTTTGTGGAGTGTTTTTAGGCATTTTTTTGTGGGAATTCTAATTGGTGTTGGAGTATTTGCTTTTGCAACGTATTATTTTGATTCTCCGAGTGAACAACAATTGAAGAAAGAAAACCGGTTATTGCATTCGCAGTATGAGATACTTTCTCGTCGCATGGGTGAGAATCAGAAAGTACTGAATGATTTGCAGTTGCGTGATGACAATCTCTATCGGGCAATTTTTCATGCCGACCCTATTCCGAGCTCTATCAGAAAGCCCGGTTATGGCGGAACCAACCGATATGAGAAACTAATGGATATGCCTAATTCCGAGTTGATTATTTCAACGACTAAAAAAATGGATGTCATGTCTAAGCAACTGTACGTGCAATCTCTTTCATACGATGAAGTTGCAGAAATGATATCGTCTCAAAAAGATCGTGCTCGAAGTATTCCTGCTATTCAACCGATTGCTAATAAAGAATTAACCAGAATCGCCTCCGGATTCGGTGTGCGCATCGACCCTGTTTACGGAACTCCCAAATTTCATGAAGGAATGGATTTCACTGCAAAAACCGGCACAGATATATATGCGACGGGCGACGGCACTGTGGAATTTGCAGGATGGCGTTCGGGTTACGGAAACTGTGCAATCGTAAACCATGGTTATGGTTATCAAACTTTATATGGGCACTGCGAACGCTTGTTAGTGAGGGAAGGTCAAAAAGTGGTGCGCGGAGAAGTCATTGCCAAATTAGGTAGCACCGGAAAATCAACAGGTCCCCACTTACACTACGAAGTAATCGTTAAAGGTATTCACGATAATCCTGCCAGATATTACTTCATGGATTTAACTCCGGAAGAATACGATAAAATGATTCAAATAGCAGAAAATCACGGTCAGGTGATGGATTGATTATATCGTGAAATCTTGTTCCTCTTTCATTTTTAACGAAATCTTCAATATCTCCGCAAACAACAAGGAGGCAAGACCAAATAATAAGTAGGATGTATGCTTAATTTCAATGCCTGAAATTTTATAGCCTTTGAAGGCAATCATGTCGTTCATGGCTATTGAAAACAGGTATTGAAAGAGGAGTATAACGAAGAATAAAATGATTAGCGAATACCCAATATTGCGAATACGCTTGATGTTTTTCATATCAAAAATCACATTTTTAGAAATAGATCTTACAATCTTGAATGTTTGCACCGGAATGTATGTCGTAATGAATATCATCAAGGTTCCTGCCAATAATTTGCCGATAATGGGTAATAGACCGGTTTGTACCGATACTGACAATTGATGTACTTCAACATCAATGAGTTCTCCGGTTTTTGTGTTTTCAATGGAGATTGTAGGATAAGACCCCGATTTTTCTAACGGAAGAATATCAAAAACGTATGTCGCAAATGCTTTACGTTCAGTGTCTTGCGATGTTTCTTGTTCCGCAATTTCCTTTTTGTCGTTATTTGTTTTCTGAATGCTGATACCCACTACATTGAAAACAAAATGCAGTATGACTGCCAAATAAGTTATGGCAAATAAAATGCATATAATTTTAAGACGATTATTCATTTTGAAGTTGTTATTTAATTGTCGTTTTGAAATTCTAAAATATCTCCCGGTTGGCAATTCAACTCTTTGCATAATGCTTCCAAAGTACTGAAACGGATAGCCTTTGCTTTACCCGTTTTCAGAATGGAGAGGTTTGCCGGAGTAATGTCGACTTTGTCCGAAAGGTCATTGAGTGATATCTTCCGTTTAGCCATCATTACATCTAAGTTAACTATTATTGACATATTATTGTCCTTGTTGTTTTTAAATTAATTGCCCAAAATTAATAAATTTTGATGACTTTATTTAATTGTAATCATTTTTTCAGCTGATTTATATTTTCCTTTACCCGTAGTGTAACTCAAAAGATTTCCTTCTGAACCCAAACTATACACTGCGTGCATAGAAATTTCATTGTATTTCATACTTTCTTTGTTCCATGTTCTGTACTCTAATGTTATAATATTAGATATTATATCAAAAGAATGTTCTATACAACAAACAGGTTCCCAAATTGATTTGTCGATGTCCCACTTGAATGTTTCCTCTTTTGTCAATTGTCCCAAACTATTATAAGAATATGTATAATAATAGGTTGGTTTGAAAAGTCCGGTATAATTCAGTTCATACTTTGTTTTTGATACGATTTTTTCGTTTTCGTATTTTTTGTCGAAGAAAAAATTGTATTCCGATTGAGCGTTTGCAGAAAAACTGCTGAGTGTTACCAATAAAATGGTTGCGAATGCGAAATGAATGATTGTTGTTTTCATAACTGTAATTTTTAATTTTGTTTATTAATAATTTTATTTTGATTTTCAATTGTTATTTATCGTTATTCGATATGCAAAGGTAAATGATATTTTTTGAATAAAACAAATTATTTATCGAAAAACAATAAATATTTTTTGATGAAAAATAATAACGGATTGAAAATCAAAAGAATATGCAAATGTTAAAAATATTAAATGAACAAAAAACGAATATTGTTTCTTATTTTATGCTATCTTTGTCGATCATCAGAAACATAAAAAAATGCCTCTTAAATCTTTTAAACCGAAAAAAATATTTTATTCCATTGGAGAAGTGGCTGAAATGTTTGGAGTTACTGAACCTACACTTCGTTATTGGGAAAAGGAGTTTAGTACTATCAAACCGTCAAAAACGCCTAAAGGTACCCGTCAATACAAAGAAGAAGATATTGAGGCGATCCGTTTGGTGCATTATTTAGTGAAAGAGAAAGGTCTTACACTTGCCGGAGCCAAACAAAAATTGAAAGAAAATAAAGAGACTGTGGTAAATACAGAGGAAATTGTACACCGCTTAAAAACAGTCAGAGAGGAGTTGATTCTGCTGAGAAATGAATTCGAGGCCTTGGAGAAAGTTTACAATGAATAGTGAACAAAAATTTTATATCTTTGTATCCGCAAAAAAGTACGTTTAATTTTAATGGAAGATTACATTGTTTCGGCGCGAAAATATAGACCTACTACCTTTCAATCGGTAGTGGGGCAAAAGTCTTTGACCACCACGCTTAAAAATGCCATTCGCAACAATAAATTGGCGCATGCCTATTTGTTTTGTGGGCCAAGAGGTGTTGGAAAAACTACTTGTGCCCGTATTTTTGCCAAAACAATCAACTGTTTTAATCCCACTCCCGAAGGCGATGCTTGTAATGCCTGCGAATCGTGCGTGGCATTCAATGAACAGCGTTCGTATAATATCCACGAATTAGATGCTGCGTCGAATAACTCTGTCGATGATATTCGTTCTCTAATTGAACAAGTTAGGATTCCACCACAAATAGGTAAGTACAAAGTTTATATTATTGATGAGGTTCACATGCTTTCTCAATCTGCTTTCAATGCTTTCCTGAAAACATTAGAAGAACCTCCACACCATGCGATTTTTGTGTTGGCAACAACCGAAAAACATAAAATTCTCCCAACGATTCTTTCGCGTTGTCAGATTTATGATTTCAGCCGGATTAGTATCAACGATATGGTTGACCATTTGGAATATGTTGCCCGACAAGAAGGTGTTACTGCCGAAAAAGAGGCACTTAACGTCATTGCACAGAAAGCCGACGGTGGTATGCGCGATGCCCTCTCTATTTTCGACCAAGTAGTTAGTTTTACCGGAGGAAATATCACATACAAAGCGGTTATCGAAAACCTGAACGTATTGGATTATGAGTATTATTTCAAAATACTCGACGCCATTCTTCAGGATAAAGTAGGCAACAGTATGCTGATTTTATCTGAAATCTTGGAAAAAGGTTTCGACGGACAACATATTATTAGCGGATTGGCATCTTTTTTCCGGGATTTACTCGTTGCCAAAGACCCTCAAACGATTGTTCTGTTTGAAGTTGGCGATGCTGTGAAAGATAAATATTTGAATTTTGCCGCTCGCTGTGATAATAAATTTCTTTATAAAGCGATAGAATTATCTAATACTTGCGATCTGAATTATCGCGCAAGCCGCAACAAGCGATTGTTAAGCGAACTACTTCTGATACAACTTTGCCAGCTGAATTCTCCCGAAGAAAATGACGAGGAGGATAAAAAAAAAACCGTAATTAAGTCGATTGCGGCAGATACAACGGTTTTTGAACAACCGAAAACAACAGTTCCAACACAGCAAACGCCGATTTCTTCTTCTGCTGTTACTCAAAATCCACAACCTGCGGTTAAAGCAGTGCCCAAAAACGTGATGAGCGTTTCGCTTAAAAATCCTGCCGGGCATCAGGAAGAAAAAAAACCGGATGTTGCAAAACAAACTCAATTAGATATAGTTACTCCGTTTTCTCCGCTCGATTTGCATGAGGCATGGAGGAGGTATGCGGAAACTTTGAGTGAAAAAATACACTTGAAAAATACGATGTTGAATAATTTACCTGCTTTGAAAGAAAATTATCGCATTGAAGTATTGGTGTATAATCCTCAGCAAGAACAAGCATTGAAAGATGAGATAATTTCTTTGGCAGAGTTTTTAAGAAAAGAACTGAAAAATACTTCTATTATTATAGATGTGTCTATCACAGAAGAAAATACAAAAAAATTAGCTTATACCGATAAAGAAAAATTTGAATTGTTGGTTTCTAAAAATGAAAGTTTAAGTTCGTTAGTAAAAGAATTCAAACTTCGGTTGGATTAAACCCCTAAATCCTCTAAAGGGGACTTTGGCCTTTGCGCATTCAACAAGTCCCCTTTAGGGGATTTAGGGGTAAAAAGAATGATTATGAATAAAGTTATTTTACTGTTTCTGATTATTTCCACAATATCTGTGCTGCCCGCTCATTCTCAATCTGTTGATGAGGCATTAAGGGACTCCGTTATCCGGCATGCACAAATTTACATAGGAACTCCATACCGCAGAGGGCAGAGTTCGCCTAAAGCTTTCGATTGCTCAGGATTTACAAGCTATATATACCGGCATTTTGGATATGATTTATACCGCACGGCTGACGGCCAAAAAAAGAATGCTGTCAAAATTGTTGCAAAAACCGAACTAAAACCGGGAGATTTGGTTTTCTTTAAAGGCCGGAATGCCAAACAAGACAGAATCGGACATGTGGGTATGGTGGTCGAGGCTGATAGCATCGGAAATTTCAAATTTATTCATGCCTCTATCAAAGGAGTAACAATTACGGATGGAAACAAAGATTATTACAGAACCCGGTTTGTCGCAGCCGGAAGGATTGTTCCCGAACGTATCGAACCGCTTGAACTTTTGCCCGCTGAAGGAGTGAAAGTTCCTGACTATATTTTAGATCTGCAATAAACGCTTAAAGGTAATTTTTTCCCGGCCTCATCGGATAAAAACAATTCTCCGAAATCAATATTTGAATAGTGTGGAAAATAATCTTTTATCAAATTTTCTGCAATCAAAGAAGAAAATCCCATGGAATAAAGATTGAGAATACAGAACGAATTTTGTTTGTCGGATAATGTGCCGCAAGCCTCCATCAATTCGGCAATATTTTCTTCCAAAATCCATTTTTCGCCTTCGGAACCTCTCCCGTAAGCAGGAGGGTCTAAAATAATTCCTTGATAGATTTTTCCTCTTTTAGCCTCTCGTTTCACGAATTTCAAAGCATCTTCCAATACCCAACGGATGTCGGTTAATCCGGAGGCCTCCATGTTTTCGCGTGACCAGTTCAAGACTTGCTTTACGGAATCTACGTGAGTTACATCTGCTCCGGCAGCTTTGGCTGCTAAAGATGCGCCTCCCGTGTAGGCAAAGAGGTTTAGAACTTTAGCTGTTTTGTCGGGAGGTGTCTCGCTTACGTTCGACATGACGGTGTCGTAAATGAAATCCCAGTTGCTCGCCTGTTCCGGAAAAATACCGACATGCTTGAATGCGGTTAATCCCAAGCGGAAACGCAATTTCATATCTTTATACCGGTAATTGATAAACCATTGTTGAAGCATATTCGATTTCAAAATCCATTCTCCACGCTCGTTTCCTTCACCGGAAATGTTTTTCCCCTTTTCTTTTTTGAAATAAGCATCCGTGCGTTTTTCCCATTCTTTTTCGGGAAAATGCTTGCGCCATACGGCCTGAGGTTCCGGTCGCCGGAGAACGTATTTTCCAAATCGTTCTAACTTTTCGTAATCTCCCGAATCGATTAATTGATAATCAGCGAAGTTTTGTGGAGTTAATAATTGCATAAATATAGAGTACAAAAAGAAATATTATTACATTTGGGGCAAAATTATCAACTTTAATATAAACATCAAATGAAAAAAAGTTTTTTCTTCAGCATTTTTGCAATTCTAACCATGATAAGTGGCTCATGGAATGTAGCGGCACAAAAATATACTTATGAAAGTGTACCGAATGATCCGCTGAATGCTCGTATTTACACACTTTCTAACGGTATGAAAGTGTATTTGTCTGTAAACAAAGATCAACCGCGTATACAGGCTTACGTTGTTGTTAAAGTAGGAGGGAAAAACGACCCGGCCGAAACAACAGGTTTGGCGCATTATTTCGAGCATTTGATGTTTAAAGGTACTTCGCAGTTTGGAACATCTGATTTTGAGGCCGAAAAACCATATCTCGACGAAATCGAACAATTATTTGAAGTGTACAGAGTAAATAGAGACACGCTTCAGCGGAAAGCCATCTATGCACAAATAGACAGTGTTTCGCAATTGGCATCCAAAATTGCTATCCCGAATGAATACGACAAGCTGATGTCGAGCATCGGTTCTTCCGGAACAAATGCCTTTACTTCGTATGATGTAACAGCTTATACTGAAAATATCCCTTCGAATGAAGTCGAAAACTGGGCGAAAATACAATACGACCGTTTCATTGATCCTGTTATTAGAGGATTTCATACCGAGTTGGAAACTGTTTACGAAGAATTCAACATGAGTTTAACTCGCGATGGACGGAGAGTAAATGATACAATTATGGCGGCTTTATTTCCGAGCCATCCGTATGGAATTCAAACTGTACTCGGAAAAGGTGAGCACCTGAAAAATCCTTCCATTACCAACATCAAAAACTACTTCGACACTTATTATCTTCCCAATAATATAGCTATCTGTATGGCAGGAGATTTAGACCCTGATGCTACTATGGATATTCTGACCCGTTATTTCGGAAAAATGAAACCTAAACCGGTACCTGCTCTTCAATTTGAACCGGAACAGGAAATTACACAGCCTATCCGAAAAGAAGTAATCGGGCTGGAGGCTGAAAATGTTAGTATCGCTTTTCGTGGGCCGGCCGCAAATAATCCGGATATGCTGAAAATCAGTTTGATTGATTATATGCTGGCCAACGGAAAAGCCGGATTGATTGACTTAAATATTGTTCAAAAACAAAAAGCATTGCGTGCCGGATGTGGTGTAAACGAATTAGCCGATTACAGTGCTTTTCAATTATACGGTTATCCGAAAGAAGGACAATCTTTAGACGAAGTGCGCGATTTACTCCTTTCTCAAATTGAACTAATCAAAAAAGGAGAATTTGACGAGGAACTATTGAGAGGAATTATCAACAACTTTCGTTTAGATAAATATTATCAACAACAAGAACCCAGATATGCCGTATCTATGTTTCTTGACGCATTTATCAGCAATAAGAATTGGAAAGATGTAGTCGATTTGGTTGACAATTTGGAAAAACTGACAAAAAAAGACATTGTTGATTTCAGTAATCAATTTTTCAAAGACAATTATGTGGTAGTGTACAAAATCAAAGGTACACCCGATTTGCCTAAAATAGAAAAACCGGCTATCACGCCTATAGCAGCGAATCGCGACATGGAAAGTGAATTCCTGAAAAAAATAAGATTAACCAAAGTAAAGCCGATTGAACCTGTATTTTTGGATTTTGAAAAAGACTTGAAAAAACTTTCGGCAAAAAATCAGGTAGAGGTATTATATATACAAAACAAAACTAACCCATTGTTCTCGCTTTACTACGTTTTTGATATGGGTAATAATAACGACAAGGCTTTGGGTACGGCATTCAACTACCTAAACTATTTGGGAACTTCGACCAAAACAGCGGAGGAAATCAAAAGTGAACTTTATCAGCTGGCGTGCTCATTTGGTGTTTCTGCAACCGAAGACCGGGTGTATGTTTCTGTAAACGGTTTGGGCGATAATTTCGATAAAGCAATGGCATTGTTGGAAGACCGGTTGGCAGATGTACAGGTTGACCCGAAAACTTACGATAATTTGGTAAATGATATGCTGAAAAGCCGCGCCAATGCAAAGCTGAGCCAAGGGTCGATTTTCTATATGCTGGCCAACTATGCGCAGTGGGGGCCTAATTCTGCAAGGACAAATATTCTGTCGGAAACCGAACTTAAATCAATGAATCCGGAAGAATTGACCAACCGAATCAAAGATTTGAAAAATTATCAACATCGGATTATGTATTATGGGCCTTTAACAGAAACACAGCTATTGGATGCCATCAATAAAAATCATGCGATGGCCGATCAATTGCAACCGGTTCCTGCTCCTGTAAAATTCACAGAACAACCAACAGATGAAAATGCTGTATTGTTGGCTCATTACGATGCCAAACAAGTATATATGCAAATGATTTCCAAAGGAGTTCCTTTCGATAAAAATATCGAATCAATTCGGGAGATGTATAATAATTACTTCGGTAGTGGCATGAGCGGTATTGTATTTCAAGAAATGCGTGAGGCGCGGGGATTAGCCTATTCTGCTTACGCGAATTATGAACGCCCGGGAAAACCCGATCGTTCGTACTACATGGGTGCATTTATTGCAACTCAAAACGATAAAGTAAAAGATGCTGTCGATGCGTTTAATTCCATCATCAACGATATGCCCGAATCGGAGAAAGCTTTTGATATTGCCAAAGAAAGCATTATGACTAATCTTCGAACGCAGAGGGTTTTGCGCGAAAATATTTTGTGGAATTACCTTGGTTCGCAAGAATTTGGTTATCAAACAGACCAGCGCATAGAACTTTTTGAGAAAATACCACAAATGAAGCTTGCCGATGTCAAAGCATTTCAAGAAGAATATGTAAAAGGAAAGTCATACAAATATTGTATTTTGGGCGATACGAATGATTCGAATTTGATGAATGTTCTTCCTTCTTTCGGCAAAGTAGCCAAGTTAACGTTGGAAGAAATATTTGGATATTAATTTGACACAGAAGGCGTTTCAAAATTGCATTCTTGACTTTTGAATCTAAATGAAAAATTATATCTTTGTGAGAATATTAAACAACAGAAATATGTACATTGACTCTTACAGAAATATTTTAACGCAATTATGTCTTCAAAATAAGGTAAAATCGTTGTATGCATTCGGTTCTGTTTTGACAAATCGTTTCAACAACGATAGCGATATTGATATGGTTGTTGATATTGACTCCACAAATCCGTTAGAATATGCTGACAATTATTTTAATCTGAAATTTGCATTACAAGATTTGTTTAATCGTCCTGTTGATTTACTTGAAAATAAAGCCATTAGAAACGACTATCTTCGTAGAGAAATTGACAGTTCTAAACAATTAATTTATGCAGGACAATAAAGACATAAAGATTTTCCTGACAGACATTGAACGGTCAATCAGCGAAATATTCGATTTTCTGCCCGAAAAAAGGAATTTTCTTGAATTTCAAAAAGACTTGAAAACTCGCAAGGCTGTCGAACGGAATATTGAAATTATTGGCGAAGCAATGAGCAGAATTTTGAAAATTAACCCGCAATTTCCCATTGAAGCATTTCGCAAAATTGTTGACACGCGAAACCGCATCATACATGGTTATGATAGTGTATCTGAAGATGTTTTGTGGTTGATCATTGTTAATTACCTGCCCAATCTTGAAAAGCAAGTAAAAGAATTGTTAAAACAATAATCAATGGCCGGTATGGTAAAAGGACTTTTTAAAAATTCCTCTGCTTTTGTTCAAATATTACTTTTGTTTTTATTTGTGATACTTGGAGTGCTTTTCGGAGAATCTCTGCATCGTGGATTTTTATTTCTCCAAAACGGATTTTCTATGGAAGGAGTGAATGAATCGATGTTGAACATGCAAGGAAATGCGCAATTGCTTCGCCAATCGTTCTTTTTTCAGGCCTTATGTGGATTTTTTCTTCCCGCATTGATTTTATCGTGGCTTTTTAGTGATGATGTTCGCCATTATTTGCATACGGAGCAGGGTTTCTCGGGTAGCGTAATGATGCTTACCGTATTGGGTATTATATTTTTAATACCGTTTCAGAATGCCGTTATTTATTGGACGCAGCAAATACCTCTTCCCGAATCGTTGAAAGCCGTTGAGGTCAAAATTACTCAATGGGAAGAGCAGGCTCAACAAATGGTTGGACTGGTGCTTACGACCGATAAATATTTGACATTTCTGACTAATTTGTTGATAGTCGCTGTCTTTACGGCCGTTGGAGAAGAATTTTTATTTCGTGGAGTTTTGCTAAATATCTTCAAGAAAGTATTCAAAAATCCGCACGTTGCTATTTGGACAGTCGGAATTATTTTCAGTTTTGTGCACTTCCAGTTTTACGGTTTTTTTGCGCGAGCAATTTTAGGGGCGTATTTGGGTTATTTGCTTTATTACAGTAAGAGTATTTGGATTCCGGTGTTAGCCCATTTTACCCAAAATGCAATAGGTGTTATCGGTTTCTACAGCGTCAAAGACCCTGAAATGCTAAAGAAAATAGATTTGGTGGGAGTTGGTTCAACTTCGTGGGTTGCCGTATTGTCGTTGGCACTGTTTACAATAACTTTTACGCTGCTGATCAAGAAATGTAAATCACAGGACTTTCCTTCGTAATTCGAAGTCGCGTCCCAGATATTTTTCTCTTACGATAGGGTTGGCAGCCAATTCTTCCGCAACGCCTTGAAACAACACTTTTCCTTCAAAAAGAAGGTAGGCGCGGTCGGTGATGCTGAGTGTTTCGTGCACGTTGTGGTCGGTAATCAGGATGCCGATGTTTTTGTGTTTCAGTTTTCCTACTATTTGTTGAATATCTTGTACGGCTATTGGGTCGACTCCGGCAAAAGGCTCGTCCAACATGATGAATTTAGGGTCGATAGCCAAACAACGGGCGATTTCAGCGCGACGACGTTCGCCTCCCGAAAGTTGATCTCCGAGGTTTTTCCTTACTTTTTGCAAACCGAATTCGGCAATCAGATTTTCCAATTTTTCCTTTTGATAATCAAGCGGTTTGTTGGTCATTTCCAACACCGAACGGATATTGTCTTCAACCGACATTTTACGGAAAATAGAAGCTTCTTGCGCCAAATAACCGATTCCATGTTGTGCCCGCTTATAAACAGGAAACTTGGTGATTTCTATATCATCTAAAAAAATCTTTCCCTCGTTGGGAGTAACAAGTCCTACGGTCATGTAAAAGGTCGTGGTCTTCCCGGCTCCGTTGGGGCCTAATAAACCCACAATTTCTCCTTGCTTTACATCAATAGATACATGATTTACTACCGTTCTGTTTCTATATTTTTTTATCAAATCTTCTGTACGAAGAACCATTTGTTCCATAACTTGTTTCCTCTCGCTGATTTTTTTGACAAAAGTAGCAAAAAAACATTACATTTGCAGTCTGAAAAATCTTCAATAAATTAAAATGAAAGCATTACAGAATTTTGGAGAATACACGTTGCTTATTTTTCGTGCGATTGCCATTCCCGAAAGATGGAGTGAATTCTTCAAACAAACGGGTAAAGAAATATATAAACTGGGGGTTGACTCGGTATGGATTGTAATTTTTATCTCTGTTTTCATAGGTGCCGTTATTACCATGCAAATTTCTCTCAACGTCAACACTCCGTTGGTGCCTCAATTTACGTTCGGCTATGTTACGCGGGAAATAATTTTGTTGGAATTCTCGTCTACAATCATGTGTCTGATACTTGCGGGAAAGGTAGGCTCAAATATCGCCTCCGAAATAGGAACCATGAGGGTTACCGAACAAATCGATGCTTTGGATATTATGGGAATTAATTCGGCTAACTATCTGATTATGCCTAAAATGGTAGCATTTATGGTGTTTATTCCGGTGTTGTCAATTCTCAGTATGTTTTTTGGTATTATCGGAGGATACCTTGTCGGATTTATATCATCTGACATTATTACGATTGCTAATTATGAACTTGGTTTAAGATATTGGTTTTATCCTTATACCATCGTTTACTCCATTATCAAATCGGTTGTATTTGCTTTTATAATTTCTTCGATTGCTGCTTATTTCGGATATAATGTCAAAGGAGGAGCTTTGCAGGTGGGGAAAGCAAGTACTAATTCGGTTGTAATGAGTAGTGTGATGATTTTGACATTCGACTTGATTTTAACGCAATTGCTTTTAACATAATGATTGAAGTAAAACATCTAATAAAGTCTTTCGACGATAAAGTTGTGTTGAAAGATATTTCGACAATATTTGAGCCGGGGATAACCAATTTGATTATCGGTCGAAGTGGTTCCGGGAAAACCGTCTTGATGAAGAATCTGATAGGTTTAATGCAACCCGATTCGGGGGAAATACGTTATAATGGCCGGAATATTATCGCTATGAAAAAGAACGAACTTAAATTGCTTCGCAGAGAAATGGGGATGTTATTTCAAGGTTCTGCCCTTTTTGATTCGATGACCGTATTGGAAAATGTGATGTTTCCGCTTACCATGTTTACGAAAGATTCGTACAAGGAACGTTGTAAAAGAGCTATGTTCTGTTTGGAAAGAGTCAATCTGAAAGGCGCGGAAAATCTTTATCCTGCCGAAATAAGCGGGGGAATGATGAAACGTTCGGGTATTGCTCGTGCGATTGCACTCAATCCGAAATATCTTTTTTGTGATGAACCGAATTCCGGATTAGACCCGAAAACCGCACTCCTTATCGACGACTTGGTTTCTGATATTACGAAAGAATACAAAATGACAACGGTCATCAATACTCACGATATGAATTCTGTAATGAATATTGGAGAGAAAATTATTTTTATCAACCAAGGGAGAAAAGCATGGGAAGGAACCAAAGACGAAATTATGAATGTCAACAACAAAGCCTTGAATGATTTTGTTTTTGCTTCCGACTTATTCAGAAAAGTCAAAGAAACTGAAAATTTGGCAGAACAGGAAGGCTGATTTGAATTGGCAAGATAAAACTGTGAAATAAAGAATTTCTTTGACATATTGGTTTACATGAAAGAACGTTACCTTTGCAAGAGAATATAAAAAAATCGTATATATGGATAGAATAAATGTATCAATGTCGGCAAGAGAATATAAGAAATTTCTCGCTTACAAAGAGGCCGATAAAATTGCCCGGCATATAAAGCGTGGGTTAAATGAGGTAAAAGAAGCTCGCAATGGCAAACGCAATCTAAAATCGGCATACGAATTGGCAAATGAACTTTGAAGTTGCTCCCGAATTTGAAAAAGCATTAAAGCGATTAAGCAAAAAATATCTATCTTTAAAGGCAGATTATCTTGCTTTTTTGTCTGAGTTAGAAAAAAATCCCACCATGGGAGACGAGATTTTTCCGAATTGCCATCAAAAGTAAAGGAAAAGGCAAAAGCGGTGGTGGTCGGGTTATTTTTTATTTCGAGATTGTTCAAGATAAAATAATATTGTTGTTCATTTACGATAAGTCTGAAATGGAGAATATCCAAACAGCTTTTATAGAGCAAATTTTGCAATCAAATATGAGTTAAGTTTCAGAATGAAAAAACACAACATGTTTCCCAAAAGAATTTATTACCCTTCCAAAAACTCCAAATTATTATCTCCGAATATCAACTTTAATACCTTTTCGCGCTTATCTCCGGTCAATTTTAACTGGAGCATAGTCTCTATCGGGTCGGAATGGCCTTTTTCTTTCTTAACGTAAACATGAGGATAAGTCAATAAATAGAGCACATCAACTTTCAAGGCTTTTGCGATTATCTCAAGTTCGCTGACTTTTAATTCTCGTTTACCATTTTCAATATTACTAATCACAGCAGTATCCACTTGAAGTGCATTAGCAATAAACTCTTGACTAATACCTTTTTCTCTCCTAATCTTAAATATATTCTTGACCACATCCATACTCTTCAAATGTAATTTATTAATTATCAACAAATTGTGAATTTACATCAAACTTATGTGAAAAATCTCATTAATAAATTTAGTAAATCTCAAATAACTTGTTATATTTGCAAAAAATTAATATTTTACTAAAATTTATGTTGCGAAAAGGTCATAATATTTTCACTTCTTTTCTCGAAGAATTAAAAGTAAAACATACAAGTAATTTCTCAAATCAATATTTTAACGAACATCCGCACAAATACAATTTATTCGGTATTTCTAAAATGTTATTCGATTATGGCATTGAGAATGCCGGAACCCGGATTGTAGATAAAGAGCAGGACCTTCTTAATATTGAATTGCCATTTATTGCTCATTTTGGAGGCGATTTTGTTGTTGT
>JAIRVZ010000078.1 GCA_031253625.1 Dysgonamonadaceae bacterium
AATCCACCTGTAATCGACGGTATACTCAATGATGATTGTTGGGAAAATACCGGAGAGTGGTTAGGCACCTTCACCCAGCAGGAACCCAACGAAGGACAACCCGAAACGGAAAAAACATACGTGAAGATACTTTATGACAACCATAACATCTACGTTGCTATCCGCGCTTTTGATTCTGAGCCGGATAAAATCGTTCGCCGGCTGGCGCCACGCGATCAGGCATTAGGTGATGTTGTGGAAATCATGTTCGACAGTTATGCCGACAAGCGTACTGCCTTTGCTTTCGGGCTGACTGCCGGAGGCACACGCTATGATTACATAGTCGATAATTTCGTTCATCTTGATTTTACATGGAATCCTGTATGGGAAGGAAAAGTATCGCACGACGATCGAGGCTGGTTTGCCGAATTTAGAATCCCGCTGTCGCAACTTCGCTATTCCGACCGGAATACGGAACAGGAATGGGGGGTTCAGGCTTTTCGTTTTATCGCCCGAAAAAATGAAGCTTCTTTTTTGCGTCCGATCCCGCTATTGAACAAGGGCTTTGTTTTTTCATTCGGTACGCTCACAGGAATATCCAATCTCCCAAAATCCAGAAGGATAGAAATATCTCCCTATACATCAGTACAATACAGCAAATCGGAAAAAGAACCGGGAAACCCTTATGTTACGGGAACAAACCATTATTTTGGAGCCGGAGTGGACGGAAAAATAGGATTATCGAGCGACTTCACGCTGGATTTTACCATCAATCCCGATTTCGGGCAGGTAGAAGCCGACCCGTCGACCATCAATCTGACTGCTTTTGAAACCTATTATGAAGAAAAGAGGCCCTTTTTCATAGAGGGGAAAAATATATTCAATATAGCCGGCAACTTTGGTGAAACGATGTTTTACTCGCGCCGTATCGGTTCATCACCAAGTTGGCAACCGGGCGAAGAATACGGACAATACAGTTTTGTGCCTCAACGAACCAAAATCATCAGCGCTATCAAAGTATCGGGAAAAAACAGAAACGGTCTGTCATTGGGTGTATTCAACAGCATCACCGCTAAAGAGTACGCAAAAATCATGCAAGACGAACACGAATATAAAATGACCGCCCAACCTTTGACCAGCTACTCCGTCGCTCGCGTGCAGCAGGACATCAACAAGGGAAATACGATTATTGGCGGTATGCTGACTTCGACCAATCGTTCCTTAAGAGACGATCATCTCTCGTTCCTCAGTCGCAACGCATATACAGGAGCTGTCGATTTTGCCCAATATTTCAAAAACAGAGAATATTATACAAAGGGAAATTTACAGTATTCGCATGTAACAGGCTCGAAAGATGCAATGATCGCCATGCAGCCATCGCCCGTACATAATTTTCAGCGCGAAGGCGCCCATCACCTGTCAATCGACAGTTCACGAACTGCTCTTCGGGGAACCTCCGGTACGTTCATTCTCGGCAGAGGCGGCGAAAACAAATTGCAAACAGAGCATCGCTTTATATGGTTTAGTCCCGGATTCAACCTGAACGATTTGGGATACTTGCACAGTACGGATTATAAAATACTTTGGGGTTGGTTCAATTATATGGATAATACGCCCAAAGGTATTATTCGCAAATATAACGTGATTCCATACTACCGTTTTCAATGGGATTATAGCAATACCAATATTTTCAGCATTTCAGGATTCGAAGGTGAAACGCACTTTACCAACAATATGGGATTTCATTGGGAGATATTTTCCATTTTTAAAGATACTGAATCCGGCATGCTTCGTGGAGGTCCCATCGTACGTACGAATAATATCTCAGGTACAAATCTTTGCTTTTGGACGGATAATTCCAAAAAAGTGTTTGCCAAATTTTTTTATGGAATGTCAACCGGAAATGAACGACATTCTCATTCCGGATGGGCGGAAGTGAACTATCGTCCTATTTCGAATTTAGGATTAATGAGTAGGTTCGACTACTCCTACCGGAAAGTAGGATTGGAATATGTCGGACAGCAAACACTCGAATCGGGCGACAACGTTTATTTGATGGGGGCAATCAGGCAAGACATTGCCGGGCTTACATTTCGTGTGGATTACAGTATTACGCCCGATTTATCCTTACAATTTTATGGAAGTCCCTTCATATCATCGGGAAAATACAACGAATTTAAACGGGCAACTCATACGATGGACAAAAAGTATGAAAACCGGTTTGTTCTACTCAACGATGCGTTAACTTCTAATCCTGCAAATAACCGGTATTCTGTTGCCGAATCCGACAATTATCAATATTCCTTTGTCAATCCCGACTTCAGTTTTCGCGAATTTCGGTTCAACTTAGTCATGCGTTGGGAATATCGACCCAATTCAACGCTTTATTTAGTTTGGGCGCAAGGCCGTTCGGGGACAAGTTCTCAATACGTTTCTTCGTTCAATCAAAATACGAAAGAACTGTTTGAATATTTTCCAACCAATGTATTCATGTTAAAACTCAATTATTGGTTCTCTTTGTAAGGAGCCGTAATTGGATTAAAAATAACGATATTGAGGTAATTTAAATATAAAGATTTATTGTTTTTTCAATTGAAAATACTACATTTGCTGCGTTTTAGTTCTTAGAAAAACACCCAGTATTAAAAAATTTAATCTCGAATCATGTCCGCAAAAATAGGATATATTTCTCAAGTAATTGGCCCTGTTATTGACGTATCTTACAGTATAGCATCCGACCAAAAGTTACCCGAAATTAATGAAGCACTGAAAGTTGTTCGCGAAGACGGCAAAAATCTTATTCTCGAAGTTCAACAACACATTGGAGAAAGTACAGTTCGCACTGTCGCCATGGATTCTACCGATGGCATCAGAAGAGGAATGCCGGCTGAAAGCCTCGGGCAAGCAATCTCCATGCCGATAGGCGATCAGGTAAAAGGTAGACTATTGAATGTAATCGGTGAAACAATCGACGGAATGAAAGCTGTTGACTATAGCAATCCTGCTCCAATTCACAGAGAAGCTCCCAAATTTGAAGATCTTTCTACCTCGACAGAAGTTTTGTTTACCGGTATCAAAGTTGTTGACTTATTGGCCCCATACCTTAAGGGCGGAAAAACAGGTTTATTCGGTGGTGCCGGTGTTGGCAAAACCGTATTAATCATGGAATTAATCAACAACATTGCCAAAAAGCACAATGGATATTCTGTTTTTGCAGGTGTTGGAGAACGTACTCGCGAAGGAAACGACTTACTCCGCGAAATGATCGAATCGGGCGTTATCCGCTATGGCGAAAAGTTCAAAGAAGAAATGGAAAAAGGTAACTGGGATTTGTCTAAAATAGATTACAAAGAATTGGCAAAATCTCAAGCCACATTAGTATACGGGCAAATGAACGAGCCTCCCGGAGCGCGTGCCGATGTGGCATTATCCGGATTAACCGTTGCCGAATCTTTCCGCGATGCAGCGGGAGAAGGCGGTCGCGACATTCTCTTTTTTATCGACAATATTTTCCGTTTTACACAAGCAGGCTCCGAAGTATCCGCTCTTTTGGGACGTATGCCTTCGGCAGTAGGTTATCAGCCTACTTTAGCAACAGAAATGGGACGTATGCAAGAACGTATCACTTCTACAAAAACAGGCTCAATTACCTCTATCCAAGCGGTATATGTACCGGCCGACGACTTGACCGACCCGGCTCCGGCAACCACATTCTCATTCTTGGATGCTACCACGGTATTGGATCGTAAAATTTCCGAGTTGGGAATTTACCCAGCTGTCGACCCACTAAGCTCGACATCTCGTGTACTCGACCCGAATATTATCGGTTTGGAACACTACAACACAGCACAAAGAGTTAAGCAATTATTGCAACACTATAAAGAATTGCAGGATATTATCTCTATCCTTGGTATGGATGAACTTTCGGATGAAGATAAGATTTCCGTCAATCGCGCCCGCAGGGTACAACGTTTTCTTTCTCAACCGTTCTTTATGGCCGAAGCTTTTTCGGGAGTACCCGGAGTAATGGTTTCTATCGAAGACACCATCAAAGGTTTCAATATGATTATGGATGGCGAAGTAGATGACTTGCCCGAACAAGCTTTCTTGAATGTCGGGACAATCGAAGATGTGAAAGCGAAAGCAGAAAAATTAATGAATCAAACAGGTTGATAATCAACTAAACGATTGTATGTTTATCAGATAATCACGGTTTATCTTGAAAAATGAATAAAATACTAAAAGTAAAATAACATGAGAACAATAATCCTATTTTTAGGAATAATGATGATGTGTTGTTTTGTGGGGTGTAACAGGAAAAATTCACAACAAATTTCTGAAAAAACAGAGATTGAATCATTGGATAGTGCAACAACCCATTGGCGTTATATTAGTCTGGATAGTGCATTTGTTTATTCTAATAAAGCATTGAAAGCAATTGAAGATACAACAATTTCAAGCACAGAATCAGGTATAGTATACTTGAATCATGCCAATTTATATTATTTGTGTAGCCGACTTGACTCTGCAGAGATCTATCTGAAAAAATACGACAACTTAAAAATTAATAATCTCGATTCCCTGTATACCAAGTATACCAACAAACAAATAAGCGAACAAATATTTCATAAATATATTTATTTGAAAATGTTACGGGATATTCAAGAAATTGAAATAAAAACAAGAAAATTAGATTTTAAGGGAGTCGCTGGTTTGTTAGACAATGAACCATTAATAGCTTTACATGAAGATTGGGATAACACGAATAATTCCCAAAAGTACCAAAAAAAATACGGCAATTTTCATAAAACTAAAGAATGGTCACGGGCTAAGATGCTGTACAGTATAAGATTTGCCTTCTTCAAACTTAGTTCTGATGTATCTCATACTGACATCAATAGTCGTATGAAAGATTTACTTGATGCACAATTTCAGTTAAGCACGGTTTCCGATACAATTATAGATGCTGTAAAAGAATTCGATGAGCCCATTTTATTTCACTATGATTATGTTTCAGCCAAAGTTTATTTTCATCTTGCAGAGAAAATTTCTAAGGATGCAACTGATTATATTAAGAACCATTGGGATGACTTATTTGTAAAAGGAGATAGATTACAGAAGGAAAAAGATTTTTTATTTCAATATAAAGATAGTGCGCAACAAGCCATTGCAAAATATTACTATCATAAAGCTGATACAATTTATAAAAAACAATACGATAGCTTAATTAAATATACCTATTGGACAGCATGTTTTAAGCAAGATTTGGCTCGTTTACGTTTAGCAAATGATTCGAATTTCCCTTCCGATTCAATCAATGTAGAAAAGTATCTCAATGAATCAGATAACTTATATGAAAAATGGGGAGGAGGCTATCCTGATTTTTTTCGACCTTGTCAAAACAAAATTTATTTAGCTAAATACTATTATTCTCTATGGGAGAAGTCAGAAGATAAAAAATATCGCAAATTAGCTGAAGATTATGCGCTCAAAGCAAAAAACATAAACGAAAATGCAAATTCACACGATGCTCTTGCTTTTCGAGAAAAATTTAAATATGTTGAATTATTATATAAAATAGACAAAAAAAAGTATGAAATTGAATGGCTCAAAGTACAATTACAACAAAAAGAGTATGTTGATCTAGAAAAACTGGAGAATGCTTATAAGAATAAATATGAAGAAGAATACAAAGAGAAAACACGTTGGATAGTATTTATTATAATGATTATTGCAGCAATAATTATATTTTTTATAATTAAGCTAAAGGATTGGGATAAAATAAACAAGCTCAAAGGATTAACCGAATGTTATGAAACATATATAGAATACTGGAAAGCTCCGGAATTGAAAAATTATTTGGCAAAAATAGTTGCTAGAAAATTTTTCGACATCCCAAGCGATAGATTGACATTATATCTTTGCTTAAAAAACAAAGAAAAAGGAAAAGAAGAAGAAGAAACATTAGAAGGCTCTTTTCATAATATTGACACAAAGATTAAAGAACATATTAGAACTTGTTTCAAGAATGAAAAACAACATTCAGGGTATATTGGAGAAAAAAGTTACTTGTTTAACCCAATAAAAACGGGAAGAGAGGAAGACGCAAATGGAGAGGAAGAAACAAATGGAGTTCTTGTTTTTGAATTAACAAAAAATAGATATAAATTTACTGATCAAAAAAAAGAATATTGTCAGTCTTTAGCCGGATTTATTGCAACATCGATGAAAGGCGAATATAAAGAGTTGCAAATAGTGGAAAAGAGTATAAAAGAGATTTATGATATTAATTACAAAGAATTAGACTATGAAAGCCTGCAAAAATTTTACAACATTGTTTACGAATTTATGTTTGGAATTGATGCAAATAAATCAAATCAAGATTGTTTTAGTACATCATTGTGGTTGGAAGAATATAAAAACGATAGAGATATACAGAAAATTCAAGACAAAATTAGTAAGTCCGATGCTTTTATAAGCCCCAAATTGAAAAACAAAGATTATGTGGATAAAGGAGGTAAAATTTTTGTTGAATATACTTTCGAAAGATATATAAAAGAAGGGGTTGTAATAAATTTGGAAAAAGGCAAACATAGAAATCCGACATATTTGCACGATTATTCTGCACGTCCTGCGGTATACTGGTTTGCAAAAAGCAAAGCTGATACTAAAGAAATAAAACCCGAAGAAATAGATCAGAAAATTCATGTTCTTACTTTACAGGACTGGAGATTTGGGATTATAGAATCAGACAAAAACGAACTTGACAGAAAAATAAAAGAGGAATTAGAAAAAAGAAAACGAGAAGAAAGAATCATAGAATATGAAAACCATATTTCAAAACTCGAAAAGGAATCAGAAGACAAAAAATATAAAGATTTTATTAACAAAAAGTATATTGGAGGCTTAGACTCTGATATTTTTTATAAGAAATCTGCCAGTGATGGATTGCCATCCAACTCTATGATATATTATCCAATTGTAGTTAGAGGTGAAGTGATAGGAATCCTTGGATTTCAACATCAAAAACCATTTTATTTTAAAGAACAACACCGCCATTTTTTAAAAATTGTCGCTAAATTAATTGGCTTTTCTATAGAAAAAGAAGATGCCCTACAAAAAACCAAAAGAGATTTTATGGAGAACATAGGTAAAATAGTTACCCATAGTACCAATAATATAAATGTCACCTTACGGAATATTGCTAAAAACTGTAAAGAAATTACATTCAATGATATTTCATATTTTTCAAGTAATATTAATCTTGCGATTCAAGCAAAACCTTCTGATGAATTTTTAGAAAATAATAACTATGAAGAAGAAACAGATGAATCAGTAAAACAAGAGATGAAACAATATTTAGAAAAAATGAAAGAAAAATGCAAAGAATTGAATAATCAAACATTTTGTGAAAAGAATATATTTGATTGCGTGAGAGATAAAGCATATAATATACCGAATAGCTTAAGTATTGCTGTCGAAGATCTGGTTGAGGCAACTACTCTTTTCGATTACGAAAAAATAAATACAATAGCAACATGTGATATTTCAGAATTATTAGAGAATCAGAAGAAAAGATGTGAAAACAGGATAAAAAATAAATATCCAAATTCTTACTATAAATGGGAAAAACAGATTCATTTTGAAAAATTCCCAGATAAAAAGATACAGGCAAAAAAGTATATTCTAATAGAAATTTTCCAAAATTTAATGATAAATACTTTTGAACACGGTTTTAGCGAAGAAAATCTTAATGAAAATATCAATGTGGAAATTTCAATAAAAGATAACAATAACAAAGAGCGTGAAATCTATTACTTCCAGAAAAACAGCAAAAAAATAAAAGAAGAAAATGGGAGTATAAATTGGATTTTTGATTCAGGAAAATCTGCAAAAAAAGAGATTGGAGGGGTAAAAGGTATTGGGCTTTTTGGAGTAAAATATTTGGTAGAAACACATTTAAAAGGCGAAATAAAGGTTGAAAACTTTCAAAATGAAAACGAACACAAAGGAGTAAAATTTATCATTAAATATAAAATATAAATTGTTATGTCAAAGCAGATTTCAGAAAAGAAATACACAATTTTGATTGTAGAAGATGCAGAGAATTATAGTGATTTACTACAAAATGCCCTTCGAAAAGAATTTAAAGAGGCATTCGTAGTTGTGGTAGACAATGCAAAAAAAGCAAAGGAAGTAATTGGAAACAAAGAAAAATTGAAAGAACTAATAAAAGAACAAAAAGACAATGATAGTCGTATTTATCTTTCTTTCGTTAATAAATATAAAAAAGAAAAAATAGATTATGCATTTGAAATTTCTTGCATTGTATTAGATATGATTGACAATAAATCTGTTAAAGTAATGGGATTAGAAGTCCTAAATTTCATACAAAAACAAAGACTGAAAGGAGAAAATGAAACAACACAGATAGTCATTAATTCTGGGCAGCTACAAGCAGAAAGCTTACTTAAGGAATTGGAAAAAGATTCCGAAAAATACGATGGAACAGGGGAAACAAAGGCAAAAAATATGCTGTCAGAAAAATATAATGTTATTTGTATTACGAAAGGAGAAGGAGAAGATGAAGTAGAAAAAGCAAATATAGATTTAATTTGTGCAATGCGTCCTAATATTCTTCATTATAAAATTTTACATACAAAAAATCGACAATTAGAAATTCAAGATTTGAAAATAGATCATCTTGAATCACGTACATTAAGCATCATAGAGAATTATGAATTAAATACAAACTTCTAAAATTAAATAATATGGATAAGCTTGATACTATTTTTAGAATATTACCTAATTCGTATAACCGACTTTATCCTCATTGTAATTGTGAAATAAGATTTGATCATGATGCAAAAATAGCGATTTATAACTTTTTGGAAAAGAGGTATTATGATGGAATAATAGACGATTTTGCTTCGGTATTAATTACCAACATTGGACCCGTTCCCACCCCTGTTTTAGTTATCCAGAAACTAGACATTGTATTAATTGTAAACAAATTCGAAATATATAAAGGCTTTGCAACAAAAGTTAAAACTATTATTTAGAAAAAAATAGGATGTCTTTTGAAGAGTGGCTGAAACAAAATATTTTTTTAAGTTTAATGCTTGAAAAGTTAATGTTATCCTAATAATTATGATATTATTAAAATACAATGAGGTTTTCTGTGAAATTGTATAAAAACACAAAATAAAGAGTATAAATTGTAAAGGTTAATTATGACGTTAAACATCATTTCTCCAGAGAAAAAATTGTTTCCTGGTGAAATAAATTCAGTAACTTTGCCGGGAGCAATGGGAAGTTTCACTATCCTAAAAGACCATGCTCCGATTATTTCCTCACTTCAAAAAGGCATAATAACCTATTGTTGTGACGAAGACGGCAGTGAAATGGAACTTGAAATCGAAGGAGGCTTTGTGGAAGGAAAACAAAACGAAGTAAATGTTTGTATAGACTGATGGCCGGATATATTTTAATTTTGATATATTTCTTGTTTGTCGAAATTGCAATCGTTTATGCAATCAATACCGGCAGGAAGAAGTTAGATCAAAGAAAGTTAATAAATTTGTATATGGCAACGCGGGTAGTTAAAATAATTTTATCACTCACGTTTGTCGGGGTATATGCTCTTGTCTCGAAAACTGACATAAGGAGTTTTGTGTTGGTTTTTGTGTCGTTTTATTTACTTTCTATAGGATTTGAAACTTGGTATTTCGTCAGAATAGAACGACAACTCAAAGCAAAGAATAAAAAAAATGAACTTACTTAAAAGCATATTAAAATATGTAGTTCTCTTATTTCTGCTGTTGAATGTTCAGTTGGGATTTGCTGCCGGTGAAAACAATAAAGCTGCCGGTGCGACTGAGTTTGATGTCCGTGAGGCTATTCTCGAGCACTTAGCTGATTCTTACGAATGGCACATTATTACCATCGGACAAAAACATATTTCCATTCCATTACTTGTTATCATCAGAAGTCAAGAAAGCGGCTGGCATATATTCTTATCATCTAAATTTTACCACGGACATGATGAATACAAAGGTTTCTATATCGCTCAAGAAGGCAATTACAAAGGGAAAATCGTAGAAAAAAAACCTTCCGGAGAAGAAATAAGACCATTCGATATATCCATAACAAAAAATGCTTTTTCACTCTTACTCAATTCTGCTATATTGATTGGTCTGATTATGTATGTGGCAAATTGGTACAAAAAGAAGAACCAAAATAAAGATTATAAAACGCCCAAAGGTTTTATCGCTCTCATGGAAATATTTATCATGAATATCAATGACGATTTGATTAAACCTTGTGTCGGAAAGGATTACAAAAAATTCGCTCCTTATCTGCTTACCGTATTCTTTTTTATATTTTTCAATAACATTATGGGATTGGTTCCAATTTTTCCCGAAGGCGCTAACGTAACAGGAAATATTGCAGTTACACTTGTGCTTGCTTTATTTACATTCGTCATTGTAAATTTCTATGGAACAAAAGAATACTGGAGAGAAATATTTTGGCCAGATGTACCTGTATGGTTAAAAGTCCCAATTCCAATCATTCCTGTGATTGAGGTTGTTGGAATATTTACTAAACCATTCGCATTAATGATTCGTCTTTTTGCAAATATTCTTGCAGGACACTCTATTTTGTTAGGTTTAACATTCTTAATTTTTGTAACAGTACAGTTGGGGCCGCTTATTAATTCATCAATGACTGTTGTATCGGTTATTTTATCGGTTTTCATTAGTTTTGTGGAAATATTGGTCGCATACATACAGGCCTATGTGTTTACTATGCTTTCAGCAGTATTTATTGGTTTAGCAAGAGTTGAAGGACATCATCAACATTAAAATATTAATAACTTAAAAATAAAAATTATGTTACTTTCAATTTTATTACAAGCAACTGCAAGCGCAGGAATCGGAAAATTAGGAGCTGCTATTGGAGCAGGTCTTGCAGCCATCGGAGCAGGTATTGGTATCGGAAAAATCGGTGGTTCGGCCATGGAAGGTATTGCTCGTCAACCCGAAGCCGGAGGCGATATTCGTATGTCTATGATTATTGCAGCTGCTCTTGTAGAAGGTGCTGCTCTTTTTGCTATTGTAGTTTGCGGATTTATTTTATAATAATATGTCATTATTAACACCTGATAGTGGACTTTTATTTTGGATGCTTTTCTCTTTTGGGATAGTATTCTTTGTATTGTATAAATTCGGTTGGCCGGTCATCACAAAAATGGTGGAGGACCGGAGTCAATACGTCGAAAGCGCATTGGAGGCCGCCAAAGAAGCTAAATTGCAAGTAGAAAGTGTGAGAGAAGAAGGAGCAAAAATCCTTGCAGAAGCTCGAAACAAGGAAATGCAATTGCTGAAAGATGGTGCCGATATGCGTGACAAAATGGTCGAAGATGCCAAACAACTGGCTCAGGTTGAGGCTGATAAAATGATACAGGAAGCCCGAGTATTAATCCAAAAAGAAAAAGACAACGCAATCAAAGATATTAAAAAGCAAGTGGCCTTATTGTCGGTAGATATTGCAGAAAAAATACTCCGCAAAAACTTAGACAATCAACCGGCACAAATCGAATTGATTGACAAACTGCTCGAAGAAACTATAACCAATTAAGAATGAAGAATTAAGAATGAAGAATTTTGCACATCTTCGTTCTTCGTTCTTCGTTCTTAATTCTTAATTCTTAATTTTAAAAAGGTGGATACTGGGAGAATTTCAACAAGATACGCCAAAGCGTTATATGCTTACGCTGCCGAATTGAAGGAAGAAGACGTTTTATTTGAAGAAATGAAAACGCTTTCCGGAAGTTTCGTTGCGCATAAATCTTTGCAAAGCGTTATGGAAAATCCGACTGTTTCTTCAGAGGATAAACAAAAATTGTTGACAACTGCCGGTGGGAATTCTGTGTGTAAATCCTATAACAGTTTGCTAAATTTATTAGCAAAAAATCGCAGAGAATCATACACACAAATGATTGCGCTAAGCTATCAGAAAATCTACAAGAAAGAAAAAGGAATCATCACGGGTAAATTGACAACGGTTCATCCGGCTAACGAAAAGGTAATGCAAAAACTCAAAACGTTAATTGCCGGAGAAAATAAATTTCAAGTAGATTTCATTACTAAAATCAATCCCAACATTATTGGAGGTTTCATTTTAGATGTAGATTTCAATCAATTAGATGCAAGCGTTAAAAGTCAATTAAACAGAATGCAAAAGCTATTAACAATATAATTTACGATTTTAGATTTACAATTTTTCTTTCAATTGTAAATCTAAAATCTAAAATCTAAAAATATGTCAGGAATAAAAGCAAGTGAAGTTTCAGAAATCCTGAAGATGCAACTTGAAGGAATCGATACTCGAATTAAATTCGAAGAAGTTGGTACTGTTTTGTCTGTTGGAGACGGTGTTGTGCGTATTTTCGGATTAACAAATGCCGAATCGGGAGAACTTCTTGAGTTCGAATCCGGTGTGATGGCAATTGTAATGAATTTGGAAGAAGACAATGTCGGAGCGGTGCTTTTAGGCCCTTCCAATGCGGTGGAAGAAGGAGATACAGTGAAAAGAACCGGTCGCATATCTTCTATCATGGTTGGAGAAAGTTTGATAGGACGGGTAATCAACCCTATCGGTCAGCCTTTGGATGGAAAAGGTGCCATTACCGGTGATTTGCTGGAAATGCCACTGGAGCGCAAAGCTCCCGGAGTTATTTTCCGCCAACCGGTAAACAAACCTCTTCAAACCGGAATCAAATCCATTGATGCCATGATTCCGATTGGACGCGGACAACGAGAACTTATCATCGGTGACCGCCAAACAGGGAAAACAGCTATTGCCATTGATACAATCATCAATCAAAAAAGCAATTATTTAGCAGGGAAACCGGTATATTGCATTTATGTGGCCATCGGTCAAAAAGGTTCGACCGTTGCTAATATTGTCAATACACTTCAAGAAAAAGGAGCAATGGATTATACCATTGTGGTTTCAGCTACAGCATCCGACCCGGCAGCTTTGCAATTTAATGCTCCCTTTGCCGGTGCTGCCATTGGCGAATATTTCAGAGATACCGGTCGTCATGCCTTGGTTATTTATGACGATTTATCTAAACAAGCAGTTTCGTATCGAGAAGTTTCGTTGGTTTTGCGTCGTCCTTCCGGACGTGAGGCATATCCCGGAGATATTTTCTACCTACATTCACGCTTGTTGGAACGTGCGGCCAAAATTATCGCCAACGATGATGTTGCTCGACAAATGAACGATTTGCCCGAATGCTTGAAAGACAAGGTTAAAGGAGGTGGCTCGCTGACCGCTCTTCCAATTATCGAAACACAAGCAGGCGACGTTTCCGCATATATCCCAACGAATGTGATTTCTATTACCGACGGACAAATTTTCCTCGAAACAAGTTTATTCAATGCCGGGATTCGTCCTGCAATTAACGTTGGTATTTCCGTATCGCGTGTGGGTGGTAACGCTCAATTGAAAGCGATGAAGAAAGTAGCCGGAACATTGAAAACCGACCAGGCGCAATACCGCGAATTGGAAGCTTTCAGTAAATTCGGAGGTGATATGGACCCTGTAACCAAGATGATTTTGGATAAAGGTAAAAAGAATGCCTTACTTTTGATTCAACCACAATATCAGCCACTTCCGGTGGGAAAAGAAATCGCAATTGTTTATTGCGGAACTCGAAATTTATTGAGCAGTATTTCTGTTGATAATGTTCGTAATTTTGAAAAATCTTTTTTAGATTTGTTGGAAATTAAATATCGAAAAGAAGTTCTTGATGTATTGGAACAAGGTATTTTGAATGACGAAGTAGAGAAAATATTAAATGATGTTGCAGCAGAAGTTGTAGAAAAGTATAAATGACTTGCAATTCGTCATTGCGAGGGCTTTGCCCGAAGCAAACCAGAAAGTTTATAATATAGATTGCTTCCTGCTTCGTTCCTTGCAGTTCGCAATGACGCGGAATACAATTTAATTCTCAAAGATGGCTTCATTAAAAGAAATAAAAGGAAGAATAAATTCAGTAAAATCTACTCAAAAGATTACGTCGGCGATGAAAATGGTTTCATCGGCTAAGTTGCGTGTGGCTCAAAATCGAATCGAAAACTTTTTGCCATACCAGCAACATTTAACGAGTATCATGAGCAATTTTCTGTCTTCCGAAACAGATTATATTTCTCCTCTTTCTATAAAAAGAGAAGTAAATGCAGTCGCAATTGTTGTTATTTCTTCCAATTCGAGTTTGTGCGGTGCTTTTAATTCCAACATTATTAAGTTGTTGAATCAAACAATTAAAGATTATCCACATATACCAAAAGAAAAAATATACATTTACCCGATTGGAAAAAAAGTCGAAGATACTATTAAAAAAAATGGCGGAATTGTTCAGGGTAGTTTTATTCAATTGATGGATAAGCCTAAATTTGATGACGCTAAAAATATTGCAGATAATTTAATTGCAGATTTCTTGAGCAAAAAAATCGACAAAGTAGAGTTGCTTTACAATCATTTTAAAAATACAGCATCTCAAGTGTCTACTCGAGAACAGTTCTTACCCATTGAATTAACATCACAACAGAATACAAAAACAATTTCGACAGATTATATTGTCGAACCGGACAAGATTACAATTTTAGAGGCATTGATTCCTAAATCACTGAGAATCAAGTTGTATGCAGGCATATTGGACTCTGCCGCAGCAGAACAAGCAGCCAGAACAGTAGCCATGCAAATTGCGACTGAAAATGCCAACGAAATTTTATCCGATTTGACGATACAATATAATAAGCAAAGACAACAAGCAATTACCAGTGAATTATTAGATATTATTGGAGGATCAGAAGCGTTGAAATAATAATTTAACTTGATTAAACTTTTTTTTATTTGTAAAGTCTAATATTATCATAGCTAATTTAACTTAAGTATTATGAAAAAGATTGGAATGCTTTTATCTTTTGTATTACTGAGTATCAGTGTTGTATTCTCTCAACTTCCACAAAGCGGTGGTGGTCAGCGAATAACAGTTGAAGAACGAGCCAAGAAAATAACTGAATGGATGACAACAGAATTAGATCTAACGCAAGAGCAGATACATCCTGTTGACTCTGTTAATTTATTATTCGCTAAAGTTCAACAATCTTATTTTCAAGCCGTTGATGGCGACTGGGATAAACTAAGAGAGGCCATGATCACTTTAGAAAAAGAAAAGGAGAATGCTCTTTCTAAAATTCTCACAGAAGAACAATTAGAGAATTACAAAACTAAAGTTCAGGAAATAGTGAACAATCGCGGATCTAGAGGCAAAAGACAATAAATTAACGGATTACTACTTTTCTAACCGTATCGCTTATTTTAAGTATATAATAACCTTTAGGAACAATCAGGGTATGCTCCACTGAGGGTGTTTCTATTTTGATTTCTGTAACTTTAAGACCCATCACACTAAAAACTTCAATTTTTTTTCCAACAGGAGCATTCTCAATAAAAATCTTGTTTCCCACCACAGACATTTCCATGACGCGATCCGTATCATTGCTTATTGGCCGCTGTTTTGCGTCTTGTTGTGCAAAAACCGCGGTCTGAAAGCATATAAACGCTAACAGGAATAGTAGTGAAAGTAGATTTTTCTTCATATTTTTACAGAAATCGAGAAATTTTCTACAAATATACAATAAATCAAATAAAAAAATAATTTTGTGGTTCAGAAAGTTAACATACAAATTGGAATTCCTAACTTTACCCGCATAAAAAGTTAAGACCTTAAAAAGTTTTACTTTTGCAATATGGAAAAAAAGATTAAGCGTCGTTATGACAGAAGTTTTAAGGAACGCGCAGTACA
>JAIRVZ010000088.1 GCA_031253625.1 Dysgonamonadaceae bacterium
AGCAACATTATCCCAATAAAAAGTTTTGGGTAAATGATTTATATTCGGAATTATACAAATTTTGGACAATGACGCAAAAAGACGTGAATGCCTTGATTGGTAAAGTTTATGAATGGCGAAAACAATACTCGACAGGAAAAGAATTATTTCAGTTTCTAAAAAAAAATCTAACTCTCTTTAATTATTTGGAAAGAGCTGCTGCATTTTTCATCTTCAATCGTGTAACTTTTTCAGGTACAACTTTAAGCGGAGGCTATAGCGAAAGTGCTTTTAATGAGCGCTTTACCGAAAGCAGCATTAAAAGGTTAAATGATTTAGCAAAAGTAATAAATTCCTCAATTATAACAAATTATGATTATGAAGAATTATTGAAAATAACAGGCGAAAATGTATTTATTTTCCTTGACCCTCCGTATTATTCTGCAACAAAATCAGCATTATACGGCAAAAATGGTAATCTTCATAAGTCATTTGACCACAAACGATTTGCCGACAATATGAAAAAATGCAAGCACAAGTGGCTTATAACATACGATGACAGCAACTATATCCGAAATTTGTTTTCTTTTGCTAACATTGTTCCTTGGTGTCTAACATACGGAATGAGAAATATCACTGAAAATTCCGACCAGGCAGGCAAGGAATTGTTTATTTCTAATTACAATATAACCAAACATATAAAGTAATAGACAATTGCAACTGTTTGATTAATAATGGCAATATTAATGGTTGGTAATTGCTGACCCTCATAATGGACTTACACCGCCAAGTTGTTAATCATGCACGGCACATAGAAAAATGCCCCTACGGATGAAGAACTGTAAGGGCATTTTTCTGTGATTTTAAGGCTTTGGAAAATAACCGGGGTATTTTTCGTATTTAGCCTGTGCCAGTGATGTTTTATCCCAATAAAAATCCAGTTCAATACGGGAGTTATTTACTAATTCGGGTAGCCATACATCGCCCAATTCGCTCATTTCCACATCACCACCCAATATCGCATAACAAAAAACGATTTCATTTTCCCTGTCCCAGCTTAATACGAACCAGTCGCATCCACCATAGAAAAAGTGCGCATAGACTGTCTTTGATTGGTAATCATCAGGGATTTCTTCCAACTCTTTATCGAGCCGTTCTATCACTTCTTCAAATTCACTGCTGCCCGAAACAATCCGTTGTTGCACCAATGGCATAAATTTTTGAATATTCAAGGGTAACTTTCTCATATCTTTTTGTTTTAATGATTAATAAAATGGATTGTTCTCAGTCAACGATAAATTCATCTTCACATACTTCTTTTTCTTCTTTCTTATCATTCTTCCGCATGGGTATTCCCAGACTATCGGCAATAATCGGCAGGCTGCCCCAGAATAACTGCTCTGAGTAGTCATTGCCCAATTTGGAAGCCAGTGTTTTCATAACCGAATCATCCACCTCTCTTGTGTCATAACCGATGCCTTCCAAATCATCCCTGTGGACGCAAGAGATATTAAAATAGCCATCGTCTTCGTCAATCACACGAACCCAGTTGATTACATCGCAGAAATCTTCTTCATTAATCAATTCTGCAAAATCTTCCGGCGTATAGCGCTCGGCTTCGCCCTCTTTCCATGCGCGGATAATCGTTTCATCATCCGCATTTCTCTCAAATTTTTCACTTGGGAAAACATAAATGTACTTCATATTATTTTATTTTTTTAATGGTTACTATTATTTAACTTGACTATCCCCAATACGGGGAAAAATAAACAGTTGTATAAGGATCAACAAAATAAACACGATTCGATTTTAATGCTTTAATACGCATACCGCCTTTAAAACCATACTCCAAACTGTAAACAGTTTTCCCACGCATACCAATTGTAAATGTATCTCCGGGAACTAAATCTCTTAAAGCCATAATCTTAAATTTTAAGTTGTTAATAATTTTGAAGACGGATTCCCCGCCTCTTTTTCAGGCTTAAAAGGTATGTGTATAGCCAATGCAAGGTTTTTGAAGAAAAATACCGCAAGCGTAGCGAGGATGATTTTTCTTCAAAACCGAAGGCTTGACCTTGCAGGGGCGTTATACACATAAATACCTTTGCCGGAAAAAGAGGCGGGAAATCCGGTATTTATTACCAGTTTGCATAATGAATGATTATTTTGTTTTCGTCATCAACTTCCATTTTTGCCGGTCTTATACCGTTCAACAGTATCGTTGTTTCAGGCAAATTCATTTTTTCAAGTTCTTCTAACTTAACCAGAACTGTTTTTTCCCGATAACACCAAACTACAATCTGGTTTAGCCAGTTGCCGGTAAAAACGACGCCTTTGTATTTGTTAATGAATTCGTCGAACTCATTTTTATTTTTCCATGCAATGCCATCACCAGCATATTCATAATTTTCATTCTTGCTATGTGATACATACATCTTTCTCCAGTATTTTGTCGAAAAGTCTCCATGTAATGGGTCAGGCTCAACATATTCCCAAACATTGACTTCTGCCCTGAAATGTATTGCTCCGTTCCCACAAGCACCACTATGTCCCCAATCTTTGAATCTCTTTTGTTGCTTTCCGATAAGTTTCAGCCCGGCAGGAATCGAAGTCCAGGCTCCACCACTTGTATTACATCTGATTCCTGTCTTTTCCGGACGGATAAAGGGAACATAAGGCTGTTCGCAGATAGAAACCTTTTCATCTACAATTTCAATATGTGCATTTCCATAATAGTCTCCATATTTATTTGTAAATTGCACTATATCGCCCGGCATTGGACTATGATTGTTTCGTGAGGATTCTATCAATGCGACATACATATTTGCCTTGTTGACATCATACCCGGTAACGGTATGCTCCATATTATAAATACCATTCTCTTTTTTCAATGTTTCTATATTATACTTTTCCATAACACAATTTCTTAAAATTTATATTCCTTATTTAATACTATTTATCCGTTTCGCTCAATTGTTTCATATCGACAAAATACTGTAAGCCATTATCGGGGTCGTCAATGAAGTTTCCTAAACCTCCTATTTGCATGGACAGGGTGGCGTTTTTGCCAAATTCAAAAGATGGTTTTATCTTTTCCCATTCACCTGCTTTTTTACCTTTGACAAATTCCTGCCTGTAACATTGAAATACGGTGGTATAGATGTATAATTTCATATTTTCGATATGATTGTATAATTCTTCTAATTCCGCCTGTTCCTGTACCGGATTGATTGTCTTTTCATATACGGTCTTTTCTGCGCTTGCTTCGACTTTAAAAATCCTTGCGCGGAACAAGCCGTTTCCATACTCAAAGAAAACCGAATGGCATCCTTTGGCTTCCAGTTCTATTAAAGCCGTGATAACTTGATAAATATCTACTTTCATTTTCTATTGATTTTAAATGATTATATTTCAACAATTTTTTCGATACGACCGTAAATTACGGTTCGTAAACTTGTCCTGTCTATCGCCCTGTATTCATTGTAACGTCCGTACCGTTTTACAATAAATGTTTTCAAGACATCGGAAAAATCAAAACGATAGCCTTGTAATGGGATGGCATTTTTGAAATAACCATTATTGTTCACTTCTTCCGTTATCCAGTTTTTTTCTTCCCTGCATAGCTTTTCCCCGCTATTCAGTTTTTCTCGTAAACGATAGACTTTACTTTCAGCCAATGTTATCAATTCGGGTACTTCCCCCGATACGAATTTTTGTGCTATATTATTCATTGTCATATTTGTTTGATATTTAATAACTTATTTAATCCTTTCCCTTTATCAGCTTACCCGCTGGCTACCCCAACTGATGTAGAATTTACCTTCTTCGTTTTGTTCCCTTTTCAGCAAACTCTCTATGACAGACTGTGAAACGTCAAATTCTTCGTAAATATCCGATTGCTCCTTCACTTCGCCGGTTTTGATAAATTCATTCAGCCGTTCTTTGGTTAATACCAGCGCCATCAGGTTTTGCTCAATAGAATCTTCGTAGGTTACGAAATGGACACGGGTCTTGTCTTTTGAGTCCAACCGGATAAAGCGGAAATAAAACTGTTCCATCTTTGGGATATTCCATTGCAGGGATTCCAGAATCACATCGTTGCAGGAGGGGATATTCGCCGAACTTTTCAGGCTTTGCTGTGTGCAGATTAGAACACCGTTACCGGTTGCCTCGAATTTGGAAATAATGTCTTGCCGTTTTTTGAACGATACGCCTCCTTCGATTACAAATAGCGGACGGCTGGGAAACCGTTCAGAGATAAAACGCCTGTACATTTCCAGTGCTGCAAGTGTCGTACAGCCGATGGCGGTCTTGCCTCTGATTCCAAACAGCAATCTGGCAACTGCGCGTGTTTTGGAAGGGTATCGTTCGCCATAATATCCTTCCATCAGGTTGGGAATGGAACAGGCTTTTATCAAAAGCGTAATTTGCCGAATCAGGCGCAAGGCGGCGTCTTTTTTGCTGTCGCCGGTCGAATTGAAGTACAAATTACATATCCGGCAAAATTCCTCCAGAATCGTCCTATAAACGGCAATTTCTCCTGCACTTGGCTGAACGGTATGCGTTTTAACTTCATACTTTTCCCCTGCAAACTCACGGAATTTCCGTGTAATAATGGTTTTTCCGATAAGTTTTGCCAGATACTCCTTATTATATATGTCCTGATTCTGTCTTTCGATGCCGAATACAGTAGTTTTTGCAGGGCAGAAGCAATATTTAAAGAGATTGGCGCCGTTCTTTGCAGGGAAAGGCAATCCGTAATACTCGTTCTTTTTGCTTTCTATTCCTCTGTCCTTATCCCTGTTTTCAATATAAATTTCCGGACAGAAACATATCATATTCATCGAATTATTATATAGCAGCTCAATCTGGCTGTACAGTTCGGTAATGTTGTTTCGTGTGGTGGTTCCCGTAGCCAGCAATTTGTATTTCAGTCTCCGGAAAAAGCACAGGCTGTATTTTGTTCGCTGTGACAGGGGATTGGTAATCTCGTCTGATTCGTCAAACAGGAGGCAGATGTTGCGACTATTTAATTTTACATATCGCTTCAATTCACGTTTGAATTTCTCCTGCATAGAAATAGATACAAGTAGAAATTGTCCTTCCCTGATATTACGAAAATCTGCCGGTTTGGTCAGCGTGATAAAATCCTCTCCGTTACGTTTGAGAAATGATTCCCAAGTCAAATTGGTAGCAATAGCCGGTGCAAGGATAATCGCATTCCTGACTTTCTTATTCAATAGCCGGTATTTCCCGAAATGATAGGCGACGGCAGTTTTTCCGCTACCCTGTTGCCAATTTAGAAGTGAATACCGTTTTTGAAATACAAGCCCCATATCCTGCTTCTGCAATTCCGTAAACCAACATTCCTCCATCTCCTTATTAATAAAACTAAGGGAATTGATGTACTTTTCCAGTCCGGGAACCTGTTCCATTTCACTGAATGGTTGGTTTTGCAACAGATATGCTTTACGCTTCCTGTCGACGAATTTCATCGCACTCTTGTATTGTGTTTTAAGTTTCGGGGTCAGCTTGTCGTATTGTGGCAACTCCGCTCCGCGAACGACCAAATCGTTTATCGAAACATATTTGTTTTCAACTTTTTTCAGCAGTTGTGGGGCGTATCCTTTTAATTTGAATCCGTAGGATGTCTTGACCAATGCAACTTCTTTGCGAGGCTTTTCATTTTGTTTATGAATATATTTGCCGATAACGGAAAGAACTTTGGCGTATGTCAGCCGGTTCTTTTGCCATTCGAGATATTCCGTATAGCTGTAATCTTGCGGAGGGGCTTGATTGCGGAATTTGGACACCAATGCAATGGCTTTTTTGTAATGTTTTTGAAGATGCGGATGCGTTTTTAATTCAAACAGGTATTTTTTCAGTTTGTATTCAAATGCCTGCCTTTCCCTGTTGTCTATATAGTATGACTCCCTGTTGATTTTATGTTTCAGACTGTTTTTTAGACTTTTGAATGCTGTTATTCTTTCTTTCAGTTCTTCGTAACTTAAAAACTCTTCCGGCAGGTAGGGATTGCTTTCGATATGTTCCGATTCGAGTGAAAAGACCATAATTTTAGTATTAAAGTCTTCAACACCAACAGAAGCGAAGGCATCAGAAGGCAGTTTCATTTGCCCGATAAAGGAAAAATCGTTATTTATCGTACTCACTCTCGTCTTCTCCCAAAAATCACTTTGCAGGAATGAGCTGGGGACGATAATCATCATCAGTCCTGCCGGTTTCAATACTTTTGAGGCTTTGATGCAATAGTAGAATTGTGATAAAGTACCGTCAAAATCCAAATTAAACGGCGGGTTGCCGATAATCATATCGAATTTTTGTGTCGGGTTGTACTGCCGGATATCACATTTTTCGATATGCGCATCGGGATAGAGATAGCGGGCAACCGTTACTGCATTTTCATCCACATCAAAACCGTAGGCATTGTGTTGGTTCGGCAGATGGTTGAAAAAATTACCCATACCGCAGCACATATCCAATACCGTGTCGGTAATATCCGGTTCTATCAGTTCAACCATTTGCTTACAGACGGTGTGTGGCGTAAAGAACTGTCCTATTTCAAATTCTTTCTTCGCTTCGGAATATTCGTAATAGTTTTCAAAATCCGATTGCCGGAGTTCATGCAGTCCGCCCAAACCGGTATAACTGTTATAAACCATTTCCGGCGGTACCCGTTTAGCTTTACCGTTTCTAATACCGGACAGTATTTTTTCGTTGGTTTCCGCTCGCCCGGATTGGGGAATGGATTGAAGAATAATATTATACATAGCTGTCATTGCTTTTAATTGTAAGTTTCCCATATCCTGATTTTTTCTTCCCTGGTTAATTTTTTCCAGTAATTGTTGCAGGCATCGACAAATTCCTGATAGCCATCTTCAGGACTGAATTCATATTGCCTCAGTCCTGTTACTATTGCCATTTCCATGAAACCGGCTGCACGCCACCATTGTCCCGCCTGGGCGAGAATTGAATTTTTACTTGTTGTTTCCATACGAAATAATTGTTTAGAGTTTTTTTGAGGAAACGGACTATCCGGTTTCCTTGTGGCGGGCAAAGGTTCGTGTTCCGCCTCAAGGCAAGGTTTTAGGGAAAAATACTACCCGAAGGGTGGAGATTTTTCCCTAAACCCGCAGGGCTTGACCTTGACGGGGCGTGAACACGAAAATACCTTTGCCGCATGGAACCGGATAGTCTAAATACGGAAGAAGCCCCGATATAATCTTAGATTGATTATTCGGGGCAACAGCTTGAACAGTAAAAATTTATGCACGCTTATTTCAAAAGTTCTCTTTATTCCGTTTTTTTCCCTCTTGTCTTTAAAAACTCCTGAACTTCAGATGCCTTATAGTAGGTTTTCCGGTCTATCTGGTAATACCGGATTAACTTCTTTTGCCGGTAACGGGCAAGCGACCGCTTGGTGATGCCCAGTAGCAAACATAAGTCCTGATTGTCGAGCAGCTTGTCGCCCTCCATAGCTTCCCTTATTGTACTGAGGCGGTCTAATTTCTTTTCTACAACATCGAAACGGACAACAATCAGTTTCCGCAATTCTTCCAATGCTATTTCTACCTGTGTCATAAAGCCTGTCGTTACATTCATTGTTTGACAGGGACAAAGTTCCGGCTTTACCGATTTCGTTATCACGTACTACGGTACACTTTTTTTAAAATTATTTTTTCTGACAGTTGATTATCAGCAAGATAGAAAAGTAAGTTATATGTCTTTCGGGACAAATGACAGGTTTTTGAGGCAATCAGCCCGTATCGTCATTCTTGCTGTATGGATTTTTAGGGTTATCCATCCGTTTTTTCAACACGGTTTTGAGCTTGTCGATAAAAGGCATTTGATTGTTACGGATGCGCATTTCGTAAAAATCGCGCGGGAAATGGGAAAGATTGGCACCGAATACATTTTCCAGATAAACCGCTATCTGATTGAGTGAGGCATTTCCGGAGTTAAAGCATCCTGCCGCATCCAAGGCATAAAGTAATTCTATTAAATCTGTTTTCTTTGCCGTCCATTCCAGACTTGTTTGAGGCAAAGCCTGTTTCTTAAAAGGACAATTAAGAGCGGTTTGTTCTACCAGCAATTGCTTTTCCACAAATTCAATCCGCCTGTCAACTAATTGGACTGCTTTATTCAAATAGGTTGCTGTGTTTTTTTTTCGATACCTCTTTCTGTAAGACCGGCAAGTTCAATTCGGGTATAAACGAGTGTGTTATGGTAGGCAGTCTTGTCAGCAAAGGCAGCGCCCTCAGAGAATACGAGTATAACAAATTCGTCATAGCCGCTTTTTAATACATTGGCATCCCCATCAATGCCCATCTGTGAAGCCTCCTGCAATGTGAGGAACAATTTCGTTGAAATGAATTTTTTCATCCGGAAAGTTGTTTTTTATAAACACAGAGGTACTGAGTTTATAAATATATCCTTCTGTATTCCCCGTGTTTTGTGTTAAAATTGGATTTTTTTCGGGCAACAAAAATATAGACACACCATATCCATTTAAAGCTGTTTTAAGTCGAAAATGATCAGGGTAACACTTAAATATTACAACACAAAAACAGGATTAATCAAAAAATACACAATATCAGTTTTCAAAAATAAAAATTACACTTAAATAGTTGAAAAAATAGATTTTAAACACCTAATTCGTATTTGATTCACTAACTTTCAAAACAAAAATAAAGGAAAGATAAAGGTAATAACAACAGATAATTATTTAGCTTCAGAACTAAACCACACTTTATTATTAACCGGACATGTTTAAAAACATAATTACTCATAAGCTGGAAAACGTATAGTTGTGAACATCATCTTGACAGTGTTTGTGAATACAAGCTCCCAGAAAAGCGTCAAATTTTGAAATACTACCGTAGAGGGAGCTGTATGTGAGTGTCGTATATATCAGAGAAAATGTCTTTGATGAAATTTACAACACCTTCTACAGTTATAACTTCTTGACACAGAGAACAAATAGTTACAATATATCTGAAAAATACAACAATTACTTGCAAAATACGCACTTTATCGTTACCTTTGCAAGGATTGAACTAAGTTATTTGAAACATTGCAAAATGTAGTTATGTGAAGCAGTTAGTTCGTTACTTATCCGTTACCTGCATAATCTTGAACAGGAACTTATCTTCTTAAATGTCAGAAGATTATAATATAAGGAAAGAGGCTGTCTCAAAAGTTTTTTTGACACAGCTTTTTAATGAAAATTATTTCAACCTAAACTCTTGTTTGATGGCATCAACATAATCCAATTTTTCCCAAGTAAACAATTCTACTTCTAATTCAACCGGAACATCATATCTGGAAGTGAATATTTTTGTTACGGTTTCAGGATTACGTCCCATGTGTCCATAAGCTGCTGTTTCAGAATAAATCGGTTTGCGCAAATTCAAGCGTTCTTCAATGGCTTTCGGACGCATATCAAATAATTTTCCAATCTTTTCTGCAATCTCACCATCTGTCATATTGACCTTGCTTCTGCCATAAGTGTTGACAAAAATATTCATTGGTTCTGCAACCCCGATGGCATAAGCAACTTGCACCAACACTTCGTCGCTTACTCCGGCTGCTACCAAGTTTTTAGCAATATGACGAGCAGCATAAGCGGCAGAACGGTCGACTTTAGAAGGATCTTTTCCTGAAAATGCACCACCGCCGTGAGCACCTTTTCCCCCGTAAGTATCTACGATAATTTTTCTTCCGGTTAAGCCTGTATCTCCATGCGGACCTCCGATAACAAATTTACCTGTTGGATTAACATGGTACTTGATTTTGTCTGTAAATAAAGCTTTTACACGATCCGGATAATCTGCTTTTACTCTTGGAACAAGAATGTTTATCACGTCTTCCCGTATCTTTTTCTGCATGGCTTCGTCTGCCTCTAATTGGGCTTCATGGCAATTGCTGTCTCTTGGTATAATAAATTCATCATGCTGCGTAGAAACAACGATGGTATCAACATATTCAGGTGTTCCGTCTTGAGCATATTTGATGGTAACCTGAGATTTGGCATCCGGCCTCAAGTATGGCATCAAATGCAGTTCATTTTTGCGTATATTGGCCAATTCCAACAACAAGCTGTGCGACAAATCCAACGCCAAAGGCATGTAATTTTCGGTTTCGTTGGTTGCATAACCAAACATCATACCTTGATCGCCTGCCCCTTGATTTAATGGGTCTTGACGTTCAACTCCACGGTTAATATCGCTCGATTGTTCGTGAATAGCGCTCAATACACCGCATGATTTTGCCTCAAACTGATATTCGCTTTTAGTATATCCGATTCTTTCAATTACTTTTCGGGCTACTTCCTGAACATCTACATAAGCCTTAGATTTTACCTCACCTGCCAATACGACTTGACCGGTCGTAACTAACGTTTCGCATGCCACTTTTGAGTTTGGATCATGGGCCAAAAACTCGTCTAATAATGCATCAGAAATTTGATCCGCTACTTTGTCGGGATGCCCTTCTGATACGGATTCGGAAGTGAATAAATAACTCATAATTTTATAATGATTAATTATTAATGTTTAATATTAAAAGATTATGAACAAAAATTGTACCAAAAGTAACTTGAGAAATGCTATTAAGGAAGTAAACGAAAGGGATAGACCTTATTTAGCATTTTTTTCAGTGGTTGCAAGCATTACAAATCTGTCCACATTATAATTTTAGTACAAAGGTAATAATAAAACTATGAACTAAGAACATAAAAATTAAGTTTTTTTATTTCTTAATGCTTATTTCTTAGTTTTTTAATTTAAACAAATACGTTAGCTTAACGCAAATTACCTGATTAGAGGAAGAGGCAAAGTTAAAAGCAACAGTTTCGGGATCTTTTACTATTTTTGAGTTATCGAAAATGTCTGAAAGACCGAAATAATACCGGCCATCGAGTACGAAGTTACCTATATCCGTGCGAAATTCAAAACCTCCACCGAAACACAATCCCCAATCGAAACGGTTTTGTATTTTCATAACATAGTTAGGCGTCTTGTCTTTATTTTTATCGATATTATTTGGTTCTAATTCTTTTTGGGACAAAAAATATCCTATCTGAGGACCTAAGTTAAAAACGATGCGACCTCTTTTTCCTGTTTCAAAATAAATATGTGTCAAAACAGGTAATTCAAGATAGGCCAATGATCTGGAATAATGCCTATTCACACTATCGGGGTACATTTCCTTCCATCCGCGTTGTGAGTAATTAAGTTCACATTGTATTCCGAAATGTTTTTCTGAAATGTAACGAGCGGATAATCCTCCGACTCCTTGTCGCAATTTACTTTGAGGAATTCTGGGATTAAAACTCACAGACGACATTGAAACTCCTCCATTTACTCCTAAGCTTAATTCGCTTTGGAAGTTTTCTTGAGCAGATACAATTTGAGGGATAACTAAACTCAATATCCCTATCAAAAAAATCTTACATTTATTTGGTGTCCCTTGTAACACTTAAATCAGGATTGAAATTAACAAAAAAGACATTGGCATTGACAAATCCGCCCCAATTACTTACTCTCTGATAGTAAAAATTGGTTTGAATTCCTTCGTAATTGAAACTATTCACATTGGTTTCGAAAGATGTACCATATTTATTGACCAACTGAATAAAAAACATACCCGTATCAAATCCTAGTACACCAAATTTTGGATAAGAATTATTGAGTAGACGACCATACCATCGCAAGAATTTCCTGTTGAAATTACGGGTTTCAGGAGCATCATTCTTTACATAGAAACTGGAGTAAATCGTTGTGTTCAAAGCGTGTAAACTTTCCGTATAATCTCCTAAATCGTAGATGTGCCATTCGGGATAACCAAACAGCGACAAATTATATTCCGGTCTTTGACTTAACGGTGTAATTGCAGGCAATATTTTCAATAAAGTTTCTTGTTTTCCCGAAGAAGGAACAAGCACATTTCGCCTGTCTATAGCCAATAACGATTGTAACTCAAAAGGGAATTTGGGTGAGTACATAATCGTTTTGTAAGTTATATTCTCGGCTGTCAAATCATTTTTAAGCGTTTGGACAAAATCAGCTCTGTCGGCATTCGCCTCTTGTAAGAAAATGATATTATAGTTTTTATACTTTTCCAAAAAAGCCTTCGATGTTTTGGTATACAAATATCCGGCAGGTGGATTTATCTGAAACAAGTAAGGACTTTTCAGTAATTCATCAGATTTAGACGTAAACGGAACGATATAAGGTATTTTGTGTTGAGTGGAAAAATCAGCCAACAACTTGATTTGTTCTTCATAATATCCGCCGATTATCAAATGTGATCTTTTCAAATCATCTGCTTGTAATATCGGTTTTAGATATTGAGTACTGTTTCCTATATCGAAAACTTGCAAATAAACAGAAATTCCTTTTTTCTTTAAACTGTCTAATGCCAAAAAGAAACCTTCGAGATATTCTACAATTTTGGGTTGCAAATTGTCGGGAGTCATTTTCTCTTTGGTTCCGAATGGGAGTAAAATAGCAACGTTAATCGCGTTTACCTTATTCACTTTCGGTGTTTTGAACAATAATTCGTTTGTATGGTCTTGCACTTCTCTTGCAGAATCAGGGAACGAAAAAGTATTCATAGATTCCAAGGGAATTCTGATTGTACGCCCAATAATAAAAGTTTGAATAGAAAGTCCCGGATTTGCTGCAACAATATCTTCTCCTTTGATATTATATTTTCTTGAAACCGAATACAGTGTTTCTTTTGGTTCGATGGTATGATATATAACTTTTTGTTTAGATTGGGGTATTTTTAATGTTGCTCCCGCTTGAATAGACTGTTCACTACCCGGATTCAAATGATATATGGCATCGACAGTAACATCATACATTTTCGATATTGAATATACTGTTTGACCACGTTCTACCGTATGAAAAAAATAATTTTCACCGTTGGAAGATAAATTATTTGGGTTGGAATGAAATGCTTCTTGCGAATTTACGTTATATAGGAATAAACTTAGAAATAAAGTAAGGATAAAACAGTGTTTCATATATTAATTGAAAGTTGAAAGTTGAAAGTTGAAAGTTGAGAACTCATTTTCAATTCTCCACTTTCAATTTTCAACTGATTAAAGTGCAAAGTTAAAAATAAATATTAATTTTGGGTCATGAAAAAAATTATACTTCCGATTTTTCTGTTTTTGTTAACATTTCCCTGTTTCGGTCAATATGTGGTTACAGGTGGAACCGGCACTCCTGTGCGAGCCAAAAATGATGTCAATAATCGCATTGAAGTTTACCTTTTGAATGGATTGAATAACGCAATGATAAAATTTACATCGGATGTTCCTGCCGAAAAACACGAATGGCGTAAATTTTCGGGAAAAGCAATTGAAGGAGAGGTAGTTTCGAGTTATAAAGAATCAGAATATACTTCTTATATTACCAATATTTCCGACGGAATGGGCTATTATGTTGGAGATCCCGCAAGTATGTCAACTTCATACATCTGGATTATTAATTATGCAACAAAAATTCCGGTTCTCAACGCATTAAATATTGATAAAGAAGAAGAATGTGAATACATCAAATTATTAGTTGATTTCGATAATAATAAAAAATTGAATTATAGGATACCGGTCAGCGGCGAATTGGAAAAAGTTGAACGAGAATATACGCTCGAATATTCAACGATGGAATGGGACGAATATCACACACTGTTTATGCCGAAATCTGTAAAAGAAACAATTCCAATTTCCAAACTTGGAGTCGATTATTTGATTAGTCCTTCTCCTTTGCAAAATACAAAAATTACCCTTTACGGAGATCAATTTGCCAAAGATTTCGGCATACCACAAAACAAAGTTGAGATAGAAGAATACACATCAATTGCAATACGCACTAAAATGGTCATCGATAGCACATTAAATATTTCCAGTAACCAAACAGCAGGAGAGGAGGGTAGCTTTTCTGCACCTGCCAAATTTAAGTTTAGTGCATACACCAATAGGCCTTCCGGTACAACTTACAAATGGAAAATCTTTAATCTGAATAGAAGTACTACTATGCCGGTATTTCAAGTTGATAGAACAAGTAACACTTTGGATGATGGTGATTATACTTTTGAAGAAGCAGGGCGCTATCGGGTCAATTTAGTAGTAAGTAACACTGGGACAGCTTGTACTGATACGATTTCTATAGAAGATATTATTGTTTCGGATTTCATGCTATGGGTTCCCAATGCATTCAGCCCAAGACTTGCCGACGGTGTGAATGATATATTTAAGGTTGCTTATAAATCCGTCATCAAATTCAACGGATGGATTTTTAATCAGTGGGGAAATGAATTATTCCATTGGTCGGATCCTGATCTAGGTTGGGATGGAAAATATCGCGGAAAATTGGTTCCTCCGGGTGCTTATTTCTATATAATTGAGGCAACAAGCGCAGATGGGAAAAAGCATGTTAGAAAAGGAGATGTGAATATTCTCGGAGGAAAATAAAGAATGTAAAAAATTAAATTATATTTTTGCACTGAAAAGTAAGTTAGTGTATTATTTAAGAACCGTAAAATATCCATGGAAAAAACATCCGATTTGGGAGGTCTTCTAAAAAAAGATTTCCAGAAAGTAGTCGACGGAAAAAATGTCGATTTATTTATTCTCTCCAATAACAGTGGTATGGAGATGTCGGTTACTAATTATGGCGCAAAAATTGTCGCGCTTTATGTCCCCGACAAAGCCGGTAAAATGATTGATGTCGTTATGGGACACCCTTCCATCGACGCATATTTGACTCCTTATGAAATTTATTTCGGAGCCATTTGTGGAAGAACAGGCAATCGCGTTGCTAAAGGAAAATTCACTTTAGACGGTGTAACGTACCATTTAGCAACCAACAACGGCCCTAATAACTTGCACGGAGGCATCAAAGGATTCCACGCTGTTGTTTGGGATGCCAAACAAATCGATGCTCAAACGCTCGAACTTACTTATTTGTCGAAAGACGGAGAAGAAGGTTTCCCCGGCAATCTTACTCTTACCGTTATATATAGAATTATAGACGACAATTCATTATTGATTGATTATAAAGCTACTACAGATAAAGCTACGATTCTGAATCCGACCAATCATTCTTATTTTAATCTTTCGGGAGCAGGAGATGAATACATCGGAGACCATTTACTGACAATCAACGCGGATACCTATTTGCCAACCGACGAAACAGCTATCCCTTACGGAAAACCCGAAAAAGTAGAAGGAACGCCTATGGATTTCCGCACGCCACACGAAATCGGAGCGCGCGTCAATGACGATTTCCAACAATTGATTTTTGGAAACGGATACGATCATAATTATGTCTTGAATAAAGTAGGAGAGGAGCTTTCGTTTTGCGCAAAAGCCGTTTCTCCCAAAACAGGTATCGTAATGGAAACATATACCACCGAACCCGGCGTACAGCTTTATACAGGCAACTGGATGGCAGGAGACTTTGTTGCCAAGCAAGGAAAACGTTATCCAAAACGTTCGGCTTTCTGTTTAGAAACGCAACATTATCCCGACAGCATCAATCAACCGGAATATCCAAGTGTTGTATTGAGACCGGGAGAAGTGTTTGAAAGTCAAACTATATACAAATTTTCCGTAGAATAAATTAACAATTAATTAATAATACAAAAAAACAATTTTTATGAATCAGCAAAAACAAAACGGCAATATAGTTGCTATCGTTACGATGATCTTCCTTTTTGCGATGATCTCATTTGTTACAAATCTTGCAGCCCCCATGGGAGTAGTATTGAAGAGCCAGTTTGGTTTGGGAAGTTCAGCCGGAATGTTAGGTAACTTCATGAATTTCTTTGCTTATCTCTTTTTTGGAATCGCATCAGGTAATTTATTAAATAAAAAAGGCTACAAATTTACGGCTTTAACGGCTGTAGCTATAGGTATTGTAGGTATTGGTATTCAATATTTATCCGGTCGGATGAGTGGCCTTGAAGGTCAAATTTTCAGCCTCCCCATTAGTTTCTTTATCTATTTAGCAGGAGCTTTCGTAGCAGGTATCTCTGTATGTATGTTAAATACAGTAGTTAATCCGATGTTAAATTCTCTGGGAGGCGGTGGCAACAAAGGTGGTCAATTGCTTCAAATCGGAGGTAGTTTTAACTCATTAGCAGCAACCATTACTCCGATGTTTGTCGGGATTTTGATAGGAGAAGCATCTAAAGCACATATCACAGATGTATTCCCTGTAATGTATATTGCCATGGGAGTATTTGCTGCCGTATTCGTTATTTTGAATATCGTAAAAATACCTGAATTAAGATTAGATGAACAAAAAAATGAAGTTAAATCAGCAGGAAAAGATAAACATAGTGCTTGGTCGTTCCGCCATTTTGTATTGGGAGCTATCGGTATTTTCGGTTATGTAGGTATTGAAGTAGGTATCCCGGGTACGTTGTTGTTTTTCTTGGCAGATGCCAATGGTGGAGCAGGATTAGATCCGTCAACAGCTGCTGCTACTGCAGGTTCCGTAGCCGGAACGTATTGGTTTTTGATGATGATCGGTCGTTTTATAGGTGGCTCTATTGGAGGAAAGGTTTCCAGTAAAACAATGCTTTCTGTAGCTTCCGGAATCGGCATTTTATTCGTTCTAGTAGCTATATTTGCTCCTCTTTCTGCTAAAATATCCATGCCGGCATTTACAGGTTCAAATTTTATAATTGCTTCTGTTCCTATTTCTGCATTATTCCTTGTATTGTGTGGTCTCTGTACTTCTATCATGTGGGGAGGTATCTTTAACTTAGCAGTTGAAGGCTTAGGAAAATATTTGGAAAAAGCATCCGGAATATTTATGATGATGGTTGTCGGAGGTGGAGTTTTACCATTGCTGCAAAACGCAGTTGTGGATTGGACTGATAAAAACTATATGATATCTTATATTGTACCTCTTTTAGGCCTTGCTTACTTATTATATTATGCCTTAATCGGTAGCAAAAATGTAAACAAAGATATTCCCGTAAAATAAACAGAAAATGGATACTTCAAAAATTAGAGAAAAATTCAAATCATTATACGGAACCGAGGGGGCGCTTTATTCGTCTCCCGGCCGTATAAATATTATTGGCGAACATACCGATTACAATGGAGGATTTGTTCTTCCCGGAGCAATTGATAAAGCCATGTATTGCGAAATCAAGCCTAACGGAACAAATAAAGTTCGTGCTTATGCCTTAGATTTGGACGAGTTTTGCGAATTTGGATTGGAAGAAGCAGATAAACCTCAACAACAGTGGGCGTGTTATATTTTCGGCGTTTGCCGCGAAATGGCCAAGAGAGGTAAACCGGTTCAAGGTTTTGATACGGTATTTGCAGGCGACGTTCCACTTGGAGCAGGTATGTCTTCATCGGCAGCCTTGGAAAGTTGTTTTGGCTTTGCTTTGAACGACCAATATAATTTAGGTTTCGACCGTTTTGAATTGGCTTTAATCGGACAGGCCACAGAGCACAATTACTGTGGCGTTATGTGCGGAATCATGGATCAATTCGCATCCTGCAATGGAAAAGAAGGCTATTTAATGCGTTTGGATTGCCGTTCATTGGAATTCGAATACGTTCCTTTCAATCCTAAAGGCTACAAAGTTGTATTGCTAAATACCTGTGTAACGCACAATTTGGCCGGAGGAGAATACAACAAGCGTCGTCAATCGTGCGAACGTGTTGTTGCCGCCATAGCCAAACGTCATCCGGAAGTAAAATTATTGCGCGATGCCAATTTGGAAATGCTGAAAGAAGTCAAAGGTGAGGTTGATCCTGTTGATTACATGCGTGCAGAATTTGTTATAGAAGAAATTCAACGCTTATTAGATGCTTGCGCTGCCATGGAAAAAGACGACTACGAAACCGTAGGCAAAAAAATGTATGGTACTCACGAAGGACTAAGTAAGAAATATGAGGTAAGCTGTCCGGAGCTTGATTTCTTGAACGATATGGCCAAGAAGTGTGGTGTTACCGGCTCTCGAGTAATGGGTGGTGGTTTCGGTGGTTGCACAATTAATATCGTGAAAGCAGAATTGTATGACGATTTCATTAAAAAAGCAACTGAAGCATACGAAAAGAAATTCGGCATCAAAGCGAAAGTGTATGATGTTGTAATTAAAGATGGCGCCAGAAAGTTAAGTTAATGTAAGTTCTATATAGCAAATCCCAACTAATTCTGAATGAATCGGTTGGGATTTTTTATTTATAGAATACTTTTAATTTGCAAATTTTAGATAGAAAGCATACGCAATGTACCTAATAGTGCCCGATTAATCGGCTTGTCGTTCCTGATCGCTTTTGAAAAAGGAACATACACGATTTGGTCGTTTTGAATACCCACCATCACATTTCTTTGGTCTTCCAAAAGCGCATCGATAGCAGCTGCACCCATCCGGCTTGCCAAAATACGATCGGAAGCAGTAGGAGAGCCCCCGCGTTGAATATGCCCCAAAATCGTTACGCGAACATCATACTGAGGATATTCTTTTTTCACACGCTCTGCCATTCCCATAGCACCTCCGGTAACTTCGCTTTCTGCAACCAGTACGATACTACTGTTTTTCGTTTTGCGGAAACCGTTTTCAATCAATTGTTCCAATTGGTCTACTTCGATCGAAATTTCGGGAATAATAGCGTCCTCCGCACCCACAGCAATAGCACCGTTTAATGTAAGGAAACCTGCATTGCGTCCCATTACCTCGATAAAAAACAAACGTTCGTGCGAAGTGGCAGTGTCTCGTATTTTATCGACAGCCTCCATAATTGTATTCAGGGCAGTATCATAACCTATGGTTGTATCTGTACCATAAAGGTCATTATCGATTGTTCCCGGAATTCCAACAATAGGGATGTTAAATTCCTGTGCGAAAATACGCGCTCCGGTCAGAGATCCATCTCCTCCGATAACTACCAAAGCATCTATTCCGGCCTCCATCATATTGTCGTAAGCCATTTTACGACCTTCTACAGACATAAATTCCATACAACGAGCGGTTTTTAAAATGGTTCCGCCTTGTTGAATGATATTACTTACATTGTTTGTTTTGAAGGGTACGATTTCTTTTGTGATAAGTCCTTTATAGCCTTTATAAATTCCTTTTACGTCTATTTCGTTATAAATAGCAGCCCTTGTTACGGCTCTTATTGCTGCATTCATTCCGGGAGAGTCGCCTCCGGAAGTAAGAATGCCGATACATTTAATTTTTGTCATAATTTTACCTGATTAAAATCGCGACAAAGATAAATATAAAATAAGAATTGTAATCAATGAACTTACTTTTTTACTGTTTTTTTAAAGTAAGGCAGTCTTTGATATAACAGTTTCGGCAACAGATTCCATCAGCCATTTGGGGGTAGAAGTGGCTCCGCAAACACCAACAGATTTGATGTTTTTTAACCATTCGGGATTGATTTCTTGTGGGTCGGAAATAAGAAAGGTGTTAGGATTGGCTTTTTTGCATTCTTCGAACAACACTTTTCCGTTTGAACTTTTCTTTCCTGCAACAAAAAGAATTAAGTCGTGTTTTCCTGCAAATAATTTAATTTGAGGCATCCGGTTGGCCACCTGCCGACATATAGTATCAAAATAACGGAAAGTAACAGAGGGGTTTATGCGTTTTTCAATTTGTCTTACAATTTCTTGAAAACTGTCGAGCGACATGGTTGTCTGGGAAAATAGACAAATGTCTTTGTTGAAATCCAATTTGTCTAAATCGTCGATTTTTTCAATTACGATAGCATTTCCGGAAGTTTGTCCAACCAATCCGTTTACTTCGGCATGACCGATTTTCCCGTAAATAACTATTTGTACTTTTTCGGGGTCGGAGGCAGAATATTCTTTGAATATCTTTTTTTGCAACTGCAATACTACCGGACAGGTGGCATCAATGATTCTGATGTTGTTTTCTTTGGCTATTTGGTAAGTAGAAGGCGGCTCTCCATGCGCTCTTAGAAGTACTTTAGCCGATTTTATTTGCTTTAATTCTTCGTGATCTATTGTTTTTAATCCTTTTGTTTTCAGGCGCTTAACTTCTTGACTGTTATGCACAATATCGCCCAAGCAGGCAAGTTCTCCTCCTTGCTGCAATTCTTCTTCTACGTGCTTGATGGCGTTTACTACACCAAAACAAAAACCGGAATCTTTATCTATTTCAACAATCATAACTGTCAATTAAGAATTATCAATTAAGAATTAAGTTTGTTTTGCATAGTAATTTTGATTTTACCGAGAATTTTACCGAGCTCATCTGCATCAGCATGTATAGAATCGAATTGTTCTTGAGTTATATAATCTGTTTCTTTGAGAAGTTTTAACCAATAGATTGTTTCTCGCATTTCTTTGTATGAAATACAAAGTTTCATATAAAAATCTCTATCACTTTGCCCACCTATACTCTCTTCAATATTTGCTCCAATTGAGGTTCCTGATCGTAAAATTTGCTTAGATAAAACAAATTCTCGTTTTTATAACAAATTTTAATTAATTGAGATTTTTTTATTCTTAATTCTTAATTGATAATTCTCTAAAAGCCATTCGTTTTGTTGTTCGATTGTAATATCAGAATTGTCTAAAACGAAAGCATCTTCAGCTTGTTTTAATGGGCTTTCGGCTCTAGTGGAGTCGATTAAATCCCTTTTTTGAACATTTTCCAATACTTCTTCGAAATTGGCATTTTCTCCTTTAGATATTAATTCGTCTAACCGGCGTTGAGCGCGAACTTCCGGTCGAGCTGTAACGAAAATTTTTAGCTCCGCATTAGGAAAAACTACGGTTCCTATGTCGCGACCATCCATTACAATACCTTTTTCCTTGCCCATTTCTTGTTGTTGGACAACCATGGCATGACGCACAAATCCTATTGCACTGACAATACTTACTTTATTGGCCACTTCCATTGTGCGAATGTCTTTTTCGACATTCATTCCGTTTAAATAAGTATCTGATTTCCCCGTTTCAGGATTGAATTTGAAATCAATTTTAATCGTTGAAATAGCTTTTTTTAATTCTTCGACATTTAGTTCCTCACCACTAAAGAGACCATTTTGAATGCAATATAGGGTAATTGCACGATACATCGCTCCGGTATCAATATATCTGTATCCGATTTTTTTTGCCAAATCTTTAGCCATGGTGCTTTTCCCACACGAAGAATGACCGTCTATTGCAATAATTATTTTGTTCATATTTATTTTTTACCCCAAGGGACTTGGAGTGTGATAAACCTTAGTTATTTTCGATTTTTTCAGAATCTAAAGTCCCCTTTAGAGGATTTAGGGGTTCAATTTGTGTTACAATTTTCTGGTTTTCATCATCAAAATCCACTACTATTGTATCTCCTTGAACAACACTTGCTTTGATAATCATTTCGGCTAATTCGTCTTCTAAATATTTCTGAATAGCACGTTTCAACGGACGAGCACCAAATTGAATATCGTAGCCTTTGGAGGCAATAAATTCTTTCGCTTTTTCGGTGAGTGTCAGCTTGTAACCCAAATCTTCGACACGTTTGTAAAAGCCTTTCAATTCCAAATCGATAATCTTGTATATAGCTTCTTTATCCAATTGGTCGAACATCACGATATCGTCTACGCGGTTCAAAAATTCGGGAGCAAAGGCTCTGTTTAATGCTTTTTGAATCACTCCACGCGAATATTCCTTATCGTCTGCTGCGGTGGTCGGTGCAGCGAAGCCGATACCTTTTCCGAAATCTTTTAATTGGCGGGTTCCAATGTTGGAAGTCATAATCAACAGGGTATTTTTGAAGTCGATTCTTCTTCCTAAACTGTCTGTCAATCGGCCTTCGTCCAATACTTGAAGTAACAGGTTAAATACATCGGGATGCGCTTTCTCGATTTCATCCAACAAAACAACGGAATAGGGCTTACGGCGCACTTTTTCAGTCAATTGTCCGCCTTCTTCGTAACCTACATATCCCGGAGGCGCTCCAATCAAGCGTGAAACCGTGAATTTCTCCATGTATTCGCTCATGTCGATTCTAATCAAAGAATCGGACGAATCGAACAAATATTCTGCTAACATTTTGGCCAAGTGAGTTTTACCTACACCGGTAGGACCTAAAAACATAAATGTTCCTATAGGTTTATTCGGATCTTTCAACCCAATTCGGTTGCGTTGAATGGCTTTTACTATTTTTTCGACAGCTTCGTCTTGTCCAATGACTTTAGCCTTCAATTGCTCTTTCATTTCAAGCAATTTTTGGTTTTCGGCTTTCGCTATTCGCTGTACGGGAACCCCCGACATCATGGCAACCACTTCAGCTACTTTTTCTTCATCAACAACTTCACGATTATCTTGTAACTCTTTTTCCCACTTCGATTTAGCTGATTCTAATAGAAGTATCAGTTGACGTTCTTTATCCCGGAAACTTGCAGCCAATTCAAAATTTTGCGACTTAACCGCCTGTAATTTTGATTGCTTGGTATCTTCGATATTAGCCTCTAATTCTTCGATACTTTTAGGAACTACAATGTTGGAGATATGTACGCGAGAGCCCGATTCATCCAAAGCATCAATCGCTTTATCGGGAAAATTGCGGTCGCTGATATATCTATCTGTCAATTTGACGCATGCCTCCAAGGCTTCGGGAGTATATGTTACATTGTGATGATCTTCGTATTTAGGTTTGATGTTTTTCAGAATTTGCAAGGTTTCTTCCGCAGTAGTCGGATCAACCATAATCTTCTGAAAACGACGCTCTAAGGCCCCATCTTTTTCAATATTTTTGCGATATTCGTCTAATGTCGTAGCACCTATACATTGAATTTCGCCTCTTGACAAAGCAGGTTTCAACATATTAGCGGCATCCATCGAACCGGAGGCGCCTCCTGCACCGACTATCGTATGAATCTCATCTATAAACAGAATAACATTCGGATTTTTAGATAATTCGTTGAGAATAGCTTTAATTCTTTCTTCGAATTGCCCGCGATATTTTGTTCCGGCTACAATCGAGGCCATATCCAAATTAATTACTCGTTTGTCGAATAACACACGTGATACTTTTCGTTGTACGATTCTCAACGCTAAACCTTCTACTATCGCAGATTTACCCACTCCGGGTTCACCTATTAGAACAGGGTTATTTTTCTTCCGGCGACTTAGTATTTGAGCCAATCGTTCGATTTCTCTTTCCCTGCCTACAATCGGGTCTAACCGGTTTTCTTCGGCAGCGCGAGTCATATCCATACCAAAACTGTCGATAACAGGCGTATCGCTGTTTTTTTGTCCCTGATTGTTTCCTTTAGAAGTTTCTTTTTTAGGTGGAGAATCCTCTTCCTCATCGCTTTCGTCAGTAAATCCGGCACCTGCTTGAGGCAACTGAGATGTAGAACTATCACTCAAGTCTTGATTGCTTGACAAAATGTCATATATCTTGCCATAACTTACATTATGCTTTTTCAACGTTTGAGCAGCCAACGACTTTTCATTCTTCAATATAGCCAGCAATAAATGTTCCGTATCGGTATGCTCTGATTTCAATCCCATTGATTCAAGCATACTGATTCTAAGCATTATTTCTACACTTTTATCTATAATCAACTGATTTTCTGATGTTAAAGGCATGTCTTCAAATAATTCCTTTTCAATATCTTGTTTAATATCCAAAGGATCAACTCCCAACATACATAATATGGAGGTAGCTTTACATTTTTCATCCCTCAACATTCCTAAGAGAATATGTTCCACGCCTACATAATTGTTTTGCAAGCGCCCGGCTTCCTCTTTTCCAAAGCCAATAATTTCTTTTACACTATCTGAAAAATTTCTTCCCATAATTAGCAGCAAATATAATAAACTTTTATTTGTCAAAAGCCGTGCCAAGCTATTGTTTTTTACTTTGCTCCATATTCTTGTTCAAAATTTAAAAGTTCATTTTGTAATTCTTCTGCCGAAGGTAAAGCGGCTTTAATATCTTCAGCCAACTCAGTATAATGGAAATTACTTACTCCAATAGGGTTATTTACATCTTTCAATGAAAAGTCTACCTCGTAGTTATCTTTGTTTTTGCATAGCAACATACCAACTGTAGGTTTGTCGTGGTCATCTTTAACTAATTCATTGACAGCTGTAATGTAGAAATTCAGTTTGCCAACAAATTCAGGTTCAAATTCTTTGGTTTTCAACTCAATGATTATGTAGCATTTCAGTCGTGTATGATAAAACAACAAATCGGTTCGATAGTCTTTTTTCCCGACTTTGAGTGAAAACTGTCGCCCCATATAGGCAAAACCGATACCTAATTCGGGTAAAAAATGTGAAATATGCCGTATGAGTGCCTTTTCAAGATCAGTTTCTTTGACTTTTTCCGACAAACGCAGGAAATCAAAATTGTAAGGATCCTTCATCAATTCGTTGGCAAGATCGCTTTGCGGTGTAGGTAAAGTTAGGCTGAAGTTTGTAATAGCTTTCCCTTGCCTGCCGTATAAATTAGTTTCGATTTGATATTCAAGTACCGCACGACTCCAATTATTTTCAATGGTTTTATTAATGTAGAAAAAAGCTTGACTTATAGTTTTACATCTATCTATTACCGTTTTTTGATGTCCCCAAGGAATTAATAGTATTTTATTTGTTTCTAATTTGCCCCCAAGTTGAGGGCAAATTGTAGTAAGCGATTTATTTCCATCTTTTGTATGAGAATAGAATTTGAAAAAACGCTTACAATAATTAAGATTCGTAACTGAAAAACCTGCCATTTCAGGAAATTCTTCCTTTAAATCCTTGCTTAACTGCTCTATGAAACCGCTGCCCCATTGGGCTTTTTCTTGTTTTTCTGTGATTTGCCTGCCTAAATCCCAATAAAGCATAATCATTTGACTGTTAACCGAAAGGGCGGCTTTTATCTGTCCGGTTTTGATTTGTTGTTTTAAATCGCGTAGCCAATTGCGATATTCCGAATGTTGTAAGGTATTCATGATTGTTTTGATTTTTAATTGCGCAAATATAATGAGAATTTTATTGTGAAAATAATTGACGAAAAAATAAAAATTTATACTTTTATCCATCAAAAAATGATAGAATATATCAGAAGAACTTTTGATATAATCCAGTTATGAAATTTTGTAGGAAGATTAAAGCAAAATGTCAAATTTTCTTTCGTATTTCAAACAAAAAGCAGTACCTTAGTGCGCTTTTTAGAAGTTAAAAATTAGAAGTTGAACTAAGATATAGATAAATGATTGAAAGTCAAGACAGAATCATCAAAGTTGATATTGAAGAGGAAATGAAGTCAGCCTACATTGATTACTCAATGTCGGTTATAGTTTCTCGTGCGTTGCCGGACGTGAGAGATGGGTTTAAGCCGGTTCACCGCCGTGTTTTATTCGGAATGAACGAGTTAGGTAATACATCAGATAAACCATATAAAAAATCTGCAAGAATAGTAGGAGAGGTGCTTGGTAAGTATCACCCTCACGGAGACAGTTCGGTGTATTATTCCATGGTGCGTATGGCGCAAAATTGGTCACTTCGCTACCCGTTGGTCGATGGACAAGGAAACTACGGCTCAGTCGATGGAGACCCACCGGCAGCCATGCGTTATACGGAGGCTCGTTTAAGTAAATTGGCCGAAGAAATGCTGGAAGATATCGAAAAAGATACTGTTGATTTTCAGAATAACTTCGATGATACGTTAAAGGAACCTGTTGTTTTACCGACAAGAATACCAAACTTGTTAATAAACGGAGCATCAGGTATAGCGGTTGGTATGGCAACAAATATGCCACCTCACAATATGACAGAAGCAGTTAATGCCACTATTGCGTATATTGATGCACGCGGTGATATTGACGTTCCACAATTAATGCAGCATATCAAAGCCCCTGATTTTCCAACAGGAGGATACATATATGGTTATGGAGGCGTAAGAGAGGCGTTTGAAACAGGTCGCGGCAGAATTATCATGCGTGGAAAAGCCGAAGTGGAAATAGAAGGCGGTCGCGAAAAAATTATCGTTTCCGAAATTCCGTATCTTGTTAATAAAGCGGAACTTATCGTTCATATTTCAGAACTTGTCGGAGAAAAGAAGATTGAAGGTATCTCGGATGTACGAGACGAATCCGACAGAAAAGGGATGCGCATTGTTATTGAAATCAAAAGAGATTCGAATTCAAGCGTTATCTTAAATAAGTTGTATAAACTTACTGCACTTCAAACATCATTCAGCGTCAACAATATCGCTTTGGTTAAAGGTAGACCTAAAACGCTGAATTTGAAAGATTTAGTTCATTATTTCGTAGAACACCGTCATGATGTGGTTGTTCGCAGAACTAAATTCGAACTTAAAAAAGCAGAAGAAAGAGCACATATTTTGGAAGGTTTAATCATTGCTTCTGACAATATCGACGAAGTAATAGCCATTATTCGTTCTTCTTCAAACCCGCAAGAGGCTATTGAGCGGTTGATTCAACGTTTTTCGTTTTCCGATGTTCAAGCAAGAGCCATTGTTGAAATGCGTTTGCGCCAACTTACCAATCTTGCTCAAGAAGAACTTAGAAACGAATACGACCAAGTTCAAAAAACAATAGCTTATTTAAATGAGATTTTGGTCAATGAAGATCTTCGTATGACAGTCATAAAAGATGAATTGATTGTGATAAGAGATAAATATGGAGATGCTCGGAAATCTGAAATTCTTTATGCAACCGAAGATTTCAATCCTGAAGATTTTTATGCCGACGACGAAATGATTATCACCATTTCTCACTTGGGATATATTAAACGCACGCCATTGTCGGAATTTCGTGCACAGGGTAGGGGAGGCGTTGGTGCCAAAGGTTCCGAAACCCGCGATGAAGACTTCGTAGAATATATCTACCCTGCCAGCATGCACA
>JAIRVZ010000127.1 GCA_031253625.1 Dysgonamonadaceae bacterium
CTCCGTAATGGAAATATACGAGCAAATTGATTTCAAAACCCCTTATTTGTTAACCTGCTGCAGAGTTGACAATAAAAATGAAAACTTAAACTTCAGATGCTATCGTTCGAAAGATATTGAATATCTCGACATTACACATCCTTCCGGACTGCGCACATACGTTCGTACACTTTGTCTTATTCTTTCAAAAGCGGTAGATGATTGTTTCCCCGGCTCGCAAATATACATAGAACATCCGTTGTCGAGAGGTTATTATTGTGCCCTCGAAATCGGACGATCTGTAACAGAACAAGACGTAGATGTTTTGAAAAAACGGATGTGGGAGATTATCGATGCCGATTATCCTGTAGGAGTGTATCGTAAACAAACCGATAAAGTTGTCGAACTATTCCGGGATGCAGGAAAAGAAAATCAAGCCAGATTATTCGAAAGTTGCGGACAGGTTTATTCCACATACCATACATTAGACGGTTATCTCGACTTTTATAACGGAGCATTGCTCCCTTCTACAAAAACCATCTATATATTTGAATTAACCAAATATTATGATGGTATATTGTTGAGAATTCCTTCTCGTGAAAATCCTCGTGAATTGCAATCATTTATCAGACAAGAGAAAATGATGAATGTCTACAAAGAAGAAATAGAATTTTTGCGCGTATGGGGATTGATGAATGTAGGCGACCTTAACAAAGCCGAAGAAAAAGGAGGCATAGGACTTTTAATCAAAGTTGCGGAAGCCTTGCAGGAAAAGCAAATAGCTCGAATAGCCGGTACAATCGCTCAAAAATACAAAGAAGGCCTTCGAGTAGTCTTGATTGCCGGCCCTTCGTCATCAGGCAAAACAACATTCTGCAAAAGATTGCAGGTGCAAATGATGACCAACAAAATCAAACCGATAGGAATTTCGTTAGACGATTATTATGTGAATCGCGTTGATACGCCTTTGGCTCCTAACGGCGACTATGATTACGAATCTTTATACGCGATTGATTTGAAGACTTTTAACGAAGACCTGAACAAATTATTAAACGGAGAAGAAATCGCTCTGCCAACCTATAATTTTGTAACAGGAACTCGTGTTTATCGTGGCAACACTGTTAAATTAGAGGAAAATACCGTATTGGTGATGGAAGGTATTCATGCACTGAATCCCGAATTGATGCCTCAAATCGATCATGATACTTCTTATAAAATATATGTATCGGCATTAACGGCAATTTCTTTGGATGATCATAACTGGATTCCAACCACCGATAATCGCCTTATACGACGCATTGTGCGCGATTATCAATTCCGTCAATATTCTGCTAAAGAAACAATTGCCCGTTGGGATAGCGTGCGACAAGGAGAAGAAAAGTGGATTTTCCCCTATCAAGAAAATGCCGATGAAATGTTTAATTCCGCAATGCTCTACGAATTAGCAGCTTTGCGCCGTTTTGCCGAACCTATTCTATCTCAGGTAATGCCTGCAGACCCTGAATATTCGGAGGCATATCGATTGTTGAAATTTTTACGATTCTTTAAATACATAGACATCAACGATTTATCCAACACATCGCTATTAAGAGAATTTTTAGGCGGAAGCAGTTTCAGGTATTGACAATACCTCTGTATTTCCTTAAAAATTTACTTTTGAAGTAGCTTTTTTGATTTGAATCAAAATAAAACTTATCTTTGCACCTTAAAAATTATATTACTCATTGAATAAATTATAAATGGCAAGCACAGAAGTTTTAGTTGCAAAAATAGTAGAAGCGCTACAAGACAAAAAAGGAAGAAACATCATTACTATGAACCTGACCGACGTTCCGGGTTCTATATGTCAATATTTTGTTATATGCGAAGGAGGTTCTCCAACGCAGGTGTCGGCCCTTTCCGATTCGGTTTGGGATAAAGTTTCCGACGATTTGAAAGAAAAACCCTTGGGCGCAGTAGGAATGAGAGAGGCTCAATGGATAGCAATGGATTATGGCACGGTTATTGTTCACATATTTCTACCTGAATTAAGAAATTATTATAACTTGGAAAATTTGTGGGCAGACGCAGAAGTAAAAGAATTTACTGATTAAATTTATGGAAGATAAAAAGCAACCTCAACAAGAGAATAAAGATCCTAAAGGAAAAGATAATAAGCAGGTAAATTTCAAGTTCAATCTTAATTGGTTATACATACTGATTGTCATAATGGTGTTGAGTATCTTTTTAAACACCGACCGGTCAGGGAACAAAAAAGAAATAGAATGGTCTGAATTTCAGCAATTAGCCAAAGAAAACAAATTCAGCAAAATGATTGTCTTCAACCGGAAAAGTGTTGTAGTTGCGACAGTCAAGCCCGAATATGTTTCCGAAATATTCAAAGATACAATCAAAACACCTTCTTATTTCAAATCAAAAGCCAGCGAAGAATCCAACGTAGTGGTCGTTATTCCCTCTCCCGATAAGTTTTCTGATTTTTACGACAAAATTGCTGCTGACGGCAATATAGATGCCAAAGTTTCTTTCGACGAAGGAGGCAATATTTTTGTAGACATCCTTATTAATGCACTTCCTATCATCTTGATTATTGCTGTTTGGATTTTCCTCATGCGTCGTATGTCGGGAGGCGGTGGAGGTATGTTTGGAGTCGGCAAATCGCGAGCGCAAATTTACGACAAATCCGGTCAGACTAAGAAAGTTACATTTAAAGATGTGGCAGGATTATCCGAGGCTAAACAAGAAGTGGAAGAAGTGGTCGACTTTTTGAAAAACCCCAAAAGATATACCGAATTAGGAGGAAAAATTCCGAAAGGAGCACTATTGGTAGGCCCTCCGGGAACTGGAAAAACATTGTTGGCCAAAGCCGTTGCCGGTGAAGCCGACGTACCTTTCTTTTCTCTGTCGGGCTCCGATTTTGTGGAAATGTTTGTGGGCGTGGGAGCATCTCGCGTACGCGACTTATTCCGGCAAGCGAAAGAAAAAGCACCTTGTATCATATTTATCGACGAAATCGATGCTGTAGGACGCGCCCGTGGACGCAATCCGAATTTCAACTCCAACGACGAACGCGAAAACACCTTGAACCAATTACTTACCGAAATGGACGGATTCGGTTCCAATAGTGGAATCATCATTTTGGCAGCAACCAACCGTGCAGATATTTTGGATAAAGCATTGCTTCGCGCAGGGCGTTTCGACCGTCAAATCAATGTCGATTTGCCCGACTTGAACGACCGGAGAGAAATATTTATCGTCCACCTGCGTAATGTGAAAATCGACGAATCGGTTGACACAGAATTTTTAGCTCGTCAGACTCCCGGATTTTCCGGAGCCGACATTGCGAATGTTTGTAACGAGGCCGCTTTGATTGCTGCCCGCAACAACAAAACATTTGTACAAAAAGATGACTTCATGAATGCCGTCGACCGCATTGTCGGTGGTTTGGAAAAGAAATCGAAAATAACAACTTACGAAGAACGTCGTTCAATCGCCATACACGAATCGGGACATGCCACAATTAGTTGGATGACTGAACATGCCAATCCATTGGTGAAAGTAACCATCGTTCCCCGCGGAAAGGCCTTGGGGGCAGCTTGGTATACTCCCGAAGAAAGACAAATCACGACTTACGAGCAACTACAAGACGAGATGTGTTCTCTCTTGGGCGGTCGTGCTGCTGAAGACTTATTCCTCGGCAGAATATCAACCGGAGCCTCGAATGATTTGGAAAGAGTAACCAAACAAGCTTATGCGATGGTTGTTTATTACGGAATGAGCGAACGCTTACCTAATCTGAATTATTACGATTCGTCAGGGCAGGAATATGGTTTTACCAAACCGTATAGCGATGAAACCGCGAAACTGATCGACGATGAAGTCAAACGGATTATCGACGAACAATACGAACGGGCGAAACAACTTCTGCAAGAAAACGAAAAAGGGCATCATGAGTTAGCTGATGCATTGCTCGAAAAAGAAGTGATTTTCTCCGACGATTTGGAACGTATATTCGGAAAACGAAAATGGAGATCCCGCTCGCAGGAAATATTGGAACAACAAGAATCACCGGAAAAAAATCAATAATCACACATACACACAATGAAAGTTTTTTTAATACGAACAACAACGGGGATAATATATGCTGCAGTGCTGCTTGTAGGCATATTGGTGAGTCCTTACACTTTTGCAGCTTTATTTTCAGTCATTACCGGACTCTGTTTATGGGAGTTTTACGGACTTGTTAATAACAAAAATCAGGTAGCTCTGCCCAGATTATTCAATGTACTCGGAGGAATGTATCTATTCGTCGCTACATTTCTTTTTTCCTACGAAGGATTTGGTTTTTCTATTTTTCTTCCGTATTTTGGTTATTTGATGCTTGTTTTCATCCTCGAATTATATAGAAGGAAAGAAAACCCTTTGTTAAATCTTGCTTATTCGTTTTTAGGTCAGGTTTACATCGCATTACCGATTGCATTACTGAATCGCGTGGCATTTCTTCCTAACAGTGCAGAAGAAGTTTTATACAACAAAAATCTTATCCTTTTAGCATTGTTCATCTTTATTTGGGCTAACGACACTGGTGCTTACTTGGTGGGAATGTCTATCGGAAAAAGACGCTTGTTTGAAAGAGTTTCGCCCAAAAAATCATGGGAAGGTTTTTTCGGAGGAATGACTTTTGCCATTCTTTCGGCATTAGTAATTGTTTATTTTAACCCTGAAATAAGACATATTCAATGGGTTGGCTTGTCGATTTTGGTCGTTATATTCGCCACTTTTGGCGACTTATCAGAATCGCTGATGAAACGAACATTGAATGTAAAAGATTCCGGAAATGCACTACCCGGTCATGGAGGATTTTTGGATAGATTCGACAGCATGTTGTTTGCCATTTATGCTCTATTCTTCTATACCGAAGTAGTTTTAAGATAAATATGTGTATCGTCAGATTCAGATTCTGTTAATAATTCTTGCGCTATTTTGTTTGCCCGTCAGGGCTAATGACAACAAGCCTAGCGAATTCCTTATCAATGACAGCATTGATGCCGACGCAGTCATGCACGAGGTCATTAAACGTGCGGAATTATATGGAGGATACATCAAAGGATACGATGCCCAAATTTATGTAAAAAGAGTAAGTCAAGTACTGAAAAAAAATATATTAGCCCTGTTTGACCCTGACTTTTTCTTTATCAACCAAAAAAACGACAACGCAATTCTGGAGGCTATCGCCAAAGTTCACTATCAATCTCCCAACCTTTTTTCTCACGAAATTAAAGCTATTTCCGGGAATATCCGGAATTTCAAAGATGTAGAGGCACGAGCAATGCGTTTCTTGAATTTCAATATCTACAATCCAACCTCGTTCAATGATGAAGTTTTAATGCCCGTTTCTAAAAGCGCGTTTAATTATTATCGTTTTTCGTATCTTTCAGAAAAAGACACATTAGGGACAAAGGTGTTAACTATAAAAATAGAACCCCTGATTAACAGTCAAAGATTAATTAGAGGAACAATCTCCGTAATTCCCGAACTGTGGATTATTACTAATGCTGATATTAGCGGAAGATGGGAATTCTGTGATTTCAGAGTTAGTTCTGATTTTGGGATCTCTAATGATGAATTCCTTTTGCCGACACAGACCAATTTGTTTTTCAAAATAGATTTATTGGGCAATCATGTCGAGAACTATTATGTGTCGAAAACAGAATATATAAACGTCGAAAAATACGAGGATAAATCAAAACGCGACCGACTAAGTTATGATCTGACTGATTATTTCAATGTAAAATTAGATACATTGCCTATTGTAAAGGATTCTGTTTTTTGGAGTAAAAATCGGCCTGTTGCATTAACACCTTCCGAAAAATTAATCTATGAAAAAACAAAAAACAAACAGATAGACACATTGGATTTAAACAAAAATAAGCCATGGAATCTGACAAAAAGTATCGTTTCTTCAAAAGAATTTGATTTCATGCACAGCGATTTCCGGTATTCGGGATTAATCAATCCATTTCAATTAGCATACTCCAAATTAGATGGATTCGTTTACTGGCAACAGTTAAAATTAAATCACAACTTCGAATCAGACCAAGCTATCGCCTTTGAACCCGAAATCGGTTTTGTATTTAAACGAAAAGAAGTATTCTTCAAAGTGCCGGTCAGTTGGCTCTACCAACCGAAACGCATGGGAGAAATCAGTCTGTCGTTGGGAAACAGCAATGACTCATATAATTCTAAGGTAATCGACAAAATCAATGATGCATTGAGAGATTCCACTTTCAATTTCGATGATCTGAATTTGGAATATTACAAACATTATTATTTATCATTGAAAAACAGTTATGAATTGTTCAACGGATTTATTTCCAATGTAGGTATAGACTATCATTTGTATCGGCCTGTAAAGAATGCTCCCAAAAGAAGACTTACTGAAATATTGAGTGCTTTAACTGACGAAGATTATGTATCGTTCGCTCCTGTAATCGGTTTTACATACACTCCGCATCAATATTACAGATTTGTCGGAAAACGAAAGCAATATGTAGGTTCCAGATTCCCAACTTTTTCCGTAGAATATGCACGAGGGATTCCGAATATCATCAATAGTAACAGCAATTACGAACGAATTGAGGCCGATGTACAACAGCGGATTCCGTTAGATTTACTTCGTTCGGTTCGGTATTATGTGGGAGGCGGTATTTTCACCAACGCTAAATCAGTTTATTTTGCCGATTTTACCAAGTTTTCCAAGCGAAATTTCCCTCGTTCGTGGGACGACCAAATGGGAGGAATATTTCACCTGTTAGATTCCAAGTGGTATAACGCATCCAATTCATACGCGCAGGCACATTTTATGTTTGAATCGCCATTCATACTGTCGCATCTCTTCAAAAACGTAAGTAAAGATATTCTTCGCGAACGCATTTACATCGGGCAATTATATCTTCCCGCGCTTCCTTGCTATACGGAAGCCGGATATGCAATAGGTAATTACATTTTTAGCGCAGGTGTTTTTTCTGGATTTGAAAGGGGACGTTACAGCAGTCTGGGCGTTAAATTTAACTTTGAAATTGGGCGGTAATCTGCTACGACAAAACGATTTGATTGATAACATCCATGCCAGCCTCTTTATTTAACTTGACGATTAAATCGGAGCGACACAAAGACAATTCATTCCGCAGAACCGAAGATGATAAGCTGACATACAAAGTTTTATTCCTTATATATAATTTCTCAGTATAGCGAGAAACAGCTTTCCCCAACGTGGTTTCCCAAGCATTAAGCAAACGATTTTCGGCTATTTTTTCAACAATAACCGGATTTTCAGAGAAAAAATCATTCAAAACTTCACTTAATGGTTGAGTATTGGAACGTTTCATAATTCGGTGATATTTCCGTTTTCTACTTGAAATAATTTATAATCGTGATTCATTTTATGCAATATTTCATCCAAATATTTCCGATTGGTATCGGTAATGAAAATTTGTCCGAACCGGTCTTGAATCACTAATTTTACAATTTGCTCTACTCGCTGAGCATCTAATTTATCAAAAACATCATCCAACAGTAAAACCGGAACCGATGAGCCTGTTTTTACCAAAAAATTGAATTGAGCCAATTTCAAGGCAATCAAGTACGTTTTACTTTGACCTTGCGATCCGATTTTTCGCATCAAATAATCATTCAACAAAAAATCGAAATCATCTTTGTGTATCCCAACACTTGTATAACCAAGAATTTTATCTCGCTCTCTTTTTTGAACCAATGAAGACATTAAATCGGAATCCGACAACTGAGACTGATAAATCAGGTCTACATTTTCGCCCGATTCACAGATAAACCGGTGAAGTTCTTTGAAAATAGGTAAAAATTCGGCAACAAATTGTTTTCGCTTTTCGTAAATAATCCGTCCGGTTTCAACTAATTGCTCTTCCCATATTTCAAACAAAGATTCATCAAACGACTGATTATCGGAAGATTTCAATAACGAATTACGCTGAACCAAAGCCTTATTGTAGCGAATCAACGATTGCAAATACAATTTATCGTACTGGGAGATAACCATATCTACAAATTTCCGGCGCTCGTCGCTCCCACCCTGAATTAAATCGGTATCGGCAGGAGAAATCATCACCAAAGGCAGTAAACCGATGTGTTCCGAAAGCTTTTCATATTCTTTTTTATTCCGCTTGAAAATTTTACGATGCTTACGTTTGATGCCACAATATATTTCATCCTGCTGATTGTCTTCGAATAAATACGATCCTTGCAGTACACAAAAATCCGCATCATGCTTAATCAACTGAAAATCTGCAAGATTCGTATGATTTTTACAAAAGGAAAGATAAAACAACGCATCAAGCAAATTGGTTTTCCCCATGCCGTTATTGCCAAAAAAGCAATTCATTTTCGGAGAAAAAGTCAAATCAACCTGTTCCAAGTTTTTAAAATTCAATATAGATATTTGCTTGACAATCATATTATATTTGTTTTATCACTTTTCCTGTGTATATAACCTGATTACTTTTTATTAATCTGTAAAGATACAATCCATTTTGTATGTAAATGATATTCACAGTACAATTATCTGCATCCACAGTTTCTCGCAGCAATATTCTTCCATTTAAATCAATCAATTCAAACAGGCAAGGCTGTTCTATCAATTCCTTATTTAGTAAAATAGTCTCTCCTGCCGGATTATTAACAATTAGATTTTTCTTTTTTTCAGAAACCTGATTTATGCTAGTAATAACAAGAGGAGTACCCCATGTATTATCGCCTTTTTTGTAATATACAAGTTTTTTTTCATACGTTTCGCCGCTAAAACCAAAGCAAAGACTATGATATGGCCCCCCAAGACCTTTGTAATAAGTGCTTTCCGGGAAACAACCATCCCAAATAGCTTGATGCCAGCATTCGTCGTCTCCGCCATTGTAAATAGATTCTACACCGTTGGGAATTGTTTTGCCTGAAGATGAACCCATTATTGCATAAGCAGAGCCATACTCATAATCATAATAATGAATTATCGGCTCGCCATTCAATCGGTCAAATTCAGGATTAGTCCTGTAAATATAAGTTACATTTTGAGAACTTGTACTTTCCGTTATTTCCCATGTGTAATTTCTTGAATAATGATGTCGTGTTCTTAAAACATTATATGATATGCTGTCGTTGCCATAGTCAGTTCTCAAGTGATATTGCTCAATAATTCTTGTACGCGATTGGACAGGACTGAATTCGAAATACTCCTCTACAATATGTAGTTCATCGCCCGGCTGAAAGTCAAACACTTCAAACCACGTTAAATTATGCTCACCAACATCGGGATTTGTTAAGCCAAGTAGAGAATGTTTCTCATAAATAGGATAATAAGCAGACCTATTGAGATAAAAGTCATAAATATCGAAAGTTTGTACAAAACCATAATTTTTGCTGATTTGAATAACAGGGTCTTCTTTTATATAGGGATGTTTTATCGGATTCCCTTTATTATCAAAGATCTCTATTTTAATGGTTTTTACCAAATCGCTCAGTCCGAAAAACTCTTGTACTTCATGCGAAATAACAGTGGCTATTACCGACACGGTATTTTCTATATAAAATAATTCAAAAGATTCATTGAGCGTTGCATCTGTTTTTATTTTTATAGTATCGCCTTGCCCATTAAAAAAATAATTCCATTTGTCTTTTATAACTATTTTTTCGCCCAAAAAAGATGCTCCGTAAGGAGTATAGCAGTAATAATCCTGCGTAGTGCTGCGTATTGCTTTTATCGGATAAAAAACAGAATCATTCTCTTCAAATTTTATAGAATCTATTCTTATTGCTTTAACGTCAAAAAAGGCAATTCTGTGCGAATAAACAGTCTGATAATCGAATGCATACATCGAAAATAAACTACTTGTCAATAAAAACAGGATTAAGGATAATTTTAATGTCTTCATAAGAAAATCGTTTTTATTGTGCTAAATTACAAAAAATCTGCGCAATCTACGAAATCTATGTAAAAAAACAGATTAAAATTTCTTTTATTATAATAAAACTCGTACTTTTGCACTCCATAAAATTAAGAATAATAAACCGTAATAATTATACAACTTGTAAAGATTATGTCAAAGAAATCTAACTCTTCAGCAGAACGTGACATGAGTAATGTGGGTGAAATCCTTTCAAGATCGGAACAATTCATCGACAAATATAAAAAACAAATCATTGTCGGAGTATCTGCAATCGTTTTGATTGTAGTTATAGTTTTAGCCGTTAAACATTTATATTTGGTACCCAAAGAAAGTGCCGCAGAAGCCGAAATTTTCAGAGGCGAAATATATTTTGCCAATAGTCAATGGGATTTGGCATTGTATGGCGATAGCATTGAGTTCGACGGATTTATCGCTATTATCAATAATTATAGTTTCACAAGAACCGCTAATTTGGCGAACGCATACGCCGGAATTTGCTATTACCACAAAGGCGAATTGGAAAATGCGATGAAACACTTGAAGAAATTCAGTTCCAAAGACAAAATGGTTTCTCCTGTTATCACCGGATTGGTTGGAGATTGCTACGTTGACGCAGGAAAAGTAAAAGAAGGCATCGGTTTCTTTATGAAAGCCGCATCCAGAGCAAATGACAATTTGATTAGTCCTATTTTCTTGAAAAAAGCCGGAATTGCACACGAAAGTTTAGGTGAATTCCAAAAAGCAAAAGATGCTTATACGACTATTCAAGAGAAATATCCTACATCACAAGAAGCTGCTGATATTCAAAAATATATTGAGAGAGCAATAGCGCTTTCAAAATAAATAACAGAATAATTGAGTAACTGAGTAACTGAAATTCTATTATTCAGTTACTCAGTTATTCAGTTTTAAACTTTAACAAATGGCAACCCAATATCAAAATTTATCGGATTATGACCCGAATCAAGTTCCGGATGCATCGACGATGTCATTCGGAATTGTTGTTTCTGAGTGGAACAGCGAAATTACGAATAAACTGAGAGATGGAGCATACAACACATTGATTCGCCACGGAGCCAAGCCTGAAAATATCACCATTGCTTATGTACCCGGAAGTTTCGAATTAATTTATGGAGCAAAAAGGTTAGCCACAAGCAAAGAACCTGATGCAATTATCGGATTAGGTTGTGTTATTCGCGGAGAAACTCCACATTTCGATTACGTTTGTTCGGGAGTAACCCAAGGTTTTGCAAATCTGAATGCTCAAGGAAATATTCCATTTATATTTGGGTTGTTAACTAACGATACCATGCAACAATCCGTTGACAGAGCCGGAGGAATACACGGCAATAAAGGAGATGAGGCGGCCATTACAGCAATAAAAATGGCTGATTTTTCTCGTAAGTTTCATTAATTTTTCTTGTAGGTTTAAATAATTATTGTACCTTTGCATCGCTTTTTAGGGCACGGGCAGTTACCAGAGTGGCCAAATGGGGCTGACTGTAACTCAGCTGACGTACGTCTTCGGTGGTTCGAATCCATCACTGCCCACAAACATTGCGGAAGTAGCTCAGTCGATAGAGCATTAGCCTTCCAAGCTGAGGGTCGCGGGTTTGAGCCCCGTCTTCCGCTCTTCGAAAGTCACCTCTTAAAGGGGTGGCTTTTTTTAATCCCTTTCGTAGTCGCAGATAAAAGCATAAAAATATACAAAACACGCACAACGATAACTAAAAAATATACATTTTACGCATACAAAAAATCAATCGTAATTAATTGCTTATAAATATTTTCGTAACAATTTAACACATTTAGAAAAAAAACGTATTATTGCGTATAATTTCGTGTATTTAACCCGTTGGGCGCAAGCGGTGGACAGCGTGCAGAACTATTTGGGCGGACTTTTTCTCGGTTTGACTTGACAACTTGCAAAAATAGTGAAACGTGACAGCGTAAAATAAAAATTTAAAGTACAATGACAAACAATAAGACAATAAGCCAAGCAGATGTTTTATGGAAAATAGAACAAGTTGACAACAATGAAATATCTTTTTTGTCGCATTTGCAGCCAGAGGGTTGGGTTGACATTGTGCCTTGTTTTGACTTTTACACAAAATCGTCATTCTGTTTTCCTATAAAAGTAAGCATCAATAATGAATATGCTGGAATAGGTACAACTATCATTCATAACGAAGTGGCTTGGCTTGCACACGTCATTGTTCATTCCGACTTTCGAAGTAGAGGAATAGGGTTGAAAATTGTGCGAAATTTGGTAAAAATAGCAAACGATAACCATTGTTCAACCATTTATTTAATTGCGACAGAATTAGGAGAGCCTGTGTACAAAAAAGTTGGATTTATAACCGAAACTGAATATCTCGTTTACAAAAATATTGCAAAAAAAGATTGGGTGGTTTCAAGAAATATTCGCCAATATGAAGAAAGATACAAAAGTAACTTTGCAGTCTTTGACAGAGAAGTTTCAGGAGAAAACAGAATGGTGCACCTTGAAGAACACCTTGCAAATAGTTTCGTTTATCATAAAGAAGACAATATTGAAGGGTATTATTTGCCGTCATTGGGAGAAGGATTAATCATTGCAGAAACAGAAATTTCGGGTATCGAACTTTTGAAATTGCATTTGCAACATAACGACCGTGTTGTT
>JAIRVZ010000018.1 GCA_031253625.1 Dysgonamonadaceae bacterium
ATTAAAGATAGTTGGTTAGACCGTGTGAACGAGGTGGTGGGTTACTGTGTAAACAACGATATGTATGCCATTGTCAATATTCACTGGGATGGTGGTTGGTTAGAAAATAACGTTACGCCTGAAAAGCAGGAGGCAAACAACAAGAAACAACACGCGTTGTGGACACAAATTGCCAACAGACTGGGTCACTACGATGAACATTTGCTCTTTGCCGGAACAAACGAGCCAAACGTGGACGATAAACCCGCTAATATGGCAGTACTGAAAACGTATTTACAGACATTTGTTGATGCGGTGCGTGCTACAGGCGGAAGAAATGCGATACGCAACCTTGTCGTTCAAGGTCCGAATACCGACATTGCTATGACAGAAAAACTCTTTGGCAATATGCCGATCGACCTCATAGAAAATCGCCTGATGTTTGAAATACACTACTACACTCCATGGACATTCTGCGGAATGGAGAAAGATGAATCTTGGGGAAGAATGGCTTTCTATTGGGGAGATTACAAAGTACCCGGTTCAGACCGCAATGCTAATCCCGGCACTGAAGCTGAAATGAAGGGATTCTTTGCCCGAATGAAGAGACAGTTTGTCGATAAAGGTATTCCGGTAATTTTGGGAGAATATGGTGCAATCACAATTCGTACAGGAATAGAAAATCAAGAGGCGCATAACTTATCGCGCAGACTCTACGACAGAACAGCAACCCGCGAAGCTAAAAATCACGGTATGGTTCCATTCTATTGGGAAACCGGTAGAGTAATCAATCGCAATACAGGTGAAATCAAAGATAGCTATGCTTTTGAAGGAATCATTCAAGGCGCAGCTGAAGGAAATTATCCATTTTAAGTTGTAATAACATGAAACATCAACTTTATATCATTATGGCAGCTATTTTATTGAGTGCCTGTTCGACCGCCTCATTTGATAAAGCTTTTGCTCCGCAGGATTTTACAAGTGACTGGAGATTTACATTGGCTGATGGTATCGCTAATTATTCTTCTGCCGATACGGATGATTCAGGCTGGAGAACGCTTAATCTGCCTCACGACTGGAGTATCGAGTTCGATTTCTCGAAAGACAATGCGGCAACTCCCGGTGGTGGAGCTTTACCCGGAGGAATCGGGTGGTATCGCAAAACGTTTACTGTTGATAAAGACAAAGAAAGTCAGCAAATCTATATCGACTTCGATGGCGTTTATTGGAACAGCGAAGTTTGGATCAACGGAGTTTCTGTGGGCAAACGTCCCAACGGATATATTTCGTTTCGCTACGACTTAACTCCGCATATCAAATTCGGAGAGGAGAACATAATCGCTGTCAAAGCGGATAATTCGGAACAACCCAATTCTCGCTGGTATTCGGGTTCAGGTATTTACAGAAATGTTTGGTTGGTAACGAAAAATCCTATCCATATTGCACATTGGGGAATTAATATTACCACTCCCGAAATAACGAAAAATTCGGCTAAAGTCAATATCGTTACCCGTATACAAAACACAACAAGAAAAGAGCCGGATGTTTGGATCGAAAATATATTGGTAAATCGAGATGGGACGGTTGTAGGCTCAGTAAAAAGCTCTCCTGCACAATCGTTGAGAGGAATCAGTGCTGTTGCTCAAGAAATAGAAGTATCGTCCCCTACCCTATGGTCGATTGAAAATCCCTATCTCTACAAAGTAATCACAAGATTAAAACAAAACGGAAAAACGATCGATGAATACGAAACACCCATAGGTATTCGATCTTTTGAGTTCAATGCTGAAAAAGGATTTTTCCTAAACGGTAAGCATGTCAAAATCAATGGTGTATGTAACCACCACGATTTGGGCTGCTTAGGAACTGCTATCAATTACAGAGCGATTGAACGCCAACTGGAAATATTGAAAGCAATGGGATGTAACGGTATTCGTTGCTCTCACAATCCACCGGCACCCGAATTACTCGATTTATGTGACAAAATGGGATTTATCGTCATGAACGAAGCATTCGATATGTGGCGGAAAAAGAAAACGACTCACGATTATTCGCAATATTTCCCCGAATGGTATGAAAGAGATTTAACAGACTTAATTCTTCGCGATCGAAATCATCCATCCATATTTATGTGGAGTATCGGAAACGAAGTGTTGGAGCAATGGACACATGCAGGTACGGAAATATTAGACCTGAAAGAGGCCAACGTACTGCTAAACAGTGCCAAGGAGATAGACCCGAAAGAATTTGAATCGGGAGAACTAACTTTCAATATGTTGCTTACGCAAAGATTAGCAGAAATAGTCAGGACACTCGATCCTACTCGTCCGGTGACAGCAGGTTGTAATGAGGCCAGCACATTCAATCACTTGTTCAAATCGGGCGCTTTGGATATTATCGGATTCAACTATCAAACACAAGATTATGCGACCGTGCCTCAGAATTTCCCCGGTAAACCGTTTATCGCATCTGAAACCGTATCAGGATTGATGAGCCGCGGATTCTACATAATGCCTTCCGATAGCATGAATATTTGGCCTGAAAGATGGGATAAGCCGTTTGATCGTCCTTACAGACAATGTTCTTCATACGACAACAATCATGTTCCTTGGGGTACAACCCATGAAGAAACATGGAAATTGATCAAAAAAGAGGATTTCATCTCCGGACAATACATTTGGACCGGATTCGACTATCTTGGAGAACCAACTCCGTTTTGGTGGCCGGCTCGCAGTTCTTATTTCGGTATCATCGACTTGTGTGGTCTTCCGAAAGACATCTATTATATGTATCAAAGCGAATGGACAGATAAAGATGTATTGCATGTTTTCCCGCACTGGAATTGGATTCAGGGAGAAGATGTCGATGTTTGGGTTTACTACAACAATGCAGACGAAGTTGAATTATTCCTGAACGGTCAATCTCTCGGATCAAAGAAAAAAGAAGGAGACGACCTGCGTGTTTGGTGGCGTATTCCGTTTGAACCGGGAAGCATTAAAGCTGTTTCTCGCAAAAACGGCAAAGAGGTTTTAAGCAGAGAAAGAAAAACGGCCGGAGAACCTGTTTCCATCCGTTTGACTGCCGACCGGGAAAATCTTAAAGCCACAGGAAAAGACCTGTCGTTTGTAACTGTCGAAGTATTGGATAAAGACGGAAACGTTGTTCCGAATGCAAATAACCTGATCCGATTCACCATCGAAGGAGAAGGTTTTATCGCAGGAACCGACAACGGAGACCCGACCAATCCAAACTCGTTGAAAAAACCGGAGCGCAATTTATTCTATGGTAAGTGCTTGGCTGTTGTACAAAACAGCGACAAACCCGGAAATATCAAATTAACCGCTCAATCCGAAGGATTAAAAGAGGCAACAATTATATTTAATTCCAAATAGTCATTATTAAAATTATAATACAATGAAACAGTTTATTTTTATCGTGGGTATAGCTATTCTTACCCTTGGCGCAACAGCTTGTAAAACGCAGAACAAAGTTTCTGAAAGTATCAACAACAATTCTACTACGACTACTACAACAGGAGAGTTGACTGAGAAATATTGGAAATTAATCGAATTATTCGGCAATCCGGTAACTGCTGAAGATAGCAATAATAAAGATGCTCACCTTACTTTCAAGGCTGAAGGCAATCAATTCAATGCGAATGCCGGCTGTAACACGATTATAGGTACTTTCGAAACAAAAGGATTAGACAGAATCACCATTTCTCCAAGTGTTTCCACCATGATGATGTGTTTGAATATGGATGTTGAAACTAAGCTTTTAGAGGTGCTTAATATGACAGACAGCTATGTAGTCAGAAACGACACTTTATCGCTAAACCGCGCACGAATGGCACCTTTGGCTCGTTTCGTTGCCGTTTATATGCAATAATCTTTCATCAAGAGATATCGATCGGATTATTTACTTTTTCTTTCATCAGGGCAATATCGAGAACTTCTTGAATGTCATTCACATAATGGAATTTCAAGCCCTTCAGATAAAGGTCATTAATCTCATCGATATTTCTTTTGTTTTCCCGGCACAGGATAATTTCTTTAATGCCTGCACGTTTGGCTGCAAGAATTTTCTCTTTGATTCCACCCACAGGAAGTACTTTGCCACGCAATGTGATTTCACCCGTCATCGCAATGTTGGCTTTTACCTTCCTTTGAGTGAAAGCCGAAACCAATGAAGCAGCCATAGTAACACCGGCCGAAGGTCCGTCTTTGGGAATAGCTCCTTCCGGCACATGAACATGTACATTCCAATGCTCGAAAATTTCATCTTTGAGTCCTAACTGAGACGCATGTGCTTTGATGTATTCCAAGGCCAAAACAGCCGATTCTTTCATCACATCTCCCAAATTTCCGGTTAAAGTTAGTTTGGCTCCTTTTCCTTTGCTCAAACTTGTTTCGACGAAAAGAATTTCTCCACCGACTGCCGTCCAAGCCAATCCGGTTACAACACCGGCATATCCATTGCCTTGATACTTATCTTTCGAATATTCTTTCACGCCCAAATATTCGTATAAATCTTCCGGTTGCAACGATTTTGGATAATCCGAATTTTCAGCGATTTTGCGGGCAATTTTACGCATGATTTTCGCCAGCTTTTTATCCAACTCACGCACTCCCGATTCACGCGTATACGATTCGATAATTATTTCCAATGTTTTCTTCGGAATACCAAAAGCATCTTTGTCTATTCCGTGATTTTCCAATTGTTTCGGCACCAAATGTCTTTTGGCAATTTCTACTTTTTCTTCTAAAATATAACCGCTCACATCGATAATTTCCATGCGGTCGATTAATGGTTGCGAAACCTTATTCAAAGTATTTGCCGTTGCAATAAAAAGCACTTTCGAAAGGTCATAATCAATATCTATGTAGTTATCGTGAAACGCGAAATTTTGCTCAGGGTCAAGGACTTCCAATAAAGCTGCCGAAGGGTCACCTTTGTAATCAACGCCTATTTTATCTATTTCATCCAACACGATTACCGGATTGGAAGAACCTGCTTTTTGCAGGCTACTGATAATTCGTCCGGGCATAGCTCCGATGTAAGTTCTCCGGTGTCCGCGGATTTCCGATTCGTCGTGCAATCCGCCCAAAGACAAGCGCACGTATTTCCGGCTTAAAGCCTCTGCTACCGATTTCCCCAAAGAAGTTTTTCCAACTCCCGGAGGGCCGTATAAACAAATAATCGGAGATTTCATATCGCCCTTCAATTTCAAGACAGCCAAATGTTCCAAGATGCGCTCTTTCACTTTTTCCAAGCCGAAATGGTCTTTATCCAATACCTTTTGAGCACGTTTCAAATTGAAGTTATCTTGAGTATACTCATTCCATGGGACAGATAAAATATGCTGAATATATGTCATTTGAGTTGAATAATCGGGCGAATGCGGATGCAAACGCTCCAATTTCTTCACTTCTTTATCGAAAATAGCTCTGACTTCGGGAGTAAAATTGATTTTTGCTGCTTTATCTTTAATTTCCTTGGTATCAATCTCTTGAATGTTTCCACCTAACGCCTCTTGAATATTTTTCATTTCCTGCTGAAGGAAATATTCACGTTGTTGCTGGTCAATATCTACTTTTGTTTTATGCTTTATCGACTCCTTGATTTCACACAATTGCACATCGTGATTAAGCAATACCAACAGCTTGTTCATGCGTTCTTTTACATCATCACAAGCTATAATTTCCTGTTTCTGTTCGGGAGTTGCCTCCAATGCCGAAAATGCAAGATTAACGATATAACCGTAATCTTTCGATTTTCTCAACCCCTCCATGATAAATTCGGGCGGCATCGCTTTACTCGCCAACATAAACAGGGTCAAATCTTTGATGGAATTAAGCTGCGCCTTGTATTCCTTATCATTTTTAGGAGGATAAATATCTTCGAGTGGAATGACTTTTCCTTTCAGGTAAGGTTCGGAAGAAGTAATTTCGCTTAGTCTTACCCGCTTTTCACCGAGTACCAATATGGTCGTATTGTTGTCGTTTTCTTCCATAATATTTATGATTTCAGCAACAACGCCTACCGGAAAGAGGTCATCTTGTCCCGGCTCATCCATATTTGCGTCTTTTTGGCAGAACACCCCAACCAAACCTTTGGTCTTTTGGATTTCCTGAATCAATTTCAGTGATTTAGAGCGCCCTACGTTAACAGGGGTTGGTAATCCCGGAAGAAAAACCATATTCTTCAGAGGTAAAATAGGCATTTCTTCTTTTAATTTCTCTAAATCTAACGGTTTATTACCTATGATAATCTCAAATTGAGATGAAAAATTGTCAGCCATTATATTTCATTTTGTTGGTTTCTCTTAGGACAACATTCGTGCCAAAAACAACAAAGATACCTCTATTTTTGAATAATATAAGAATGGAAAAGAATTACAGTAAAAGTTTTTCAACTTCAGATTTTAGACCATGATTTCGCGTTCAACAGAACGCCTTGTTTTTTTGTCAGATTCATACGTTTCAAATATTCGAACATCGCTAACAAATTCATTGACAGATTGAATCGAAACTAAAATATCATAAAGCCATTTTTGTATTTCAAGATTCATAAATAGGTGTTTTGGTTTGATTTATTGATTGGATAAAATGCTGTAATGTTTATCATCAATTCCAATTTCCCCCTATTATAACTCCCACTCTGAACTCTAAGGCAGGTTTTCATGCTAAATTAATTAAATTGTCACAAAAATATTTATAATCAATTAATGCGTTTTTTGATTATGTATTTAAAAAAATATCAATAGATTATTAGTAGAAATATTTTGAAAATTAAAACAATTACTATCTTTACGGTGTTTTATGTATATATCAAAAAAACAAAGGAGGTCGATATGGATAATTTAATAGAAGTTGCATCATTTACATTGCCGGATGAAGCTTATGTATTAGAAAGTATCTTGCAAAAAGAAAATATCAAGTATTTTCTGAGTAACAGTGTTATTGCTCCGGGTGTAGATACCCGGTTGATGGTCGATTCGGAAGATATTCCGAAAACGATAGAAATACTCAAGGAAAGCGGATTTGAAAAATATTTAAACAATAACATTATAGACGAATTTTTAAACAATTAATTTTATGAAAAAGTATTTAGTATTTATGGTAATGGCAGCATTACTTGTTGCGTTGCCTTCTCAAGCACAATTAAAATGGGGATTAAAAGCTGGTGTTAACTTATCAAGTGTATCTTTTGGTGACTTGGAAAGTAACCTCGACCCAAGTAACTACACTGGCTTTCAAGTCGGTCCTATGGTAGAGTTTACAGTTCCCATTGTTGGGATTGGAATGGATGCTGCTCTTTTGTATTCTCAAACAGGATTTGCAACACCTGATTATGGAACCATAAAAAATGGCGATTTTTTACTCCCTCTTAATTTGAAATATAAGTTAAATTTAATGGGTCTTGTAGGCGCTTATGCAACTACAGGTCCATACGCCGGAATAAACTTGTTTAATGATGGCAAACTCGATTTCGGCGGCGCTGTAGCTTCGTTAGAGTCAAAATCTTTCAAATTTGGTTGGAATTTCGGGATAGGCGTAGAACTTCTTAGCAAATTGCAAGTAGGTGTCAATTATCAACTGGGTATAACTGACGACTTTAGCTCCTTAAAATTCAATGTTCCCGGAATGGCAGGGGAAATTGGACAGAGTAAACCTCGCGTTTGGTCAATCACCGCCGCAGTTTTCTTCTAAATAAATTTTAGTTTAAACACAGAGACACAGAGGCACAGAGAAAAAAATTAAAACTCTGTGCCTCTGTGTCTCTGTGTTTAAAAAATAAAAGCATCATGATGTTTATTGAAGTTATCCTTCCGGTTCCTTTATCCGACACATATACTTATTCGGTTCCTGAGGAAATGCAAAACAGTATTTCACCGGGTTGTTTGGTGTTGGTCGAGTTCGGAAAAAATAAACATTATTCGGGGATAATTGCCTCTATTCATCAAATATCTCCCGTTTCGGATTTTGAAATCAAACCCATCTTAGCAGTAGAAAGTCAATCGATTTTACGAAGACCTCAGCTCCGTTTTTGGGAATGGTTGTCGCAATACTACATTTGCAAACAGGGAGAAGTATACAAAGCCGTACTCCCGGCCGGATTCCGAACCGAAAGTTCATCCAAATACATACAGAAAAAAGAAACTTTTGTCAACTTAACATCTTTGTATTTGGAAGAAGATAACTTATCGAAAGCCTTTGATTCACTGAAAAGGGCTCCTAAACAAGAAAAATTACTACTTGCTTATCTCGAATATTCTCAAGCATTTTCAAGTAAAGATTGTAAAGAAATTTCCAAAAAAGAACTGTTGGAAAAAAGCGGATTGAACGATACTGCCCTGAATGGATTAGTTGAAAAAGGTATTCTATCTTGTTATGAAAAAGAAATCAGCCGGTTGAAAACCTATTTTCACGAATTACAACCGTTAAATCAATTGAATCCTTTACAGCAACAGGCGTATGGAGAAATCGTCCGAAGTTTCAGAGAAAAAGATGTTTGCTTATTGCATGGAGTTACTTCTTCCGGAAAAACGGAAATTTACATACATCTTATCAATGAAGTATTGAAATTAAACCGGCAAGCATTATTCTTGCTGCCTGAAATTGCTTTGACTTCGCAAATTACAACTCGCTTAATGCAAGTTTTCGGAGACAAAGTCGGAGTTTATCATTCGAAAATCAGCAATAACGAACGGGTTGAAATCTGGAATAATTTACTTAACGACGACGGTTATCAAATCATTTTAGGGGTACGTTCTTCTATATTCCTACCGTTTAGGGATTTGGGATTGGTGATTGTCGACGAAGAACACGAAACAAGTTATAAACAACAAGACCCCGCTCCGCGTTACCATGCACGCAATGCAGCTATCGTTTTGGCTAATATGCACGGAGCCAAAACGCTATTGGGAAGTGCCACACCTTCTTTAGAATCATTTCATAATGCTCAAACCGGAAAATATGGTTATGTGAACCTTGAAAAAAGATTTGAAGATACCGAACTTCCCGAAATAACAGTTGTAGACATCAAGGAGTTAAAGAGAAAAAAACGCATGAAAGGCTTGTTTTCTCCTTTGTTGATTGAAAAAATGCAATTGGCGTTGAATAACAACGAACAAATCATTCTTTTTCAAAACCGCAGGGGATTTGCTCCTATGATTTACTGCAAAATCTGCGACTGGATGCCCAAATGCAAATATTGTGATGTCGGACTGACTTACCATAAAAAATACAACCAACTGATTTGCCATTACTGCGGAACCACTTACGGATTGCCGACCGTTTGTCCCGAATGTGGCAACGAAGAAATCCGCGAAAGAGGATTCGGCACGGAAAAAGTAGAAGAAGAAATCAAAAAGTTATTTCCGGAAACCAAAGTTGCCCGCATGGATACCGATACTACCCGAAAAAAAGATACATTCGAAGATATTATCAGCGATTTCGAAAAAGGAAAAACGCAGATACTTATCGGCACGCAAATGATTTCCAAAGGATTGGATTTCGGAAATGTAAGTTTAGTGGGAATATTGAGTGCCGACAGCATGATGAATTTTCCTGATTTCAGAGCGCACGAACGCGCTTATCAACTGATGGCGCAAGTAGCAGGAAGGGCTGGGAGAAGACAAAAAAGAGGAGAAGTCATTCTACAAACCTCTCATCCCGAACACCTGATTATCCAATCCGTATTGAAAAACGACTACCAAACAATGTACGATGCCCAAATGGAAGAGCGGCAATTGTTCCGCTATCCCCCACTCTACCGCATCATTGAAATTACATTGAAACACAAATCGGAGCAGCTGGTAGAAAATGCTGCTTTCGCCTTAGCTACCGATTTGAAAACCGTGTTGAGCGACAGAGTTCTTGGCCCTGATAAGCCTGTAATCGGTAAAATACAAATGCAACATTTGAGAAGAATTTTTCTGAAAATCGAAAATTCAGCATCTTTATCTACACTGCGGAAAATTTTGGAAGAAAAGAAAACCGCACTATTAAACAAGCCTTCTTTTAAGTATGTTGTGTTGCAGTATGACGTAGACCCTGTTTGATTTCATTTGAGCATCTCAGGAAAAATCGTTATCTTCGCAATCTATTTTTTATTTAGTAAATTTATATCATGAAAAAAAATCTTTTGTTTTCATCTATTTTATTAGTTGGAATAATGATAAACGCTTGTGCCGTCAAAACGAAAAATACAAACGGCACAAAAGAAGGAGCGTTTTATTCCGGTGTTTACCGTAATCTTTTCAAAGAAGTACTCGAAAAGAGCGATGATGAGATTAATGCGAAAATAGATAATGCTTTTCAGCAATTATTTTATGGCGACAACGACAATCAACGGCTTTATTATGAAGTCGATAACAATATGGCATATATGAAAGATGTGTGCAATGACGATGTTCGCTCCGAAGGTATGTCTTATGGAATGATGATTTGCGTTCAGTTAGATAAAAAAGCAGAATTCGATAAGTTGTGGAAATGGGCGAAAACCAATATGCAATTTCCCGAATCGAATCCTTTTTCCGGTTATTTTGCATGGCAATGTAAAGAAACAGGCGAAAAGATAGGAGGTGAAACAACTTCGGTTGCTCCTGATGGTGAGATTTACTTCATTACATCACTTCTTTTCGCATCGAATCGCTGGGGCGACGGTGAAGGAATTTACAACTACAAAGCTGAAGCTCAATATATTCTCGAAAAAATACTTTCTAAAAATGGAACCGGTAACGCTTACAATATATTTGATTCGGACAACAAATTAGTTGTCTTCGTTCCCGATGCAGCTGGTCGAACTTTTACGGATCCTTCATATAATTTACCTGCGTTCTTTGAACTTTGGGCGCAATGGAGTGATACCAATTCCGATTTTTGGGCAACAACTCCGGCAGCATCGCGCGATCTACTGTACAATGCCTCTCATCAAACGACAGGACTTTTTGCCGATTACAGTAATTTCGACGGAACGCCACACAAAGCTTGGTTTAATCCACACAGCAATCGCTTTGAGTTTGACGCTTGGCGATGTGCAATGAATATAGGTCTGGATTACCATTGGTTTAAGAAAGATGCGATAAGACAACAAGAGATGATGACTCGATTGCTTACTTTCTTTAAAAATCAGGGGCCGAATTATGTGGCTCACTACAATTGGGATGGTTCTGATCCGAACGGCGATCATTCTGCCGGTATGATTGCCTGTAATGCCGTAGGCTGTTTCGCCATAGACGACAAAAATTTGTCTACTCCTTTTGTTCAGGAATTTTGGGAACTTCCGATACCCGAAGGTTTTTACCGTTACTTTGACGGCACGATGTATATGCTTTCTTTACTTCATGTTACAGGTAATTTCCGTATTTGGGGATAAAACGATACTTTCGTTATAAAATAATAACTCCGCAGTATGATAGACAATATTGATAGAACCAACCATTCCAAAAGTAATATTTGTTTACACGAGAAAAGTGTTACTTGCAAAAAACACTTTTGATAACATTTTGCTACTTCAAAAAAACATTTTATATTTGCACGTAGAAAACAATTGCAAAAATGGAAGGTTTATTTAAAATATTTTATCAGCTTTTGAGTAGAACAGACACCGATTTTATTCGGTATCTGCATCCCAAAATCAGGTGGCAGAATAGGCTGATTGCCATTACCGGAGCAAGAGGAGCCGGCAAAACCACAATGATTCTGCAATACATAAAAAAGCAGTTTGGCAATATGCCCAAAGAAGCTCTGTATGTCAGTTTGGACAATATTTGGTTTTCGAGTAACCGGCTTTTCGATTTGGCAAATGATTTCGATAAAATGGGAGGAAAATACTTGTTTATCGACGAAGTGCATAAATACGGAAACTGGTCGCAGGAAATCAAAAATATTTACGACAGTTTCAGAGATTTGAAAGTAGTATTTACCGGTTCGTCGATGCTCGAAATTTACAAAGGCAATGCCGATTTAAGTCGGCGAGCAATTCATTACACACTCAATGGAATGTCTTTCAGAGAGTTTATTCTACTCGAAAAAGGATTGGAATTTCCTGTAATAAAACTACCTGAATTGCTTGAAAATCACTTAGAATTTGCCGGACAGGTTAATGAAAAAATTAAACCAATACCGCTATTTCAGCAATATTTGCAAGAAGGTTTTTATCCATATTACAAAGAAGACAGCGAAATGTATGCCGAAAAACTCTTGCATACCATCAATGTAATTTTAGAAACAGATTTACCTGCGATTGAAAATATTGAAATTCATACAATTAAGAAAATCAAACAACTGCTTTATGTCGTTGCACAAAGAGTTCCTTTTACGCCCAACATCAAGGATTTAGCAGAAGTAATTGAGGTAAGTAGAAAAAGCTTACTCAATTATCTCATATTTTTGGAAAAAGCACAATTATTGAATCTGTTACAACAGGATGTTTCGGGATTTAGAACTTTGACAAAACCCGAAAAAATCTATCTAAACAACACCAACTTAGTGTACGCTTTGGAAACAGAAAAACCCGACATCGGCAATTTGAGAGAAACATTTCTTTTTAATCAATTGAAAGCTGTCGGCAAGGTAACGTCCTCGAAAAAAGCCGATTTTACATTCGACGATAAATATACCTTTGAAGTAGGTGGAAAAAATAAAGGACACGAACAAATTGTCGGCTTGGAAAATGCTTATTTAGCATTAGATAATATAGAATATGGCTATGCCAATAAAATTCCGCTGTGGCTCTTCGGGATGCTTTACTGAAGATTAAAATCATTATTTTAGCCTTCCGAATTTGTATTCAATAAATTTTTATTTCATGAAAGTATGATAGACAACAACGCTTCTGTTCTTTTAATATACACCGGTGGAACTATCGGAATGATAGAAAACTCTGAAACCGGCTCTTTGGAATCTTTCAATTTCAAACAATTGAAAGACAATGTTCCGGAACTCAAACGATTCAAATTTACCATCGACACACTGGAATTTAATCCACCTATCGATTCGTCGAATATGGGACCTTCGGAATGGCAAAAATTAGTCGGAATCATACAAGAGCATTATGATAAATACGATGGATTTGTTATCTTGCACGGGACAGATACTATGGCATATTCAGCCTCTGCGCTAAGTTTTATGCTCGAAAATCTGGATAAACCGGTTATCCTTACCGGCTCTCAACTTCCTATTGGAAAAATGAGAACCGATGGAAAAGAAAATCTGATTACAGCACTCGAAATTGCTGTAGATAAAGACCCTTACGGCAAAGCCATCGTTCCCGAAGTTTGCATATTTTTTCAGGATTATTTATTGAGAGGAAACCGCACCACTAAAGTCAATGCAGAAAACTTCGAGGCATTTCATTCATATAATTATCCACCTTTGGCAGAGGCCGGAGTTCATATCAAATATGAATCTCATCTGATACACTATCCGGCCACGCGCAAACCGGCTCGCTTTCACTACTTGTTAGACTCTAATGTGATGATTTTGAAACTGTTTCCGGGTATTTCAAAAGATGTGGTTGAGGCTGTTTTCAATATTCCCAGTCTGAAAGGTGTTATATTGGAAACATACGGAAGCGGCAATGCGCCGGATTTGGATTGGTTTCTTCATATAATAAAAGATGCCATCGATAGAGGAATTGTGGTCGTAGATGTTACTCAATGCCTTTCCGGAACAGTTGAAATAGTACGCTATCAAACCGGCCGTATTTTATCTGAAATCGGGGTTATTTCGGGCTATGATATAACTACCGAGGCAGCCGTCACCAAATTGATGTATCTGTTCGGACATGGCATGAGTATTAAAGAAGTGAAAGATCACATGCTTTGTTCTCTCACCGGAGAAATGACTACTCTAAAATAAAACACTTTGTTTTAATTTAATATTTAGCCCATGATAAATTAGAGATGCAATTTTGCGGTCACTGACCGCAAAATCTTCAAATGAAGCAATCGGAACAATTGCCGCAAAAATAAATGAAGAAGATAACGATTTACAGTTACAACCTGAATTATTACTTTCCCACCTGACTTTTACCCATTTCGTTGAGTTAATTCGAGTATTTTAGCCCGTGAGGGCTTGATTTTCATAACCGTTTATTTAATATTTAACCCAATTATAAAAAATTAATGAAAAAAATTGATATTAATATTTGTTTATTTACTTAACTTTAATATCTTTGCCAAATATTAAAAACAATTGCCTATGGATAAAATCTAAAGAGTAGAAAAATATGTACATCTTAAAAAATGTATAATTAAAATATTGGGGAAAAGCGTTTGCTTTTATTCTTGTCTTCTGATTTCTAGACAATTTCAAAAAACACAAAGAATAAAGCGATGTGAGTCCACGCTCTTTAGGGCGTGGACATTATTCGGTTTATTTTGTGTTAAGACAGTCTAGAGTCTCAGAAGACAGATATTCAAAATTTTGTCCGCGCTTTATTCTTTTGTACATATTAATGTTAGGACAAAAGCTAATTTATTTAAGTTACAAATTTTAAAATTTCATATAATCATGAAAAAAATAAATCAATCATTGCTTTTGTTATTTATTATTATACTATTTGGTGTTTCTTGTAATAATATTGACTCTATTGAAACAAATCTCAGTAAATCTGATGCTGCAGACAAACTTTTTCTAACTGAGGATCAAGTTACATTATTAAATGGTGAATTTTCATTTCTCAATTACAAACAAAATGTTGATGTACGGAACAACATTAATTTCATAAATAATATGAAAAAAGATCTGTTAGAAAGTAATTATTCCAAATTAATTAGTGATTTCAATCTATCTAAGGTTACCGTCATTGAATGGGATGATTATTTCTCTTATACTTTAGCATCTGAGACCGTTGAAGGAGAATATTATACTATAATATTAAGCAAAGATGTAAATGATGTAAATAATAACTTAAACATAAAACGATTTTCCGGAGAGTCATTTTTACTAAATATAGATGCTACACAAGATGGTACAGGGACATTGAAAGAAACATCGAAATATGGTATAAATACAGCTGTTTTTGACAAAGGGAAATTGTGTACTGTAAGTTTTCAAGAGTATACCAATTCTTTCACTTTGAGAAGTGGAAGTGTTACTTTCGAGGTTTCTGATGTAGAAGATTTAGGAGATCCTCTTAAAGGGAAACTTTTTAGAGAATGTTTTGATAAAGCTTATGACACTATTTGTGATGGATTTATTGGATGTTTGGCTTGGTACACGAATCCTACCGTACCTATTACGGCTGCAGTTTGGTGTACTCTAAAATAAAGAAAAACCAAACGAAACAATATTCGATAGAGGAGGAATAGCGAATTAGTAACTATAATTCAATAACTTATAAATTCAAAAACAAATGAAAAGAAATGTTGTAATATCATTAGTTTGCAGTATTGTCTTTGGTGTGTTTGGTGTTTTATTAAAACTGAATGCATGGAAACAAACGGGAGACATTATTCTATTGCTGTCCATAATCTCTGTTGTCATAATGGTAAGATGTCTTGTTTTATTATTTTTTCGGAAACATAAAGTTGTTAGATGATGAAAAAATATATTTAAATATTTTGAACCACATAGGTACAATAAACATGTATTTTATGTGGACTATGTGGTTCAAATTTGTTCAAATAACGCTTAACCTCGCTTTGGCGAGGGCTATTTTTCATACAAAAGAACCCTCGCCTTTTTTCTTTGTTGCTGAAAATAGCAATTTATTATGGAATGAAAAATTAAAAACAATGAAAACAATTATCCTGTCGCTTTTTATTTTAATATGTAGTGTATTTTCACTACAGGCTCAAGTGAATTATGGTGTTGAAATAGGCGGTTTGAGCAATCAGCTGAACACCTCTAATGTTGAGGTAAATCCTAAGTTTTCTTATAGAGTAGGAGGCTTTATTACATACGATGAATTTTTCGGTTCAAGTATTTATTATGTAAGAAAAGGTGCTAAACTATCAGAATTTATACCACAACATGCCGGTTACATTCAGCAAATAGATTATTCTGCGGATTATATCGAAATAGTTCCAATTTCTGTTCGTATTACACAATGCCCATGCCAAGCGAACAGAAAACTCAAAACAAGCCTTGTTTTGAGTTTGTATGCTGCTTATGGATTTTCAGGGAGCGGCACATTGACTGGAATTGATGAGAATAATTCCACCTTCAAACATTCTATTGATAATCTGTTCAAGGACAACCGATTTATAGAAAATAATGTAAATTATGATTTCAAAGGATTCAATGCGTTTGATGTAGGGGCCAAAATCGGTGCGGATATTGGTTATAAACAATTTATTCTTCGGTTTAATTGGACTACAGGAGCTATTAATTTCTCCTCTTATGACAAGCGATTGAGAAATGGATCCGTTGATATATCTTTGTGTTATTTGTTTAAATAACACTTAACCCCGTTACCAGGTTTATTATGATCAACCAAAAGAAGAAACAAATATACATATGAAATGAAACAGTTTATATTTTATTTTTTTTATGTTTTTGGCTTATGTTGTTTTCTTACACTATTTGCTAGTCCATTAATAATGTATCTTAGCACCGGAGAAGGAGTATCATATTTTACTTCTGCAAAAGATACTGATACAATGGCAGCAAATTTAGCAATACGTTTTCTTTGGTATATTATTGCCTCTACTGCAGGTGCAGTTCTTTTACTAAAAGAAAAAAAGAGGAGGAAACAAAAAAAAGAAAAATCGCAAGCTAAGCTATCTAACAATGATAGTAATAAATGAAAACTTGACAAACAATTGAGAAATAGGTTTGTTAATTTATCTTTGTGTTATTTGTTTAAACAACGCTTAATCTTGTTTGTCAGCATTTTTGCTTTGATGAGACGTTAATAAAATTATAAAAAAATGAAACGATTTTTATTTCTTTTCTTCGGTTTTTTCGGTTCTTGGTGTTTTTTTATGTTATTTGTTGAGCCATTAGTAACATACCTTTACTCCGGAAAATTAAATTCATCTCTTTATCTCACAGGAGATGATGCTGCAATGGCAACAAGCTTAGCCAAAGAGTTCCTTTGGTGCATAATTGCCTCTGTTGTATTGACTATTTTTATATTAAGGGAAGAGAAAAAAAAGCAACGAAAAAAAGAAGAAACGCAAGCTATCAAACAATGATGGTAATAGAGGCGAGGGTTATTTTTCATACAAAAGAACCCTCGCCTTTTTTCTTTTTAATTTTATATGACGAACGATACCGTAAGTTGCAACTAATCCTCCCAATATCCAAATTCCGTCATTCATCGGTACCGGTCCTTCTCCCAATTTTTGTCCA
>JAIRVZ010000024.1 GCA_031253625.1 Dysgonamonadaceae bacterium
CTGGTATCAATTTTGCGATGGTGTCAACGGCACGGCTCTTGCCGCCAGGGTAGCGGAGTGGGGATTTTATCATATTATCCTTTTGATTGTTCTATTTTTACCATAAATCCATTCTCCACCGCTTCGTCCAACAGCGCATCAATAAATTTGATTTGTTCTTGCGAAAAATTATTTAATAACAACAGATCTCCCCGATCCCAAATAGGAAGTTCCGAAGTAATAACATCTCTTATTTTCGGCGAAGTCAACTTCAACACTGCTTGACTTTTCATTTTCTTCCCATTAACCTCAACCTCACAAAGATTTGAATACAAAATCATTTTCAAAAGCCCGTCCTTTATATCTCCTTTGCTTGGTAAAATACTTTGTTTAGACTGTTTACTTTCAATCAAATAAACAGTATCGTTATCAATAAGAACTTCATCCACTGTGAAAAAATATAGACCGCCAAGATAGTTTGTAATTGTGATTTTTGCTTTTGTAACAGATGACAGGCTTTCTTTGGGTTGGATTGTCACCATCTCCCTTGACTGCGCTTTTTGTGCCTTTTCTCTCGAAAATTCCATAAAATCCGAAACATCTTTGCCAATCTTTTTTTGGAAATTTTCAATTCCTTTTTGATTGTGCAACAAAATTCCTGTTTGCTTTTCTATCTTTGTATAATTTTTCTTTGCCTTGTCAATAATATTATGCAAGTTGTTTTTCAATTCGTTTAAATTCCAATGCAAAGCAGAACTGTGATACTGCTCAATTTCTTTTATTTTAGAAACAACATGTTTGTTGTCAAATTGAAAATCAGTTATTTTGTTTTCATATTTTGGATTTTTTGTTGCCTTGTTGTAGTAAGTAAAAATCACAAAAACATCTAACAGCGACATCAAAGAAACCGTATCCCATTGCAAAAAATCTCTATCACCGTCAAATCCTTCGTCTTTAATGATTGGGATTACAGTGATTTTTTTTGACACAGTCAACGTATTGTAAGCTCTTTCGTATGGATACGAGCGTGTTCTTTTTGGTGATACCCATTTAGAAACAGCAAACGATATTTTTCCATCTTTTAAGAGACAATGCGATGGGATTTTATTGATATTAAATTTATCCAGATCAATCGGTTGCAAGTCTTCTGAAAGAAACACTTTGTATTTTATACCTGCTATTTGTCCTTTGATATCCATTTCCAATCATTTCAATCATCCCTCCTCGTCGCAAAGCATCTCATTCTTTTCATCTCTTGCACTACCTGCATGGCTTCGAAAATGGTATTGTCGGTGATAATCATCTGATTCCATTTTTTGTTTCTTTCGATGGCGGCGGTGTCGCTTGGGTTGATGGTTTCGTCGTTTGTCAGGATTTGGGCAGTCATGTTTAGTGTGTCTTTTCCGAGGTTTTTATACTTTTCGGCTTCGTTGTTTTGCTGTTCTATGAATTTTTTGTACGTTTCATAATTCAATGGATAGCGGGTTTCGTCGCGACGTTGTTTCAGTCGTTCTGCATTTTCATTAGTCAATGCAAAAAATGCACTCTTTGCAATACGTTCGTTGCTGTTTCTGACGGCATTATCCCACTTACAGACGCCTCCCATCCAGGTAGAGTAGGTGCTGGTGGAAATTTCCGACCATGCCAGAGCGTTATTTAGTTCTCGTTCGCCGGTATCCATGTATTTGTACGAATCCGGAATTGTAATATCCGGCGTAACGCCTCTTAGTTGCGTGGAACTTCCGTTGATCCGGTAAAATTTCTGGATGGTGAGTTTTAGCGAGCCTAAGGGTTTGATGTCGTTTTGTCCCATAACAAGTCGGTCTAAGTCGTCGAATCGTTGTACCGTTCCTTTTCCATAAGTTGTTGATCCCATGATGATAGCACGTCCGTAATCTTGCATGGCGGCGGCAAAAATCTCTGACGCCGAAGCAGAATAACTGTTCACCAATACCACCAAAGGACCGTCCCACACCGTGCCGCTTTTGGTATCCGACAAGACTTGTGGAGGTTTGCCTCGCCCTTGCACCTGAACAACAGGTCCCTGGTCAATGAAATGTCCCGCAATATCAACGCAGTCCATCAACGACCCTCCAGTATTACTGCGCAGGTCGATAATGATGCCCGACACGTTTTCGGCTTTCAACTTTTCTATTTCATTTTTCACGTCCACCGACGACCGGCGACCGGCTCTGTCTTGGAAATTGGCATAAAACGAAGGCAGATAAATATATCCGACACGGGCATACGTTTCTCTGTCGGTCAAAACCATTGATTTTGCATACGTCTCTTCTATCACAATAACATCTCGAAGGAGAGAAATGGTCTTTTGAGTACCGTCAACTTTTTGAATGGTCAAAATCACTTCGGTGCCTTTTGGACCGCGAATAAACCGAATGGCTTTATCGAGACGCATATCCACCACATCGGTACTCTCTTTGGTATTGCCTTGTGTTACTTTAAGTATCTTGTCGTTCACTTCCAATTCGCCCTGTTTCCATGCCGGACTTCCGATTTTAACATCGGTAACGGTGATGAAACCCTCTTTCTGCGTCAGCGTAGCGCCAATACCTTCTAATTGTCCTGAAAAACGGATGTCGAAATCTTCTTTGTTTTTTGGCGGATAATATTCGGTATGCGGGTCGTAAACAGATAAAATGGCGTTGAGGTAAGTTGCCAAATA
>JAIRVZ010000001.1 GCA_031253625.1 Dysgonamonadaceae bacterium
GAGAGAGTACCACCGGGATTTCCGGTGTTCCAATTTCGCCCGCCCTGTTACATTCGGGCAGGGAGAGACGCTTGTAAGTCTGCGAACCTTCGTTTTTGCTTTCGACAAACATACCGTAAACATTCATCGTGAATACCACAGAGTGGTCGGTGGAGTTTGTCACCGTAAACTCCGGCGCGGTGGGCTGACTTCTACCGAAGTTTACCCATGATGTTTGGGCGCTGATTGCCGTACTCAGCAGGAGCGCCGCCATTCCTAAAGTAAATTTTTTTACCATAATCTTAAATTTTTTTTAAGTTTTTAAATCAAAATTTGCTAATATTGCGGTGTAAAAATACGGAAAAGAATAGATGATTTTCACAAAGTTCAGACTTATTTGACTGACGGTTGATTTTAATAAATAAACGGTTAATTTTATCTGATAAACGGAATGCTGATTTTGTCAAAAAAGCCTGTTTTTCGAGTAAAAATTTGTATTTTCGACTTATTTTACGCTACCTTTGCGCAAAAATTACGACAAATTAGTAAAAACTAAAAAAGATTATTTATGAGAAAAATATTAATGGCAGGAATAATATTAATGAGAATTGTTACTTTTATTAATGCCCAAGAACGTGGAGAAGCTCGAGGAACTGTGTCTGGAGAATTGTATATGGCTGAGTACTGGTACGGCATCTATAATCAGGATTGGGGACCTCCGGTTTTCGATACTTTGGTAAAAGCTCTTTTCCATATTACCGACCATGGAAAAAAAATAACACTTCCTTATGCCGCCGATGCTTTTGCTCATAAAGAAGATTATCCTTATTTTGATTCAACGGTCGTTGTGCCTGTGATCATAATAGCCGACGCTACTCCGGGCGTTCTCTATAACAGAAGTACCCGTTACTCACTTACTTTAGATACTTGGCTACATGGCATGTGGGTCAGTTTCGACTATGGAAAAACATGGACTTTCAGAGAGGAAAATCGAGCGCCAAAGTATTATTATGCAAGTAATTTTGAAAGGCTGATTTACAGGATGCAAAGCGCAGGCTATGACCACAGCGTTTTCAAAAGTACGAATTATGGAGATACTTGGCAACTAATTAGCGATAAAGGATATATGTTTAGAGGTGAATGTGGCTTTGATTCCAGTGAATTTTTTGGAATATCGGGAAATTATCCTACAGATCCATGGTCTGTATATTATACTATAAATTGGTTCGATACTTATTCGATAACTCCTATTGGCGAACAATATGTTTTCGGCAATATGAATGGTATTTTTCCTGACATATATCGTGGTGCTTTGCCGGGGGAAGTGTATGTATCGTCATGGTTCCCTGATTATACATTTAAAGTATCATTTAGTGCCGATACTGGACATACCTTTCGGGTGGTCTATCACTCGGATTCGTTGTATTTTTTGGGTGAAAATAGAACATTTTATCTTTTCATGTCGGACAGAGCGGCAGGTGTATTCTATATCATATATAACGAAACAGTAGAGATGGACGAGCCATGGGGACAGTATGCAAAGATTTGTATTTCCCATTACAGCAACTATGGCGAAACGCTGGTAGGCACTTATTGCCATGATTTAATGATGAATTATCTGGAAAGTTGCGAAGGCGTGTTGGATATGGAAGCAGAAGTGCGAGATGACAACAACGTTGCACTTCGATGGCATCCGCCTCAAGCCGAGCAACCAATACTCGTCTACTATCTTTATCGGGACAATATGTTGCTGGCAGAATTGCAGCAAACCGATTACTTAGACGAAAATTTACCCAACGGTAGTTATACCTATCATGTGCGAGTGATGTATGTTGATAGTTGCAAATCGCTGTCGTATAATACAGTCAAGGTAACGATAAATTTTACAGGGATTGCCGATATTTCGACAGGCTCAATGTCTGTGCGGGTTTATCCGAATCCGACAAGGGGGGAATTGAGAGTTGAAGTTGCGGGTCAAGCCCGCAATGACAGAGAATGGAGAGTTGAAAGTGTTGAGGTTTTCGATTTGATGGGTAAATCCGTAGGGGCGTACCATTGTGGTAGTTCCGAAAACACCAAAATCATATTGGATATATCCAATACCCCTGCCGGTATGTATTTTGTGCGGATACAGACGGAAACAGGTGTAATAGTGAAGAAAGTAATAAAGCAATAGCAACTTACTCGTCGCACTCCTTCAACTTATTCTCTAACTGTGAACTTTTTCTTCTCGAAACGAGAATGTCAGTGTTGTATACCATGATATGTTTTTTCCTGTTCACAGTCTGATCTTCGGAGAAATGTTTGCCATTTGCCAATGTTTTGCGATTAAGTCGCCAAAAACCGTACTTTTCAAGTTTCTTTTCAAACTCATTGAACTGTTGCGCCGTAGAATCCTTTTTTGTTCCATCGACTAAATGGATAATACTCACATATCTATCGCAAGAGATATGCGTAATATCTTCCATGTTCACATAAGAACGTTTTGTTTTTTCTACGATTAGAATCTTTTTTCCGCTTTGTCTGCTGAAATCCATTATTACCATGTTGCAATTCTTTTTATTTTGTTGACTACTTTGTTACAAAGAGTTAAAAACGTGAAATAATTGCCTTATCTGAACCTCAGGTTTCCACACCTCCAT
>JAIRVZ010000029.1 GCA_031253625.1 Dysgonamonadaceae bacterium
TGGAGATATTTGAATATATCGAAATTTGGTACAACAAAAAAAGAAGGCATTCGGCTATAAATAATTTAACAATAGAAGAATTTGAGAATATAAATAAAAACAGTCTTAACTTTTTATGCGGGTAAAGTTAGGAATTCCAAATTCATTGCCTGATTTTTTTTATAAAAAAAGTCGTTAGATATTTGTTTTTTAGAAAACAAATAATATATCTTTGTTGTGAAAGATATAAGATAAGATGAGTTGTTAAAAAATAATCATGGCAAAAAAAGATTTTTTGATAAATGAATTAAAGAAACACTTTGGCTTTGACACTTTTAAGGGGAATCAAGAGGCGGTAATCAAGAACGTATTAGAAGGGAAAGATACATTCGTCCTTATGCCCACAGGTGGTGGAAAATCATTGTGCTATCAACTTCCGTCGTTATTGATGGAGGGAACAGCTATTGTTATTTCTCCTCTTATCGCGTTAATGAAAAACCAAGTGGATGCTATGCGCAGTTTCAGTGAAGAAAACGGTGTAGCCCATTTCATAAACTCATCACTGAATAAATCTGCTATCGAACAAGCCAAAACAGATATTTTATCGGGAAAGACGAAATTGCTTTATGTGGCACCCGAATCTTTGACCAAAGAAGAAAACATTGATTTTTTACGGAATGTAAATGTGTCTTTTTATGCAGTCGATGAAGCGCATTGTATTTCCGAATGGGGGCACGATTTCCGTCCCGAATATCGCCGTATCAGACCGATAATCAACGAAATTTCCAAACGCCCGATTATTGCGCTCACGGCAACAGCAACACCCAAAGTACAACATGATATTCAGAAGAATCTTGGAATGATGGACGCATCTGTGTTTAAATCATCATTCAACAGGTCTAATTTATATTACGAAGTACGTCAGAAAACCAACAATATCGATAAAGATATTGTCAAATTTATTAAATCTCAATCCGGAAAATCCGGAATAGTATATTGTCTCTCACGAAAAAAAGTGGAAGATTTTGCCGAAATATTGAAAACCAATGGTATCAATGCGCTTGCATATCATGCCGGAATGGATTCCCACACCCGAAGCGACAATCAGGATGCTTTTCTGATGGAGTCGGTCGATGTGATTGTAGCAACAATTGCATTTGGAATGGGTATCGACAAGCCGGATGTGCGATATGTAATCCATTACGACATCCCTAAAAGCTTAGAGGGATATTATCAGGAAACCGGTCGTTCGGGAAGAGATGGCGGAGAAGGTAAATGTATCGTTTTCTACACTAACAAAGATTTGCTGAAATTGGAGAAATTCATGCAAGGAAAACCTGTTTCGGAACAAGAAATAGGCAAGCAATTGTTAGAAGAAACACGCGCTTACGCTGAAACCGCTGTTTGTCGCAGAAAATCCTTGTTACATTATTTTGGAGAGGAATATGCAGATGAAAATTGTGGAAATTGTGATAATTGTATAAATCCTAAAAAACAAGTGGAAGCAAAAGAGTTACTTATAACAGTATTAGAAACCGTTGATGCCGTCAAAGATAAATTTAAGGCAGACCATATAATAAATATCCTTTTGGGAAAAGAAACTTCCGAAATTACGGCCTACGAACACCAAGATTTGGAAACGTTCGGAACCGGTACGGATGAAGATGAACAAACATGGAATACGGTTATTCGTCAGGCGTTGCTTGCCGGATATTTGGATAAAGATATAGAAAATTACGGCTTACTGAAATTGACTAAAGCCGGACGTGAATATTTGAAGAATCCGACACCTTTCAAAATTACGAAAGATAATGAATTCGAAAATGAAGAAAACGTCGACGAAGCACCGATGAGAGGCGGAGGTGCTGCTTGTGTCGATCCTGCGTTATTTTCTATCATGAAGGATTTGCGTAAGAAAATGGCTAAAAAATTAGACGTTCCGCCTTATGTAATTTTCCAAGATCCTTCGCTGGAAGCCATGGCTACCAACTATCCCGTAACGATAGAAGAATTGCAAAATATTCCCGGAGTAGGTGCAGGAAAAGCCAAACGATACGGCAAAGAATTTGTCGAGTTGATTAAACGGCATGTAGAGGAAAATGAAATCGAACGTCCGGTAGATTTGCGTGTACGCACCGTTGCCAATAAATCCAAGATGAAAGTTTTTATCGTACAAAGCATCGACCGCAAGATAGCCTTAGACGATATTGCTGTAACCAAAGGTTTGGAATTCAATGACTTATTGAGCGAAATCGAAGTAATCGTGTATTCCGGAACAAAAATCAATATCGATTATTTCCTCAATGAAGTGATTGATGAAGACCATATCGAAGACATCTATCAATATTTCAAAGAATCTGAAACAGACGATTTGGAAGAAGCAATCAACGAATTAGGAAACACCTATACAGAAGAAGAAATCCGGTTGGTTCGGATTAAGTTCATTTCCGAATTAGCAAATTAAAGTGAACAGTGAACAGTGAAAAATTACTATTCACTATTCACCGTTCACCGTTCACCCTTTATGTTACTACGTCTCTACGAACAAAATATCAACGCCCGGGAAGTCGAGAAGATTATCCGGATATTGCAAGATGGCGGGATTGTTATTTATCCTACCGATACTGTTTATGCGATGGGGTGTGATGCGTTGAATGTCAGGGCAATAGAGAAAATTTGTAAACTGAAAAACATAAATCCTCAAAAAACCAATCTGTCTATTATTTGTTACGATTTGAGCAATATCAGCGAATATGCAAAAGTTGATAATGCGACATTCAAATTGATGAAAAAAAATCTTCCGGGACCCTTCACGTTTATTTTGAATGCAACTAACAATCTTCCTAAAATATATAAAAACAGAAAAGAGGTAGGCATCCGTGTGCCCGATAACAATATAATCCGCACGTTAGTAAAAGAACTTGGGAACCCTATTTTGACGACATCCGTTCACGACGACGACGAGATGATGGAATATTTCACCGATCCGGAATTGATTCATGAGAAGTATGAAAATATGGTCGACGTGGTGATTGATGGCGGTTATGGTGATTTTCAACCCTCCACAGTGGTTGATTGCACATCTCCGGAAGGTTTCGAAATTATCCGTCAAGGCAAAGGAATCTTGGAAGATTGAATTCACTTGATTATCTTTGTACCTTAAATTAAAATTATGAGCGATCAACGTTATAACCAACGTGGTGTATCGGCATCAAAAGAAGATGTACACAACGCCATCAAGAATATTGACAAAGGAATATTTCCCAAAGCTTTCTGTAAAATAATCCCCGATGTTTTAGGCGGAGACCCTGTGTATTGCAATATCATGCATGCTGACGGAGCCGGAACAAAATCATCTTTAGCATACATCTATTGGAAAGAAACCGGAGACTTGTCGGTATGGAAAGGCATCGCCCAAGATGCTTTGATTATGAATATCGACGACCTGTTGTGCGTCGGTGCAACTGATAATATCTTACTTTCTTCCACAATCGGCCGAAATAAACACCTAATTCCGGGTGAAGTTATTTCTGCAATCATCAACGGAACCAACGAATTGTGCGAAGAATTATCCGCTTTAGGCGTAAATATCTACCCGACAGGTGGAGAAACTGCGGATGTAGGCGATGTAGTACGCACAATTATTGTAGACAGTACGGTTACCTGCCGCATGAAACGTTCCGATGTAATCGACAATGCCAATATACAAGCCGGAGATGTGATTGTCGGCTTATCGTCTTACGGGCAAGCTAAATACGAAAAAGAATATAACGGAGGCATGGGTAGCAATGGTTTAACCTCTGCTCGCCATGATGTTTTTGCTCACTATCTGGCCGAAAAATATCCCGAAAGTTATGATGCTGCCGTTCCTGAATCATTGGTCTATTCCGGAGGAAAAAGGCTTACCGATAAAATAGAAGATTTAGGTATTGATGCCGGAAAATTAGTGCTTTCTCCTACCCGCACTTATGCTCCGGTTATTAAAACCATATTAGATCAAATGCGTTCCAATATTCACGGAATGGTACATTGTTCCGGAGGTGCTCAAACCAAAGTGTTGCACTTTGTGGATAAATTGAAAATCACAAAAAACAACTTATTCCCCACTCCTCCGCTTTTCCGGCTGATTCAAGAGCAATCGGGTACGGATTGGAAAGAAATGTACAAGGTCTTCAATATGGGACACCGCATGGAAATTTATCTTCCAAAAGAATTTGCCCAACAAGTAATTGACATTTCCGAATCGTTTGGAATAAAGGCTCAAATTGTCGGATTTGTCGAGGCATCCGACCAAAAAGAAACAACGTTCGGCGGTAGCCAACTAATCATTGAAAGTGAACACGGGCGGTTTGAATATTAAATTTAACTTTATTAATAATAGCATGAAACGTTTTGTTATCTGTGTTTTTTTATTTGCGATGACGACCGGTTTAACCGCATTTGCAGGTAATTACGATGGATTTAAAGTGGCGGTTTATACCCGCGCGTATGAAGTAGAAAAGATGAAAGACCTGCAATGGTTGGATTCTACATGGAATATTATTTCAAGCCAGTTAAAAGTCGATAAAATATACTTGGAAACGCATCGCGACTTACTGATAGTTCCCGGTGAAACACTCGAGCAAGCCAAGAAATATTTCCTCGACAAAGGTATTGAGGTAGGAGGAGGCATTACTTACACAATAAACGAAGCCAATAGTTTCGAAACTTTCTGCTATTCAGATCCCGAACACAGAAAAAAAGTACAAGAAATAGCCGAACATACGGCCAAATATTTCGATGATTTCATACTCGACGACTTCTTCTTTACAAGTTGTAAGTCGGACATTGAAATCGAAGCAAAAGGCAACAAGAGCTGGACGCAATATCGCTTGGATCTAATGACCGAAGCCGGTATCAACTTGGTAATCAATCCATCTAAAAAAATTAATCCGAATGTAAAGATAATCATCAAATATCCCAACTGGTATGATCATTTCCAAGGATTGGGTTTTGATTTAGAAAGAGGCCCTCATATTTTTGATGGAGTTTGGTCGGGCACCGAAACCCGCGATCCTTCAAGCGCACAGCATCTCCAAAATTATTTGGGTTATAATATCGTTCGCTACTTTGAAAACTTGCGTCCCGGCCACAACTTTGGCGGATGGGTTGATAGCGGAGGCTCTAATATGGGAATGGATCGTTATGCCGAACAACTTTGGTTGACTATGTTTGCCAAAGCCCCCGAAATAGCATTGTTTGCTTACAATCAACTGATAGGCGTTTACTTAAATCCCGAAATCCATCGCACTCCTTGGCAAGGACAAGGAACAAGTTTCGATTACGACGAGATGATGAAACCGGTCAACCTGAACGGACAAACGGTTATTCCTACTACAATTGCACGCGCTGCAGGTTATACTTTTGAGAAAATCAATGAGTTTATCTCTAAATTGGGTAATCCTATCGGCATCAAATCCTACAAGCCTTATCATTCTCTTGGCGATGATTTCTTGCAAAATTATTTAGGAATGATAGGTCTACCGATGGATATGTACTCCGAATTTCCTACCGACCAAAAAGTGGTATTGCTTACGGAACAAGCAAAATACGATCCTGATATTATCTCAAAAATAAAAGATCAGCTAACTAAAGGCAACGACATCATAATTACCAGTAACTTGTTGAAAGCTATTCCGGAGAAGATTGCCGATATAGCTGAACTTCGTGCCGATAAAAAGGCCTTGATAAACGATTTCGGTATGTCAGGAAAAGCAAACAAAGATATATTGCTTACACAAGTTCTTTACCAGACCAACGACGCATGGGAAATATCCAGTGCAGGGCGACCGCTCACCGGTGGTGTTAGCGGATATCCGATGATGCTCCGTGCGCCTTACTCTAAAGGGAATCTTTATGTGATGACTATTCCCGAAGATTTCGGTAATCTATACGACCTGCCGGCAGGTGTTCTCAATATTTTCCGTCAAGTGTTGAGTCGGGATTTGGATTTACGAATTGACGCTCCGGCTAAAGTCGGTCTTTTCCTTTACGACAACGACATGTTTATCGTGGAATCTTTCCTCGATGAACCGGTTACAATCAAAGTCCACGCCAAGGAAGGTGTCGATAAGATAACCGATCTGTTATCCGGAACAGTTATCGACAAAATGCCGAAAGATAATACTCCTAATACATTCAGGTATCGTTTCAGATTGGATGATAAAAATAATGTTTTCGAAGTTACACTTCCGCCTCATTCATATAGATTATTCAGCAAATAACAACAAAAAAATTAAACAGCATGAAATTCAAGAATCATTTCAAAAAGAATTTATTTTTGATTGCAATTTTTACGCTTGCAATAAATAGTGTCGCAGCTCAAAATATATTGAACTCGGCTCAAAAAACGAGAAATAATACTAAAACAGATATATGTAAAACAACTGCATCAGATATACCTGTACTTACTTTATTGGAAGATATGATTGTATATCCTAAAGTGGTTAATATTGGTGAAGAAACAAGGGTTGTAGACGCTTTTACCGGTAACCTTAATGCAGGCGCATGGGAGGGAAAGGTGTGTTTTCTCATTTTCGATGCTGAACATAATGTTATAGATATCCTTTATGCAATGTGGATTGATGAGCAAGAATTTCAAGTAGAATCTAGACAGATTTTTGGTTTACAGACAGAAGGTTTTTCATTTTCAGCACCCGGGACTTATTATGTATCAGAATATTGTAAACCAAAAAATGAAACTGAATGGATTAGAGTTGCCTCTTCTCACAACAATTATGTACAAATAACAGTGGCAGAACCCAATGCTAATGCCTATTTAAAAGACATTCAGGTAGACTGGCAATTATCTCCTGCCTTTGATCCTGCGATTACCAATTATACTATGACTGTGGAATCTACAGTCGATGTCGTCAATATTATTTCGCAAACGAGTCATGAAAATGCTACTGTATCAGGAAATGGATTGCATCCTATTCCGGAAGGCAATAGTTCTGTTAGTTTAAAAGCAGAGTCTCCTGATAAATCTGTTTCAAAGAATTATACTTTTAATATTGTTCGTGATAACTTGAATAATTCATCCATATTTACTATGGGAAACTATTTTGCAATTCTCGATATAAATTACAATAACACTAATCAAATCAACATCGGACAGCCATTCATAATTGAAGCTGAAGCTCATAATATCGGTGGGTGTAACTGGGGAGGTAACTATGGCATTATTATTTTTGATGAGCAGGGCAATATAGTTGATATTATACCGCATGATTATTATTTAAGTTCTCCTCCCGGTTGGGGATGGTGGTTTTATATGTATGTGAATAATGAAATAATTAAATCTCCGGGAGTATATCATATATCATTATTTTATAAATCTATCGGAGGTGATTGGATAAAAGTATCAGACAAAGATTATTTTAAAAATGATTTGCAAATAAATATTGGAGAAACAAATGATATAAAATCAATATCGGATATATCCCTACAAATCTACCCCAATCCGGCAAAAGATTATTTGTTTATCCAATCCGATTATCCGGTTGAAAGAGTGGAAATATACAATCAATCGGGAACTTGTGTTATGATAAACGAAAATGTGACGGAAAAATTAGATATTTCCGGTTTGGCAGACGGACTTTATTTTGTCAGGATAAACGCAAAAGGAACCTCATTAATCCAGAAAATTATTATTAAAAAAGGTTTTATTTGATTGATTTTCCATATTAAATAATTACTTTTGCACGTTTTTCGTTTTAAAAAGAAAGATATTTCATAAAATGACTTTCATATTATCAATCAAATAAAACATCAATATCATGGCAAAAATGACAAAAGAAGATGCTCTCTTGTATCACTCTCAAGGAAAACCCGGAAAAATAGAGGTTGTACCTACTAAACCATACAGCACACAACGCGATTTATCTTTAGCATATTCTCCCGGAGTTGCTGAGCCTTGTCTCGAAATAGAGAAAAATCAGGAAACGGCTTACGACTATACCGCAAAGGGAAACTTAGTGGCCGTTATTTCAAATGGAACCGCGGTGTTAGGTTTAGGAGATATAGGTGCCTTGTCGGGAAAACCGGTAATGGAAGGAAAAGGGTTGTTATTCAAAATTTTTGCAGGAATTGATGTATTTGATATTGAAGTAGACGAAAAAGACCCGGAAAAATTCATTCAGGCAGTTAAAGCGATTGCTCCTACTTTCGGTGGGATCAATTTGGAAGATATCAAAGCACCCGAATGTTTCGAAATTGAAACTCGCCTGAAAGGAGAATTGAACATTCCTGTTATGCACGACGACCAACACGGAACTGCCATTATTTCTTCCGCAGGAATTCTCAATGCCTTGGAATTAGCAGGTAAAAAAATCGAAGACGTACAGATTGTTGTAAACGGAGCAGGTGCGTCTGCGAATTCTTGTACCAAATTATATATTGCTTTAGGTGCTAAAAGAGAAAACATCGTGATGTGTGACAGCAAAGGCGTTATTTCTGTCAGACGTACTGATTTAAATGAGTCTAAAAAATTCTTTGCAACCGAACGCAATGTTAACTCATTAGAAGAAGCTGTTGCCGGAGCAGATGTATTTTTAGGATTATCTGTAGCAGATGTACTTACAATCGATATGGTGCGTTCGATGAATGCAAATCCTATCGTTTTTGCTTTGGCAAATCCTAATCCTGAGATTTCTTACGAGAATGCGAAAGCTTCACGTGAAGATTTGATTTTTGCTACCGGTCGTTCCGATTATCCCAACCAAATCAACAACGTATTGGGATTCCCTTACATATTTAGAGGCGCATTGGACGTAAGAGCAACTACCATCAACGAAGAAATGAAATTAGCGGCAGTCAAAGCGATTGCAGCTTTGGTTAAAGAGCCGGTGCCGGATGTTGTAAATGCAGCATACGGACTCACTCGTTTGTCGTTCGACAGGGAATACATTGTCCCCAAACCACTCGACCCTCGTTTGTTGACTTGGGTATCAACCGCCGTGGCAAAAGCTGCCATTGAGTCGGGCGTTGCTAAGAAAATCATTACCGACTGGAATGAATATGCAAGCAAACTCAAAGAGTTAATGGGATACGACAACAAAATGATTCGCCAATTAACGGATATGGCCAAACAAAGTCCTAAACGTGTCGTGTTTGCCGAAGGTAGCCATGAGAATATGCTAAAAGCCGCTGTAACAGCCAAGGTAGAAGGCATTTGCCATCCTATATTATTAGGAAACGATGAAAGAATCGAAAAATTGGCTGCCGAATTGCATATGGATTTGGACGGTATCGAAATCGTAAATCTTCGTCATGACAGAGAAGAAGAAAGAAGAAACCGTTATGCAAAAATCCTTGCGGAAAAAAGAGAACGCGAGGGGGCTACACTTGATGAGGCCAAAGATAAGATGTTTGAAAGAAACTACTTCGGTATGATGATGGTCGAAACTGGAGATGCAGATGCTTTTATCACAGGAGTTTACACCAAATATTCAAATACAATCAAAGTAGCCAAAGAAGTAATCGGGATTCAAGCAGGTTATTCTAACTTTGGCGCTTTGCATATCATCACAGGTAAAAAGGGAACTTTCTTTCTTGCCGATACATTGATAAACCGCCACCCAACAACTGAAGTGTTGAAAGATATAACCCGATTAGCACACCACGCTGTATCATTTTTTGCTCACGAACCGGTAATGGCGATGCTTTCATATTCAAACTTTGGTGCAGATCCGGAAGGAAGTCCTTCAAGTGTGCACAAAGTTGTAAGCTATATGCACGAAAATCATCCGGATATGATTATTGATGGCGAAATGCAGGTAAACTTCGCTTTGGATAAAAACCTGAGAGATGCCAAATATCCGTTTACTAAACTCAACGGAAAAGATGTAAACACGCTTATTTTCCCGAACTTGAGTTCTGCAAATACTGCTCAAAAATTGTTACAGGAAATGGGAGTAGGAGATACAATCGGGCCAATCCAAATGGGATTGAATAAACCGATTCACTTCACCGATTTCGAAAGTTCTGTGCGGGATATTGTAAATATCACTACGGTTGCTGTTATCGACGCAATCGTTCAAGATAAGATGAAAGAAGTCAAATAAATTTTGACAGGAAGGCCGACAATCGTTTCTTTTCGGGATGTCGTTTGGAATACAATCGCAAGCACAAAAACAGCAACAGCGAAACCGACAATCCCGACAAGAAGACGATGAGTAATCGCCAACCTTTTGCCGTGAAAAGACCAATGGCTGTAAATACGATGATATGTACAGCCATCACAAACCAAAACGAACCTGAAGCAAGTTTCTTTGCAATTTTCATTCCGTTAGATTGACGCAAACAGAATAAAGATAATACCGGCAAGGAAGGTATAACCCACCCGGATGACTACCGCCATGATAAAATCTTTCACTTTAGCAAATTCAAAGTTCAGGTTACCTTTTTCCCATGCACAAAAACCGGCCAAACTCAACAGAGCAATCCATACGGAAAGTTGTGTCAAGACAAAGAAAGTCAGTCCGAATAGCAAATTCGCAACAAATTGGAGAAACATAGTACGAAAGATACTTCCGGTGGTAACTTCGCCCATTTCAACTTTAAAAACTTTCATCCATGTTTTAGCAAAAAGCCAAGAATACCAAATGGCACCAACGCCAAATGTTACAACTACGGCAGCAGCAAACCACCACCAATTAATCCCGGATAGGATTTGACAAAACAAACTGCAATTATTCATAATTCTAATAATTTCAATAGATTTCTCACTACGTTCGAAACCTAAAATTCTAAGTAAAAATCAATATTTTCTTGCGTTAAAATATCAATAGGAGTATAATGATTAACCGGCTTTATCTCTTTTTTGAACACCAAATGGTCGGTTAATGCCCGAATCCCTTTGTATCCTTGTTCTTCAGGACGTTGTGCGATTAGATAAGAAATCGTATTGTCTTTCAGCCGGACTATATTTTTGTCCAATAAGTCATAACCGATAAGTGTAATATGATTCAAATTGTGTTTCTTTAAAAAATCAGCCACAACATAAGCTCTGGAAGAAAAGATAATAGCCCCATCGATTCCTTTGTTGCCAAAAAATAAATTACGCATTGTTTCTTCGTTTTGGTCGGGATTTTCTGCGTCTAAAGTAACACGATGTAATTTGCATCCGGTACGTTTTTCCATCACATATTCGCTAAATCCGGCCATACGCATACTGATTTGATTAGAAGGCTTTTGTCCTACATGAAAAAAGCTAAATACAGCGATTTCCTGTAAATCCGATTTTTGCGTAAACAACAATTTAGCCCCCAAATATCCACTCTGATGCGAATGTTGTCCAAAATAAGCCAACGGATGTGCCTCCTCTACAAAAGAATCTACAAACACATAAGGAATTTTCTTTTGGTCTAATTTACAAGTAAAATCACAAGTAACCGATTTCAAGGAAGGAGTAAGCAACACGCCATCGGGTGTTTTTTTGAGCACCTTCTCCATGGCTTGGCAAAATGAATCTATTTTATACTGGTCGAAATAAATAATCTCGATAGATACCCTGAAATCAATAATTTCACGGGCAGCTCTTGCTATGCCGAATTCCATTTTCTCCCAATAATCACCTGACAGATATTTCGGCATAACAACCAAAAGCGAAAATGATTTTTTTGAGGCCAAAGCACTCGCATACACATTAGGTGTGTAATCGATGTGTTTCAGCACTTCTTCAACTTTTTTACGGGAAACTTCAGATACGTTTCCCCGGTTGTGTAATACCCTGTCGACAGTTCCGGGAGAAACCCCTGCTTTTTCGGCAATGTCTTTAATTTTTATTTTTTCAGGAATAGATTTCATCGGATTCGCAAAATAGTATAGTATTTTACAAATGTACGACGATTTTTTTAAACCATTTAAGGTATTAAGAAAAATAAAAAAACTGCCGAAAGACTTTTAATCAATCGGCAGTTTTTTCTTATTTACTGAATACTCTTACTCTGCAATTTCTTGTTTGTAATATCCCAAAGAATCTATGTTGAAGTTATTGATGAAATCTTGAATTTTCTTCAATTCAGCTTCTCCATAATTGATATAAACTTCGGCAGAACGGTGGAATAATTCAGGAGCCTTGTTGCTATCTAACAATAATAAATAACCTAAAATAGTGTATCCAGCAGCTTCGACTAAGCGACGAGCTTGGAAATCGAGATATTCGTTGTCTTTGGTATCAACTACTTTAGCAACAAGCGATTCGTAGACATCAGTCATTGCAATCAAGCGTTTTCTCAAAGCTTCCAATTCAGGACAAATTTGCTCTGTTTCATAAGCGCGCATTTGCGACAGGTATGTGCCTGTGGTTACGTGGCGAATGGCTGCAACTACTTGTAACTGAGTTGTCCCTTCGTAGATATTCGTGATACGTGCATCGCGGTAAATGCGTTCGCAAGCATAATCTTTCATAAAACCGGAACCACCGTGTACCTGAATACAGTCGTAAGCATTCTGGTTGGCATATTCGGTAGTCATTGCTTTTCCAAGCGGAGTGTAAGCATCTGCTAATTTTTTGTAGAATTTGAGTTCTGCTTTTTCTTCCGGCTCTAATTTGCGCTCTTTTTCGATGTCTTCCAACGTTTTGTACATATCTACAAAGCGAGAAGTTTCGTACAAAATTGTTCTTGATGCATCGGTTTTTGCTTTGATGTTGGCAATCATTTCGTAAACAGCAGGAAATTCGATAATGGCTTTTCCGAATTGTTTACGGTCTTTAGCGTAAGACAAAGCTTCGCGGTAAGCAGCCTCTGAAAGCCCGGTTGCTTGAGCCATGATACCCAAACGAGCACCGTTCATCAACGACATAACATACTTAATCAAACCAAGTTTGCGGTCACCACAAAGTTCGGCTTTCGCATTTTTGTAGGTTAATTCGCAAGTCGGAGAACCTTTGATACCCATTTTGTTTTCGATACGACGAACGTTTATACCACCATCTCTTTTGTCATAAATGAACATAGAAAGTCCGCGACCGTCTTTAGTCCCTTCTTCCGAACGAGCCAAAACCAAGTGAATGTCGGCATCTCCGTTGGTGATAAAACGTTTTACACCGTTGAGTCTCCAACAATTTTCTTTTTCGTCGTAAGTGGCGCGCAACATTACCGCTTGCAAGTCGGAACCGGCATCGGGTTCTGTTAAGTCCATCGACATGGTTTCTCCCTCACAAACGCGAGGAATGTATTTTTGGCGTTGCTCTTCGTTTCCGAATTCATACAATGTTTCGGCACAATCTTGTAATGCCCAAAGGTTGCAGAAACCGGCATCGGCACGCGACGACATTTCTGAAGTCATAATAAATCCGACCATCGGGAAGTTCAATCCGTTGTAGCGACGCGGCATGGAAAGTCCCATTAAACCGGCTTGAGTAGTTACATCGAGATTTTGTTGTGTCCCGGAAGCATATTTCACACGGTTATTAATCACCTGTGGGCCGTCGTGGTCTACGCCTTCCGCATTTGGGGCAACAATGTCGCCACAAACTTCTCCCGCTATTTCCATTACTTTTTCGATGCTATCCATTGCATCTTCGAAATCGATAGGAGCGTAATCGTATTTATCTTTTTCGGTATAGTTCCGTTCTTTTAATTCCAATATGCGCTTCATCAGCGGATGCTCCAAATGATGTTTCAGAGCAGGATTATCTGTAAAAAAGTTTGCCATATTACTTGCTGTTCTTTTTATAATATTTAATCATCTTAGGAATTACAGTTTCTACTTCGCCTGTAATCACATAGTCGGCAACAGTATTGATAGGTGCGTTCGGATCGTTGTTGATTGAAATAATCATCGACGATTCTTGCATACCTGCAATGTGTTGAATTTGTCCTGAAATACCGCAAGCGATATATAATTTCGGTCGAACAGTTACTCCTGTTTGCCCGATTTGACGATCATGATCGGTAAAACCGGCATCGACAGCAGCGCGAGAAGCACCAACTTCAGCACCAATAGTGTTTGCCAAATCGTGCAAGAGTTGGAAGTTTTCTTTCGAACCCATTCCGTAACCTCCGGCAACGATAATCGGAGCGCCTTTGATGTTTACTTTCGATTGCTCGACGTGGCGTTCAATAACGCTTACGATAAAATCGGTATTGGAAACATATTTTGCCACTTCGTGTTTTACGGTTTCGCCTTTGTAATTAGCGTCGAAGATTTCTTTTTTCATCACGCCTTCGCGAACGGTCGCCATTTGCGGGCGACAATCAGGATTGATAATCGTTGCAACGATGTTTCCTCCGAAAGCAGGGCGAATTTGATACAATAAATCTGTATAGTTTTTATTGTCTTTCTTTTCCTCATGGTCGCCAATTTCCAAAGAAGTACAGTCGGCCGTCAATCCGCTGTGCAAAGCCGAAGAAACGCGCGGGCCTAAGTCGCGACCAATACTGGTTGCACCCATCAAAGCGATTTGCGGTTTTTCTTCTTCGAATAATTTAACCAAAATAGAGGTATGAGGAAGAGAGGTGTAAGGGAAAAGTCTTGCATCATCAAAAAGGTGCAATTTATCTACACCGAAAGGGAAAACTTGTTTTCCGATTTCGTCTAACTTCGAACCAATGGCAACTGCTTCTAATTGGCAGTTCAAACGATTGGCTAACGTGCGGCCTTTGGTAAGAAGTTCTAAGCTAACTTCTTCTACTTGAGAGCCTTCTAATTCTAAATAAACAAATAGATTATTCATAATATTATCCAATCGTGTGATTATTAATTAATTCAACCATTAATTCTTCGATATCCACATCCGAAGAATCGAATGTTTTGCTTTCTTTGGCTTGGAATACCACGCTTTCGATTTTCTTCACTTTAGTTGGAGAACCCGAAAGGCCGCAATCTTCTATATTCGCACTAACGTCTGTAACGCTCCATTCAGCGAGATTCAGATAAGGACGAATGCTGTACAAATCTTCGTAGTCGACTGCCTCGGCTTGTTTTTCCGTAACAGTGCGAGCATGTTTATATTTTTGCAATAATTTGGCGTTGCGAGGACGACATTCGGGAGCCGAACTGTTTACGGTAACCACCATCGGCAGCTTTCCTTCAACGATTTCGATACCTCTTTCCAAACGACGTTTTACACGAATAGTACCGTTTGTAATTGATTGAATTTCTTCGGCATAAGTGATTTGCGGAATACCCAATTTTTCTGCTACTTGCGGTCCTACTTGCGCTGTATCGCCATCAATCGCTTGGCGACCGGAAATAATTACATCGAATTTCTCGATTTTGCGGATGGCCATCGAAAGAGCATAGCTGGTAGCCAATGTATCGGCACCTGCGAAAGCGCGGTCGGTCAATAAATAACCTCCGTCGGCTCCTCTGAATAAACCTTCTCTGATAATTTCTGCTGCACGACCCGGTCCCATGGTGAGGAGAGTAACTGTTGAACCCGGATGTTTGTCTTTCAAGCGTAAAGCCTGTTCCAAGGCATTCAAGTCTTCCGGATTGAAAATAGCGGGAAGGGCTGCGCGATTCACTGTTCCATCAGCTTTCATAGCGTCTTTCCCGACATTGCGTGTATCCGGCACTTGTTTTGCCAACACAATAATTTTTAAGCTCATATTTTGTGATATTAGTGTTTTTAATGTTCAATATCGGCTGCAAAAGTAATAGATTCTGTTAAGGTTACAAACTTTTGAGGGCAAAAATTGCACACTTTGTTGAATTTTGAGCAAAAAAGAAGGCGAGGTTTTGTAAATTTAGGCTAAATCATCCAAATAACCGCCAATATTTATGTAAAAATCAGTAATAAATCCATAGTAAAACTGACTTTTTAGTATTTTTTAGTTTAGTATCCAAATAAGTCATTGTTTCGTTGTCTGTAACAGGACAACCAAAACTCCAACCCATTGGAAGATGAGCGGGATGTATTTCGACGGAAGGAACAGGCGTATGAGAATGAAGTACGACAATGCGTTTAAAGGCATTGCTATTACTTGTCTCCAGACCATGCAGTTTATAATGTACGTTAATTCCATACTGACTGTATGAGCGAGCGCCTATTTTGTACTTTCCGAGTGACGTTAGCAAACTTCCTTCTTGATTGCTAAAAATTGGTTGCGCACCGGAACTTTGTTTTTCGCCTTTTCCGCAGCCATGAGCGCACAAAGCTTTTCGCTCAATTTTTTGACTGTTAAAGTCGTAAATAAACATACGGTATTTTCCTGAATGGATTTCCATGTCTATCAAGACACAAAAGTCTGTATTGTAACCTTTTGCTTCACAAAAAGTTAATGCTTCTTTTGCTTTTTCATCAGTTCGTGTATTGTCTTCTTTCGCAATTTCTTGATTATTCGCAACGATGCTGTCCTGTGCATTTGTTTCCTGCTTTTGCGTTACTTGTCCGCAACTGATTGCGATTGCAGTAAAGACGCTTAAAATGATTATTATTTTTTTCATTGTATAATTCTTGTTATTCCTGTTTATGTATCTCTAATACGAATGCATTCCGCTTAGAAAATAATTCACACCGAAATAGGTCATCAATACGCAGAAAAAAGCAATAACGGAGCCAATGTTGAGCCATCGCGGATTTTCTTTTTTATTGATAAAAGCAAGATGAGTTACAGCCGTGTATGCAATGATTGTGATAAGCGCCCATGTTTCTTTCGGATCCCACCCCCAGTATCTGCCCCAAGATTCGTTGGCCCATATTGCACCGAGAAAAGTTCCTACGGTTAGGAAACTCAATCCTATCCACAGAGAGATTTCGTTGATGATGCTTAATTCTCTGATTCGAAGAGAAATTATTTCATTCGTTTTCTTTTTGTTCAATTTAAGCAAGATAAGGTTGGTTAATCCTAATAAAAAATTGATACCAAAGAAACCATAAGAAATCATGATTATGGCTACATGAAACATCAACCATGGAGATTTAAGAACAGGAACCAGCGAACTTATCTGAGGGTCCATCCAATTCAAACCTGCGACAAAAAGGATAACGCCTCCAAATAAAACTGCCAACGCGAAAACAATCTTGCTTTGCCGGTAAAAGATTATGCCAGCCAATACCGAAATCAGAGAAACAAAAACCATGGTTTCATACGAATTGCTCCAAGGCGCATAACCGGCAATATACCACCGGAGACCTATGCCGAAAACGTGATATAAAAGCCCGATTAAAATAAACAGACTTAATATCGGTATGATTCTTCTTATCAACTTATATTCGATGAATAATGAAATTACTGTCAATATCAACAAAATTCCCCCGAATATCAAATAAATCATTTTACATAACCGGAAGATATTGAGTTTGTTGTATAATAATTCAGCTTTTATTTTATTGGGATTAATTCTATTATCTGTATCGGAAAGAATGTTCGACATATCGAAATGTAGCAACTGGTGAAACAGGAAGATTTGTTCGTCTAACTTTAATAAGTCCTTTTCAAATTTACTGCGTTCGGATGGCGATTTGTAATATATTTCTTCTATTTTCTTCTGCAATTTATAATTCCCGTCGGAATCGAAAAATTCTGTATATGAAAAATCATTTTTTATCTTCATTTCCAAGTAAGTACCGATGTGCTTATTGGATAAATGTATAACAGGCATCTGTTTCCATATCTCAGGATATGTAAGTACGCTTAGCAAGAATTGGTCGGAATTCATGCCCCATATTTTATCTGACTTATGCAGTTTTCGGAGTACTTCCGACGAAAATGTATTTACAGGTTTAATTCTGCCATCCGGAGATTGGATGGCTAAAGCACCAAACTTTTTGGCCTGTTCGGAATCAATCTTATTTTCTTTCAGAAATTCAACATGTCCCGAATGTGACAACCTGTGATTAGCCGCAGGTGGAGCGGTAGTGCAGCCTACGAACAACAACAAGACAACCGTCAATCCACTCAAACTGCGAATCAACTGCCTTATCCGAGAATTTTTTGAAGTAAGAAAAAGGATAAATCCGATTATCAACAGAAAATATCCCATATAAATTATTTGTCGACCGGGAATGTCTTTATTAACAGTCAGTATAGTACCTTTTTTATCCATATCATAAGAAGATTGGAAAAATCTGTAACCTCTTATATCCAGCACATTATTTACCGATACTGATTTTTCTGTAGACCTGCCGTTTTCATGTATTATCAAGATGCTTTCAAAAGAAGAAGGACTGGAAGAACCCGGATAATAAGTCAGAATAAATTCTTTTAATTCTATGTTGAAGGGTAGTTTTTTGAACTCATCACCATCGTTTGTTCGAATCAGCATCAAGTTGGTGCTTTGCCCTTCCCGAATATGCACAATGCCTTCTTCTCCCCAAATGTGAGTAACAAATGCTCCGGAAAGTATAACGATAAGTGCACCATGTATAAACAAGAAACTCCATTTATATTTACCCCAAAGACGACGTTTTACAACTACGGCAATAAAACTCGCAACAATCCCGATGAGTAGTAAAATCGTTACCGGAGAATAATATATGAATGTTTTTGCGGCATCAGTACTTATATATTTTTCTATCAAAGTAGCTGCTGCCAACAATAGGGCGTATATCAATAGCAGTATTATGCTTTTTCTCATCATACGGCAAATTTAATGTTTTTCAAGATAAACTCAAATTTTTTCGTACCTTTGTGATCCTCTCTATCAAAGGAATTAAATCATGAAAATATTTTTTGCTATCGCCATTTCTATTTATTTGTTGTTCAACAGTTATGTTTTTGTTCGAATTTGGCAAGTTATTCCCGCAGGCTTTTCATACAAATTGATTTACACCATATTATATATACTCATTTCGCTTTCATTTATTGTTGCAATGGCCGGTCGCAATACATTACCGTTGGGTTTCCTAAAAATAATATATGCCATTGGAACTATTTGGTTGGCCTATATGATGTATTTCTTTTTATTTTTCCTGATAACTGATGTTATTAATTTATTCAATCATTGGATTCATTTCCTCCCTGAAAACATCGCAACTCATTTCAGGCAGATTCAAGTGTATGGTTCGGCCGTTATTATTACTGTTATGCTGATTGCCGGATATTATAAATTTACGCATCCTTTGGTCAATACCTACGATATCAAAATAGACAAAAAAGCAGGCGAAAGAAAAGAGCTACGAATTGTAGGATTAAGTGATATTCATTTGGGATTATTAGTCGACAAAAACCGTTTTAGCAAATATGTTGATAAAGTTAATGCGCTGCAACCCGATATAATCTTGATAGCCGGTGATGTAATAGATAACTCCACCCGCTTGCTGAATGCAGAACATTTGGAAGACGAAATCAACCGACTACAAGCTCCTTTGGGAATATATATGTGCTTGGGAAATCATGAATATATAAGCGGTATCAACAATAGTTTGGATTTTCTAAAAAAGACAAAAATAAATCTCTTGATTGATAGTGTTGCACAAGTTGACAGTGCTTTTTGGGTTATTGGCCGCAATGATAGATTTGCCGGAAAAAACCGACGCCCATTATCAGGTTTAGTTGCAGAAATCAATCCATCCGAACCTATCTTTTTACTTGACCATCAACCATTTCATTTGGCAGAAGCCGAAAATGTCGGAGTTGATTTTCAATTTTCCGGGCATACTCATAACGGTCAGCTATGGCCAGGTAATCTAATTGCAAACCGAATTTACGAAGTTAGCCACGGATACAAACAAAAAAACAATTTACATGTTTATGTATCTTCCGGCCTTGCTCTTTGGGGACCTCCTTTCCGCATCGGTACTGAATCGGAAATTGCAGTATTCAATATTAAATTTGATATACAATAAATGATATTGCTATACTGCTTAGATAGATATGCTCCCTATCGGGAGTGAGCAGGCATTTGATAGTGTAAATATATTAGTTACCTTTGCACTCCAAGATAATTTAAAATTATGATAACGACAGACCAATTACGAGATGTATTGGAGCGCGAGTCCGCGCTGAGGGGGTATCTTTGACATCGATGCCAAAACTATCCAATTAGAAGAAGAAGAACTTCGCACGCAAGACCCTGAATTTTGGGGAGATGCCAAGCGTGCCGAAGAAGTAATGCAAAAAATACGCGGATTAAAATCGTGGATTGAAGGTTATCGGCAAGTGAAAACAACGGTCGAAGAACTTCAACTGGCTTTTGATTTCGTAAAAGAAGGTATTACAACCGAAGAGGAAGTAGATGCAGCCTACAAACAAACCATCGAACAACTCGAAAATTTAGAAATGAAAAATATGCTTCGCCTCGAAGAAGATCGCTTGGGCGCAGTATTAAAAATCAATGCAGGAGCAGGAGGAACCGAGGCGCAAGACTGGGCAGAAATGCTTTACCGCATGTATTCCCGCTGGTGCGAACAGCAAGGTTATAAAGTAACCATAACCAACTGGCTAGATGGAGACGATGCCGGAATTAAATCCGTAACCATGCAAGTAGAAGGAGAATACGCTTTCGGTTATCTGAAAAGCGAAAACGGTGTGCACCGGTTGGTTCGCGTTTCTCCCTACAATGCGCAGGGTAAACGCATGACTTCATTCTCTTCCGTAGCCGTTGTTCCTTTGGTCGATGACACGATTGAAATTGAAGTAAATCAGGGCGATATTACATGGGACACTTTCCGGTCGAGCGGTGCCGGGGGACAAAATGTAAATAAGGTAGAAACCGGAGTTCGTTTGCACTATACTTACAAAGACCCGGATACCGGAGAAGAAAAAGAAATCGTTATCGAAAATACCGAAAGTCGTTCTCAATTCGGCAATAAAGACAACGCTATCCGTTTGTTGAAATCTCAATTGTATGAATTGGAACTGGAACGTCGCAGAAGAGCATCCGCTAAAATCGAAGCTAATAAGAAGAAAATCGAATGGGGTTCGCAAATTCGTAGTTATGTTTTTGACGACCGTCGCGTGAAAGATCATCGCACCGATTATCAAACATCTAATGTTCAGGCTGTTATGGATGGCGGTATAGATGAATTTATCAAAGCGTATTTAATGGAGTTCGGAGGAGAAGAAGTATGAAAAAAACAAGCATCATTTTATCAATTTTACTACTTGTAATAATGAATGTTTCTTCGCAAGAATTATTGTGGAAAGCGGGGGTGCATTCTTTTTTTGACAATAAGGAATTTGCCGGTAGTGAAGTAGAGTCATCGGGAACAATGGCAGGAACTCACGTTGTTCCGCAAATCGGATTGGGTTTTGAAGGCAAGCATCGTATTTTCGTGGGTATCAACGTGATGCACGAATTTGGGAGCGACAAAGCCATAGATTATTACGACCCTATCGCTTATTATGAATACGACGGAAAACCTTTTCGTTTCTACATGGGTGCATTTCCTCGAAAGCCGGTGTTAGATAATTATCCTCGCCTGTTTTTTCAGGATTCTATCAGTAATTACCGTCCGACAATGACCGGATTCTTTTGGGAACTTTACAACAAAGATGATTATTTCAATATCTGGATGGACTGGACAAGTCGCCAGACACAAACACGCAGAGAAACTTTCTTTATGGGTTGGTCGGGAAAATACAATCATGGCATTTTCTACGGACAGCATCTTGCTTATATGTTTCATTTTGCGGGCACGGCCAACGACCTTTTCGAACCGGTTCAAGACAACGGTTTGTTGTTAACTTCTTTGGGAGTTGATTTCTCAAGAAAAACCGGTTTTGAAAAATTGGAAATCAATGCAGGCTGGGCGCTCGGCTTGGAAAAAGACAGAGGAGTTGATGATAAAGGTTGGAATTCCCGAAATGGTTTTTTGTCGGAAATAAAAGCCGAATATAAAGGATTGGGATTATTCAATACTTTTTATAAAGGCGACGGAAAACAAATATCATACGACCGATTTGGAAGTGCGCTCTATTGGGGCAGTCCTGTTTATCAGCTAAAACAATACGATCGATTAGATGGATATATTTATTTCGTAAAAAACAGTGCCGTGGAGGTAAAATTCATTTATTCGTTGCACTTTGCCGAAGGAAATACATTTCATGAACAATCTTTGTATGCCACATTTAATCTCGATAATCTGAAGAAAAAACCACAAAAACCTTATGAATATATTTGGAGTAATTGGTTATCTTCATTAAGAGATTAAAAACAAAAAAACTCCCCAAGCAAACTTGAGGAGTTTTTTGTATTAATAAGTTCTTTCTTAGAAATTGATACCGATACCAATGGATAAGCCAAAAGTTGAAACATCATAATCGCCAAAGCCTTTTTCAAAAAATACTGCGGGCTCGAAAAATACCTTGTCACTGAGGTAATAACTATAACCTACTTGGAGGTTAAGAGCATTAACCAAATCTCCTCCATCAGGTTTAAATCCTTTATAAGCTGCACCTGCGAATAATGCATCCCAAACATAATACCTTGCACCTACGGTAAAGTCGATATTAGTACTATTATCACCACCGTCAGGTGTGTAACTGAATAAACCAACGCCTGCAGTAACGGCTAATTTATCCATAATGAAATAAGAACCGTCAATGCCAAAATTAACGGATGTTCCAAAATCATTTGTTTGAAAATCAAGTCCTGTTAATCTACCTGAAAGAGTTTTGTCCCCTTTTTTGAAACACTCTTGAGCATTTACAGATGCAACACTAAATGCTGCTACCAACATAATAAAGAATACTTTTTTCATTTTCATTAATTTTTAAAATAATTAATAATTTGTTGATTAGTCAAACCCAAAAATGGGTCTTTCTGCCTGCAAATGTAGAGATTTTTTTAAGACCACAATGATTTTTAAAATATATTTATTAACAATTCAAAATAATTGTTTGCAAAATGCACAGAATCAGTGAATAACAGAAATGATTTTCATCTCACAATCTTTGCAGTTAAATTCTAATTTCAAATGATTTTGATTGGAAAACAGGTAAAGAGGCTCCCTGATATTATTTTCTGCTTTTTGTAATTTGGGACAATGTCCCAAACTATAGCGAATACAATGTTTGGTAAACATCAACGGGACATTAGATGAAGGAGATAATTCGAATGCCGAATCCATTTGAGAAACTCCGTGCTGCTGATAAAATTCTCTTGCATAATGGTTCGAAACATTTCCTAAATAGGTAAGGTGGTTATAAGGAAAAGCGTGTGTAGTTGGCTGAATCTTTGAATGTTTTACCGGACGTGCCTCTGCTCTTGAAAATATCAATGTTTCGATTGTTTTTCTCCGCAATTCCGATAAATAAGAAGATGGTATAAACCAATTTTCTGAAAGATTTATTTGCAAATCGGCTAATTCGAAAATAGTATTTCCCAATTTTGATAATTGTTTACTAATATTTTCCGATTGGTTTTTGTTGGCGATTTCTTTTTTGCAAGGCTCGGAGCAAGTAACCGAACAACCGTCTTCGTCAGTAGCAGTCAAGTTGAAGCCGTTGGCTGTTTCTTCAAACCGGAAATCGACAGAAATTTTTCTTTCTGCAGATGGTTTGGACAACATTTTTTCGAACTCGTGGTCGTAATTCCGATGCAAGGTAATTCCTATTTTCAGACGGGGCATTTCTGCCGGAAAGATTTTATTTTCCTCCACCCGATTGACTCTAAATCCCTGTAGGTCTCCTTTTTCGTTCAAAAAACACAAACCGTCTCCGTTGTGTATCTGATGTTTTCCTGAAAATGTAAAGAAATTGTTGTGTAAATCTTTAACCGTTCCGACCATTTCTCCCAATGACTTTGGGGTGTTGAAAGATGCTATATCTTGTCTCTTACCAAAAATGAAATAATCCGTAAATCCACGATTGAAACTTTTTTCGGGATTAGGAACAAAAAAATGAGTGGGTTTTCCGGATGAGGCTTTTTGATATTCCGGACGACGAGCAAATATTTCGTCCAATTTTTGCCTATAATGCGCTGTGATATTTTTCACGTATGATAATTCTTTCAATCGACCTTCTATTTTCAGAGAAGATACGCCTGCATCAAGCAAAGCTTCCAGATTTCTTGTTTGGTTCAAATCTTTCAAGGAAAGTAAATGTTTGCCGGAAGTCAGCGTTTTTCCTTCGGCATCTTGCAAAGTATAGGGCAACCGGCAATATTGCGCACAGGCCCCACGATTGGCACTTCTGCCCGACAAGGCTTGACTTAAATAACATTGTCCGCTGTAAGACATGCAAAGTGCCCCATGAATAAAAACTTCCAATGGAACAGATGTTTGTTCTGCAATTTCTTTGATTTGAGAGAGTGATAATTCTCTTGCCAAAACAACTTGCGAAAATCCGGTATCTTCAAGAAATTTCACTTTTTCCGCATCACGATTATCGTTTTGCGTACTTGAATGAATCGGAATAGGAGGAAGATTCATTTGTAGGATTCCCATATCCTGAATAATCAACGCATCTGCTCCCGCATTATAAAGCTGATGAATAAGCGTTTCAACAGTCGAAAGTTCCGAGTCAAATAGAATGGTATTGAGCGCGACATATACTTTGGCAAAATATTGATGAGCAAAATCGCACAAAGTTTTAATGTCTTCGATGGAATTTCCTGCAGCAGCGCGAGCGCTAAATTGAGGTGCACCAATATAAACGGCATCTGCACCATGTTTGATGGCCTCAATTCCACATTCCAGATTTTTTGCGGGAGCCAATAATTCTATTTTTCGACCTAATTTCATTCAATTATGCGTTTTACTCCCGAAGTTATATTTACTGTAAATCGTCTTTCGTAATGTCAATTTTACAAAGGTTATTACCTTCCGCATCATTATAAATATATCGAAAACGATAACCACCTTTCAGAATTGTTTTTACCGAAAATTTTTCATATGCAGAAATATCACTACTAAAAGCTTCGATCAATCCTTCTTTCATTACCTCAGTAAAGGAATCACCCAAATATTCTAATCCTTCAATAGAATAGATATACTCCATCACTTTTTCATTCTCATAGAAATTTACATCGGTCATTATCAAGCCTTCACTTAGATATTGAGGACATTGACTTTTCATAGATAGCATTTCTTTCTTTATCTGATCAGATATACTATTACCGCAAGACATAAGTACGAATGGCAAAGCCATTAACATCATAAAAAATTTGTTTGTGTTTTTCATTTTAATATAATTTTAATTCTTCCAATAAATCGATTTCTTTCGGATTGAATGGTGTTTCCTGATAAACAAAATAATTCAGCCAGTTGGAAAAAAGCAAGTTTCCATGCGCTCTCCAGCGGTCAATAACCGGAGCATCCGGATTATCGTTTTGATAATAGTTTCGAGGAATTTCAATCGGCAGATTTTTTTCTAAATCCCTTTTATATTCATTATCCAACGTGTTAGGAGCATATTCGGAATGTCCGGTGATATAAAATTCGCGTCCACCTCTTGAGGCTACAATATAAACTCCGGCCTTATCCGATTCCGATAACAGGCTTAATTCGGGGACTTTCAATATATCTTCTCTCCTGATTTCGGTATGGCGACTGTGAGGCACGAAGAATTCATCATCGAATCCACGGAATAACGACAGTGAATTATCTAACAACCGGTGCTTGAAAACGCCAAACATTTTTTTATCCAACGGGTATTTGGGTACTCCGTAGAAATGATGTAATCCGGCTTGAGCAGCCCAACAGATATACAATGCGGATGTTACATGTTTTCTTGCCCAATCGAAAATTTCGGTAATTTCTCCCCAATAATCGACATCTTCAAACTCCATTTGCTCAACAGGGGCTCCCGTGATAATCATTCCATCGTAATTTTGGTTTTTAATCGTATCAAAATCTTTGTAGAATGTCATTAAGTGCTCAATGGGAGTATTTTTTGAAGTATGACTTTTTATTTTCAGGAAGTCAATTTCGATTTGCAGCGGACTGTTGGACAACAACCGGATTAGATCCGTTTCTGTGGTTATCTTTATCGGCATCAAATTGAGTATCACAACTTTCAGCGGCCGTATATCTTGCGAAGATGCCCGCAAAGAATCCATTACGAAAATATTTTCGTGCTTCAACAACTCTATTGCGGGCAAATTTTCCGGTAAATTAAGTGGCATAAAAAAGCATTAATTGGATAGTTATGCCGCCAAAGTTACGGATTTTTTTTTTATTATCACTTATCCAATTGTTTCATTGCCTCTGCCAACCGAACAAATTCATGACGATAACCTTGTTTGTCTTCACCAAATCCTTTGCGAGCCAACGAAATTACATCGTCGTAAGTAGATGTTCCCTTGAAGTCGGAGTTACGCAATAGTTGTCCGAACATGGCTACTGCCGATGCAAATGTAAAGTCGACACTTGGAGTTTTATTTTTGTCGCTTATCAAAACAGGAGTTTCCATTTTGATGCTATTTTCACTGTTCAGTGGTTTGTAGCGCAGCTTAACGGTCATCATTTCATTGTTTTTCACTCCCTGTGTAGATTCCGATGTTGAAGTTTTTTGATATTTCAGGTCGTCTACACCGCCATAAGAATTCTTCACTCCTACCGGAATAATCTCATAAAACGCTGTTACCGTATGACCTGCGCCTAATTCTCCGGCGTCTTTTGTGTCATCATTGAAATCTTCCTTGTTCAACAGACGGCTTTCGTAACCCACCAATCGGTATGCGCTAACATAAGCCGGATTGAATTCCACTTGCATTTTTACATCTTTCGCCACGGCATACATGGAAGAACCAAATTCCTGTACCAATACGCGGTTGGCCTCCTGAAGATTATCTATATAAGCGTGATTTCCATTTCCTTTTTGCGATAAAATTTGCAGTTTGCTGTCTTTATAATTCCCCATTCCATAGCCCAATATTGTTAGATAAACTCCTGTTTGACGTTTTTCTTCTATCAAATTTTCCAGTCCTTTTTCGGACGAAACGCCTACATTAAAATCTCCATCAGTACAAAGAATAATGCGATTGTTGCCTCCTTTGATGAAGTTCTTTTGAGCCACTTTGTATGCCAGTTCGATACCGGCTCCTCCTGCAGTTGAACCTCCGGCCGACAAGGCATCAAGCGCTTCGAAAATCTTTTGTTTGTCGGCTCCCGATGTCGAAGGTAATCTTTCTCCGGCTGCACCGGCATACACAACAATCGACACACGGTCTTTTTCCCGCAAATTATTGGTCAATAATTTCAGCGATGATTTTACCAATGGCAAACGGTTGGGACTTTCCATCGATCCGGAAACATCTATCAGAAAAACGAAGTTAGATGCCGGAATATTTTCGGATGGAACTTCTTTGGCTTTCACTCCGATGCGTACCAGCAAATTGTCTTTATTCCATGGGCAAGCTTGCGTTTCGGTCAGGATATTAATCGGGTGTTTCCCTGTCGGATTCGGATAATCGTAAGAAAAATAGTTGATGAATTGTTCCACGCGCACAGCATCCTTAGCCGGTTTTTGTCCCTGATTAATCATCCGACGAACATTGCTGTAAGAGGCAACATCCACATCAAGCGAGAAAGTCGAAAGCGGGTCGGATTTTGCATCTTTGAAACGATTTTCAGCAAATGAACTGTATTCTTCATTCCTTTCCGAATCGTAAGAATAAGCCGGAGCAGTTGCCGGAGTAGAAATATAGTAACCAGCTGAACTGTTACTGTTTACTCCAGCAGGTCTCTTGCTCAACTCATAATCTGCTACTGATAGCTTTTGCACTCCATATCCCACCACCACTACTTCATCGAGAGTTTTGTTATCAGGTTTGAGCGAAACATTGATACTCTCTTTACTCACTTTAACTTCTTGTTTGATATAGCCGATATATGAAAATACAAGTGTTTTCCCTTTTTCAACTTGAATTGAAAAAATTCCATCATAATCGGTAACTGTTCCTGTATTTGTTCCTTTTATTTGTACCGCAACTCCAACAAGAGGATCCTTATCGTCGGCATCAATTACTTTTCCGGTTACAGTCAATAAATTCGACTGAGCATACATCATCATAGAGGTGAATAAAATGGCAATAACGCATATCGCCTTCAAAATTGTTGTCTTCATAAATTATTTAATTTTAAGTGAATAAATTTCATTTTATCAATAGATGCAGCGAAAGGAAAAATTCCATAAAAAAGCTAAATATTTTTTGAAGACATTGTCTATTTGGGAAGTAAAAGATAATGTGTATATTTGCAATAGTTTTACAAACATTTGAAAAAATGCAAACAATTACATTAAAATACGATACAAAAAAACAAGTAAAAACATTAATTGAGAACGAAGATGTTTTAAAACTGTATCAAAAAATGTTTGGTAAACGGGAAGATAATAAATATACCGAAAACGAAATTTTTTTATTTAATTCAAAACTAAACGCTTCAAAATCTTTTGCAAAATACCTATGAAATACAAGCAGAGCGATATAGTAGAAATTAACTTTATGCTACCTGACTTTCAATTTAAACCTCATTTGGCTGTAATAGTGTCAAATGATGAGTTAAATGAGAAAGAGGATTTTTTCTATTTAGTACTAATTTCTTCAAAGCCATATTTTCTGGAATATTCCTATCTGCTATCAGACGAAATGATAGACTTCAAATTGTCGAAGAAAAGTTATGTGAAATGCCAAATTATTACTTCAGATAAAGAAAATGGAGTGATAAGAAAAGTGGGAAAAATGAAAGAGCCGTTTTTTACTCAAATGGTAGATAAAATTATTTATTCAATTTTTTAGCTTCCAATCAAATCTGTTTGAACTCTAAATTACCATATACGAATTGGAGCGATGATGAACTGCTGAAACAATTCATCCAAACTTCCGACCAGAAATTTTTGGGACAACTTTATTCCCGCTATATTTCATTGGTGTATGGATTGTGTTTGAAATATCTACAACAAATAGAAGATGCCAAAGATGCCGTAAACAACATCTATGAAGAACTGAACCGGAAAATACATCATTATCAAATAGAAAATTTCAAACCGTGGCTCTACAGCGTAGCCACAAATCATTGTCTACAAATCTTGAGGAAAGAAAAAAATCAGGTTTTTGAAGAAATTGATATTCGAATTATGGAATCGGATGAGTTTGAGCATCTAATAGATGTAGACGACGACAAAGAAAAAGAGAATGCCCTGAACCATTGCCTTGATACTCTTCCGGAAGAACAACGGCAATGTATCAATCATTTCTTTTTTGAAGATTTCTCTTATTTAGATATTGTTGAAACAACGGGATTTGCACTGAATAAAGTAAAAAGCTATATTCAAAACGGAAAACGTAACCTGAAGATTTGTATTCTTAAAATATTGAAAAATTGATATGTGGCTCAAAGATTACATACAAGGCAACAAACGAGGAAAAGAGGCTAACCGGTTGGAACGCGAAGCCTTGAAAGATCCATTCATGCAAGATGCGTTGGATGGTTTTGATGCGATTGCCGGTGATCATGTCGAAATCATTGAGCAATTAGAAAAGAAATATACCAATGCCGCTACTCCTCAAACTAACAGGAAGGTGTTTTTATATAGGGCTATCGCAGCATCCGTTCTGCTCTTAATTGGTTTGGGCACATATCTTTTTTGGGAAAGAAACGAAAATGATATTCCTGTTGTTGCAGAAGTTCAACTCACGGAAACTGAAAGCATAATTCCTGTTGATTCTTCTTCAGAAATACTTCCACTTCCGGCACCAATAGAAAAGATACAACAAAAGCCTCAACAAAAACCCTTAATTGCTCAAGCGACAAAAGAAATTGCACCAATCTCTGCACCAGCTCCCGCTCTTTCTCCAATAGTTTCTGAAGCAGAGGAAAGTATCAGTAATCATTCGATTGAAGGTAATCTTGCATTCGTCGAAGATTATTATTTCTCCAAGCAAGCAGAGCCTGTCGTAGCCGAAGGAAGAGCTGCTAAACTTATGGTTGAAATGCCCAAAGAACGAATTATTCGTGGAAGGGTATTAGACGAAACCGGAGAGCCACTTATTGGTGTTTCCATCGTACAAAAAGGAACAAACACAGGAACGGTTACCGATTATGACGGAAATTTTGAATTACAGCTTTCAAAAGGAAACTCTTCAAAATTAATCGCATCGTATTTGGGTTATAAATCTCGAGAAATAAAACCTTCAAATACAGATCAAACTGTAACACTCAAACCGGATCATCTCGCTCTTAATGAAGTAGTAGTGGTGGGATATGGAGTACAAAAGCTATCGGTAGCAGATTATGAGTTGAGCAAGAGACCTGCTAGAGTAAATGGTGATAGTTCTGCTGATTACGATATTTCTGTACCGGTTCCTGCTCCAGTTTATTCTTACGATTCAGAAAAGAATAAAGAATACAGTGTATTTGGAGAAAAAGAGTTCCAAGCTTTTTATTTGCAAAATGCAGACAAAAACGTTTGCGACGGACAAGGTGCTACTGTAAAAGTTTCTTTCTTCATCGATGAAACAGGAAAACCGACTCAAATTGAATATAAAAATTTCTCTTGCAAAGAAGCAAAACAAGAGATGGAAAGATTACTTTCTTCTTCTCCCGCATGGACAAAGACAAACCAAAAAGTTACTATGACCATTAAATGGTAGGCTTTCTTTTACAAACTTTCCGTCAGAACTCTTTTCATTGGTAAAACAAGTCTTTCCAATAGCGACATATCATCTGTGACAATATCCGCCTGTCCCTGCATATTGGGCATATTGGGTAGTTCTTTCTTGTAAGTGGTAATAAGGTTATCGGGTAAACTTATTTCCACTACATAATGAAC
>JAIRVZ010000007.1 GCA_031253625.1 Dysgonamonadaceae bacterium
AATTATCCTTATCGCCTTTATTGTAATGCGCTAAAGCCAGATTCATCTGTTTTTTGATACCGATATAATCGACTGCCAAGCCTTTATTCTTGCCATCAAACTTGCGGTTTACGCGCGAAATGGTTTGTATCAGATTGTGCTGCTGAATCGGTTTGTCAATGTAAATAGTATCCAGGAAAGGAACATCAAAACCAGTGAGCCACATATCAACTACAATGGCAATTTTGAAATTCGATTTTTCGTTCTTAAACTGACGGTCAAGTTCTTTGCGGTACTCTTTCGTTCCGAGCATTTCCCACAACTCTTTTTCATCGTCTTGACTACGGGTCATTACCAATCTAATACGCTCTACTTCTTTCAGTTCACGCTTGTCTTTATCACTCAGCTCTGCACCGTCTTCTGCAATTTTTACTTCACACCATTCAGGGCGAAGTGCAATTACGTCTTTATAAAAATCATACGCAATAGTACGGGTACTGCATACAAACATCGCTTTCCCTTTTACGGAAGAACCTTCGGAAATACGTTTTTCGTAATGCGTAATAAAATCTTCCGCCAATGCCTTTAAGCGGTCGGGGTCACCAAGAATAGCATTCAGATTGGCGGATTCCTGTTTGCTTTTTTCTATCTGATATTCGTTGGCTCCCTCTTCGGCTACATCGTTGTAATATTTTTCAATCTTTTCGAGTTCGCTGTTATTTAACGCAACCTTGGCAGCACGACCCTCGTAAACAATACGAACGGTAATTTCATCGCGAACAGATTCGGTCATGGTATAAGCATCTACTACCTTGCCAAACACATCAAGCGTGGCATCAACCGGCGTACCTGTGAAACCGACATACACCGCATTGGGCAATGAATCGTGCAGGTATTTGGCAAAACCAAATGTCTTGCTGACACCTTTTTCGCTTACTCTTATCTTTTGGTCGAGATTGGTTTGACTGCGGTGTGCTTCATCTGAAATGCAAATCACATTCTTCCTGTCTGTCAACAGTTTAGTATCTTCGGTGAATTTGTGTATCGTGGTCAGGAACACGCCGCCGCTACTGAGGTTTTGCAGTAATTCCCGTAGTTCTGCCCTGCTTTCTACGCTTACAATCTTATTGTCGCCGATAAATTGCTTGGCATTCGTAAATTGTCCCGATAGCTGGTCGTCCAAATCGGTGCGGTCGGTAATCAGCACAATAGTAGGACTGGCGAAATACTCGCTTTTCATCAACAGGCGGGTCAGGTAAAGCATGGTATAACTCTTTCCGCTTCCCGTAGCGCCGAAATAAGTTCCGCCTTTTCCATTGCCAAACGGTTTTTGAGCGTTTTTTATACTTTCAAACAATGCCCGCGCCGCATAATATTGAGGATAACGGCAGACGATTTTTTCATTCCTCTTTGAAGTATCGGGGATATAAATAAAATTACGCAAAATATCGCGCAGACAATTTTTATTAAACATGCCGCGTACCAGCTGGGAAGCACCGAGCTCCTGCTCGGTGTTCTCTTCTCCGTGAAGCTGGCAGTTCTTTTCGTGAAGCTGGAGCTGGTTGTTCTTTTCGTGAAGCTGGAGCTTCACGCCTCCCAGACGCCGCCACGCATAGAAATAGTCGTAAGGAGCAAAAAACGAACCCGCTTTGTTGTTTACCCCATCACTGATGACACAAAAGGCGTTGTATTTAAACAGTTCGGGAATATCCCGCCCGTAGCGGACGGTCAGTTGCTCGTAAGCATTATGAATGGTGGCATCTTCGCGGATAGCGCTTTTAAATTCAAACACGACCAAAGGCAAGCCGTTGATATACAAAATGCCATCGGGGATACGCTTTTCCGTGCCTTGAATTTCTAATTGAGTGACAAAACGATAAATATTCTTGTCTGCTATTTTATATTCGGGTTCGTCTTCTGCAACAATGGAAACTAAGTCTTCTTTGGTATATTTATGTTTCTCTAAGCCGGCATAATGAATTAATTGTATGTAAATATCTTTTTGATTGCGGTCTTCACGTTTCAAAATAAACCCGTCCGAAAGCATTTTCATAAAACGCTTGTTGCTTTCGTATAAATCCGACGACGGAAGCGATTTCAATTCCAACAGAATGGATTTTATTTCCGTACCGGTAATGCCTTCGTTTTTGTAGCGTTTGCTCAAATAAGTGTGTAAATCGCTTTCTATCAACACTTCGTCGGGCTGACGAAGCAAGGTGTTTCCCAAACTGTGTGGATAACCTTCTTGTGCCAACAGTTCGCAAAAGGCTTGTTCGAGTTTATGTTCGGTGAATTTCATAATATCAGTTTTCAGTAAAATCGCCTATAGGATGAATTAATTTATTTTCAATTCTAATCAGATTGAAATCTATATCATTAGTTGCATCTGTAAATGAAGTATCTGAGTTCTCGAAAGAGGCTAAAACCAAAATTTGTTGATTTTTAAACTTTGATAGTATTTCCAAAAATAATTGGAAATTTTCCATTGCAATGTCTTGTTGTTTGGGTTCGTCAAAAACTAATAACAAGGGGTGATTGCTGTTGGTTACTACTGAAGTCTGCATTAATGCTGTGTGATATGCCCACAAACATCTAATAAAGTCGCTCGCAGAAGAATCAAAT
>JAIRVZ010000009.1 GCA_031253625.1 Dysgonamonadaceae bacterium
GCAGGCAATTGAGCACGAAAATAAAGAGATAATAACACTTCTGATAGATAATGGGGCTGACGTGAATAATGGGGCTTTATGGCAGGCGATTGATGTATCTGTCGACGGAACACTTCAAATAGAAGGAGAGATGGGAGATGAACCAACAGACATCATAAAACTTCTGATTGATAGAGGAGCAAAAGTTAATAGTGAAGATATTGATTTGGCAAGGGAGTATAAATCAACGAAAATAGTAACATTTCTCGACGAATATATTCCCAAACATTAACACAATGAAATGAAAAAGACAACAATCATTTTAAGCCCTCTTGCCGATGCGGTTTTGCATTCCGTCAGGAATGCCTCGCTCGGTAGAAAAATGCACAATATCCCTAACCTGCATTCCGTTGGGAATGCAACCAAAACACTAAATTAAAATTATGGCAAACACATTTACACAAATACACATTCACACGGTTTTCGCTGTTCAAAACAGAATGTCGTTGATAAAAAAAGATTGGCAGGAACGGCTGTATAAATACCTCATTTCGATAATTCAAAAACACGGACATAAAGTTTTATCAATCGGCGGAATGCCCGACCACATTCACATTTTATTTGGTTTCCGTCCGACACAAGCATTATCAGCGTTAATGCAGGAAGCCAAGCGCGACAGTTCGGAATGGATAAACAAAGAAAGATTAGTCGCAGGACGATTTTCGTGGCAAGAAGGTTACGGCGCATTTTCTTACAGTAAGTCACATATTTCGCAAGTTATAAATTATATCGAAACACAGGAAGAACATCACAAAAAGAGAACATTTTTAGATGAATACAAAAAGATTTGGCTGTAGTTTACTTATGCGTTGTTAATAGCCATTGATGGGCGATATTAATATAATTGTATCGTTTTAGAGTGTCCGTGTCCTGCATTGTTTGGGAAATAAAATCGTTGAGTGAAGAAGCAGAATCTTTCAGTCTTTCATTTAAGCGGAACCATCCAAGATAATTTTGCAAATATTTTGTTGATACGCCCCAAAAAGTATTGTCAATCCATTTTTTTAGTCTATTGTGAATGGAATTGACATTTTGTATGTGATATACCCCATGTTTAACGTGCTGCTTTAAATCTGCTCTAAGCGTAACATGTTCCAGCTTGTTATCAAGGGCAAATCCTTTGTAGCTGACATGTCCATCCGTACAAAGAATAGTTTTTTCAGGTAGTGGCGTAGCGATGCTACAGGCTATGTCATCCTTACCAATTCGTCCCATGGTAGCTACAGATAGGTTCATTCCTCCTTGTCTGTCAACTGTCGCAATAACCGTAGCCTTGCTGCTTGAGACTCCCCTTTTCCTTTTCTTGTCAGGGGAAGTGGAGAAACCTCGTTTACGACCGGGACGGTTTAAACTGCGATTACCTTTTTCCGATTCTTCAAAAAATGTTTCGTCACTTTCCACGATGCCTCGCATTTCATTACCCTTGTCCTGACCCAATGATGACAGTATCTTATGACGCCAATCAAAAGCCGTTTTCTTGTTGATGCCTAATTTACTTGATATCTTGTCTAAAGATTTCCCTTCCAACATCAACTCCAAGTACTCTACTACATGAGATTTCTTATGCAACCCATCAAGCCAGGTACCTGTGTATTCTGTGAATGTACGCAGACAGCTTTTACACTTGAAGCGTTGACAGCCTTTATCTTTTCCAAATTTGTAATAATGCTTTCCTTCACACCAGGGACAACTCGCCTGTTTGTCATAGAATTGTTGCCGACGAATCGAAAGGTAAGATGTTGGAGAATGTCCGAGTAATTCCGATATTAATCTGGCTTGTTCGTTTTTAGATAACATCTTGATTGATAATAGTATCGTTTGATAATCCATAGTTTATCCTACTAATTTAATAAAAATTTGTGCAAAGATACGAATTTATTCTTAATTTTACAACGCATAAGTAAACTACAGCCCGATGGTTGAATATCGGAATAACTGAATAATAGAGTAATTGAATAACCGAATAATTATATTCGTGTTAATTCGTGTACTAATTGTAGCAATAAACTTCATTAAATTCACAATTTTCATTTTAAACTCATCTATATGCAAATATAGTTATGTTTCTTCTTTTTACCAATTTTCTGAAAAAAAAGATTTATTGTAAGACTAAAATGTTAGGTAATTTTAAAGATTCATGTAGTAGTGGAATTTTCATCCAATAGGGATGATAGCTTGGTAGCAGGGAATGCTGGAAAGGTAAAAGATGAAAAGATGTAGTGTAATTTGTAGATTTATGGATTAAAAAAGGAGCAGATTTTCATCCGCTCCTCCGGTTAATAACCAAACCTTAAAACCTATGATATGTTTCATTTATACTCTAACAAAAAGCGTGCCAAAAGCAGGATTTTAAGTTTGATTCATGCTAATTCGCTTATTTCAAGCTATCTAAAAGTTTTTTCGTCTAATAGTCGATTTACCTTGCCGATACGGATCGATTTTTCAATTATATAAAGTCTAATAAATATTTTCAGTAACATTACAGATCCTTTTGATTTGTACAGCAGAGGTATTATCAACCCATTTATTGAAATCGTTTATTCTATTTTCCATTGATTGGACCCACATTCAACAAGATATCAATATCTCCAATAAAAATAAAAATTA
>JAIRVZ010000050.1 GCA_031253625.1 Dysgonamonadaceae bacterium
GTTTGAGATGATTTGTGCTTCTCCTGCAATTACTTCCACGTGTGCTTCCTGCATTTTTGTACGGACGCCTGCGTTGAGTTTCCGGATAACTTTATTTTTCCGTTGGATGATTTTCGATAAATCAAAACTGGGATTATCGCAGTCAATGCCATATTTACCGGCATCTTTGATGGTTTGCAATACTTTAGCTGAATAAAGCAGCGTCTTTGTCGGAACACATCCTTCATTCAGACAAACTCCGCCCAGCGCGTTTTTTTCGAATAGTATGGTTTTTAATCCGTTTTTTCCGGCAAGTTCGGCAGCGGTGTATCCGGCGGGACCTCCTCCGATAATGACAACATCGTAATTCATAATTATTATGCTTATTTTATGGCTCAAAGATATAAAAGTTTGTCTGATTTCGTAAATAAAGATCATTATTCATTAACTTTGCACTCTATCATTGTCTCAATTGAATTATGATACATAAATTTGATTTTCTCGTAATTGGTTCCGGCATTGCAGGAATGAGTTTTGCCCTTAAAGTGGCCGATAAAGGTCGTGTTGCCATTATTTGCAAAACAACATTGGAAGATGCCAATACATTTTATGCCCAGGGGGGGATTGCTTCGGTTACTGCGCCGATAGATGATTTTGAAAAGCATATCAAAGATACTTTGATTGCAGGCGACAACTGTAGCGATAAAGCGGTTGTTGAAAAAGTTGTGAAAGAGGCACCTGCTCAAATAACTGAATTAATCAAGTGGGGTGTCGATTTTGACAAAGACGATAAAGGTAATTTCGATTTACACCGGGAAGGGGGACATTCCGAGTTTCGCATATTGCACCATAAAGATGCTACCGGTGCTGAAATACAGAAAAGTCTGATTAACAGGATTAAAAATCATCCGAATATTGAGGTGTTTGAGCATCATTTTGCTATAGAAATATTAACGCAACATCATTTGGGTGTGAAAATAACCCGGCAGATAGATAATATTGAATGTTATGGTGCTTATGTTTTAAATGAACGAACGAATATGATTCGTACTTTTTTAGCAAAAGTTACCATGATTGCGACCGGTGGTATAGGTAGTATTTATCAGACAACTACTAATCCTTTAGTTGCTACCGGTGATGGTATCGCTATGGTTTATCGAGCCAAGGGATATGTAAAAGACATGGAATTTGTACAGTTTCATCCTACGGCTTTATATAATCCGAAAGAGCGTCCGTCGTTTTTGATTACTGAGGCGATGCGTGGTTACGGAGCAGTATTGAGAACTAAATCGGGAACAGAGTTTATGCAGAAATACGATGAGCGGAAATCTCTTGCTCCACGCGATATTGTAGCCCGTGCAATCGATACGGAAATGAAAAATCGAGGGGATGATTTTGTTTACTTGGATGTTACTCATAAAGATGCGGAAGAAACCAAAAAGAATTTCCCCAATATATATGAAAAATGTCTGAACGACGGGATTGATATTACGAAAGATTATATACCCGTTGCGCCTGCTGCTCATTACTTGTGTGGAGGAATTGTTGTCGATTTGGACGGGCAATCAACCATTCGTCGTTTGTATGCAGCCGGAGAATGTTCGTGTACAGGTCTTCATGGGGCTAACCGGTTGGCTTCCAATTCTTTGATAGAAGCGGTGGTTTATGCCGATGCCGCAGCCAAACATGCGATTGCTCATATCGACAAATATCATTTTAGAGAAGATATCCCGATTTGGAATGATGCGGGGACTTCACTTCCGGAAGAAATGGTGTTGATTACGCAAAGTGTCAAGGAAGTTGGTACCATCATGTCGAGTTATGTAGGTATTGTTCGTTCTAATCTTCGTTTGAAACGGGCGTTAGACCGTTTGGAAATTTTATACCGTGAAACGGAAAATCTTTTCATTCGTTCGGTAGTATCGCGTGATATTTGCGAATTGCGTAATATAATTAATGTTAGCTATTTAGTGATAAAACAAGCCATGGCGAGGAAAGAAAGCCGCGGCTTGCATTATACAATAGATTATCCTAATAAAAACCAATTATAATGAAGGTGTATTTTTTGAAACACATATGGAAAATTTTGGATTTATAAGAGTTGCCGCAGCAATTCCCGAGTTGAAAGTAGCCGACTGTTCTTTCAACAGGGAGAAAATGGAACGCCTGATACAAAAGGCGATTGAACAGGAAGTGCAGATTGTTTGTTTTCCTGAATTATCTGTTACCGGTTATACCTGTGGAGATTTGTTTTTCCAACAATTACTATTGGAGCAAGCAGAATCAGAAATAGCCTGTTTGATAGAAACATTCGCTAACAGCAACATTATATTTATTGTTGGTGCTCCGGTTTCCGTAAACGGAAAATTGTTTAATTCTGCCCTTGTCTGTCAAGCTGGAAAAATTTTAGGAATCGTACCTAAAACTTATCTTCCGAACCACAACGAGTTTTCTGAAAAAAGATGGTTTGTTTCTGCCAAAGATTGCAAGGAAACAACAATCAAATATTCCGGACAAGAAGTTCCTTTCGGAGCAAATATTTTATTCGGAGATACATCGGCTGTTTTTGCCGTAGAAATATGTGAGGATTTATGGGTAACCTCTCCTCCAAGTTCGGAGCATGCAGTGAATGGTGCACAAATTATCTTTAATCTTTCTGCAAATAATGAGTTGGCAGGTAAAAACGATTATTGGAAATCTTTGATTCAACAACAATCAGCTCGTTGCATTGCCGGTTATGTATATGCTTCTGCAGGATATGGAGAATCTACGACAGACGTTGTTTTCACAGGAAATGGCTTTATTTACGAAAACGGATATTTATTATCTTCTTCCAAAAGATTTACCTTTGAAGAACAATTGATTATAAGCGAAATTGATGTCGACAGACTGCGTTCTGACCGACAAAAAAATGCGCTGTTCGTTCCTGAAACAGCTAATAGTTACCGGAAAGTTAATGTCGAATTTTCACCGATAATCTATCAATCTACACTTACACGAGTTATAATCCCGAAACCGTTTCTTCTGGCTGAAACTGTATATAAAGGACGCTGTGAAGAAATTTTTTCCATTCAGATTGGAGGACTTGCAAAACGTTTGTTACACACGAAAGTAAATACCGCAGTTATAGGTGTTTCCGGAGGATTGGATTCTACGCTTGCACTTTTGGTTACAGTTAAAACATTCGACAAGCTAAAAATGCCGAGAAAAAATATTATCGGAATCACCATGCCCGGATTCGGTACCACCGGCAGAACCTACAATAATGCCCTGTCGTTGATGCAATCTTTAGGTATTACGATAAGGGAAATCAGTATTGTTGTAGCCTGCAAACAACATTTTGAAGACATCGGTCATGATATATCGGTTCACGATGCCACTTTCGAAAACACCCAAGCCCGCGAGCGTACACAAATCTTAATGGATATAGCCAACCAAACAAATGGGTTGGTTGTCGGAACCGGAAATTTATCCGAATTAGCATTGGGGTGGGCAACTTACAATGGCGACCATATATCGATGTATGGAGTGAATTCAGGAGTTCCCAAAACATTGGTCCGTCATTTGGTGAAATGGGCGGCAGAAACACAAGTCGATGAGCAATCGGCCGCGATTCTTTTGGATATTATTGACACTCCTGTTAGTCCGGAGTTACTTCCTGCCGACAGTAATGGCGATATTTCTCAAAAAACGGAAGATATTGTCGGTCCTTACGAACTGCACGATTTCTTTTTATATTATGCTGTACGTTTCGGATTTTCTCCGCGAAAAATACTCTTTTTAGCTCAAAATGCTTTCAAAGACTCGTATACGGATGAAATTATCCTGAAATGGATGGAGGTTTTCTTCCGTCGCTTTTTCAGTCAACAATTCAAACGCTCTTGTATGCCCGATGGACCAAAAATCGGTTCGGTCAATTTATCTCCTCGCGGCAATTGGAAGATGCCGAGTGATGCAAGCAGCGCGCTTTGGCTAAAAGAAATTGAAAATATTAACCCCTAAATCCCCTAAAGAGGACTTGGATTGTAAAATACCCTAATAACAATTAAATCATCATGAGCAACGAACAGAAAAAACCATGGTATGCTAAGCTTGGCGCTTGGTTGCCCAATCTCTCTTACATTGGCGTCTTAATAACTTTATTCATTATCATGATACAGGTTTTTTATGCGAGACGTTCCATGGTCGAGACGAGCGAATGGGAAAAAGCAAAAATGACTATTGAAAACATTGAACGGTTTAAAAATAATTTAACTAAAACCAAAATATACAAAGCCGGAATATTGACGTTGGGAGATGGAGATAAACCTGATTACTCAACTAAGGAAGGACAAGAGTATGCCGACACGTTATATGTGGTTTATCAATCACTTTTTTCCAACCAACAAGAAATGCTTAATGATCTCATTGAAACATTAGATATTATGAATACTTTTGCTTACCCGATAATTATGGGGTATGCAAGTGAAATAGGGTCATTTCAAAGTGCCATAAGAGAATATTATTGGTTAAGTAATTTTATAATGCCTTATGCTTATGAGAATATACCTATCGGACATCATGCCAAACTTTTGTACAGACTATGGAGAGTTAGAGGTGAACAATTCTTTATAGATAGACATGGTGTTGAATTTCTAGAACGCAACAAATACTTACTATTTTCTCCGGGAGATGAAATTACAGAAGAAACATTAAGACAATACGAGAAAAAATTAAATAAAGAATTGAAAAAAAGACAAAAAGAAATAGAGGTTTTCAGAAAAAACAGTTTGAAATAAATCAACAAAAATTCCGGAATGCTTAAAGCAATCAATATAAAAGGCTCTCTAATGGATTTCTCCACACCAAAAGTGATGGGAATCCTGAATATTACACCCGATTCGTTTTTTGAAGGTAGCCGGAAACAAACAGAAGAAGAAATCCGTAAACGAATAACACAAATAATCGAAGAGGGCGCAGATATAATCGACATCGGAGGATATTCTTCCCGCCCGAATGCCGCATTTGTGAGTGAAGAAGAAGAGATGCAGCGTTTGGATTATGCTTTGTCCATATTATTTGAAATGTACCCGGATGCTGTTGTTTCGGTAGATACTTTTCGTTCGGAAGTTGCTCGAAAATGTGTCGAAAAATATGGAGTTGCCATAATCAATGATATTTCTGCCGGAAATCTTGATGATAAAATGTTTGATGTAGTGGCCGGATTAAAAGTTCCTTATATTATCATGCACATGCAGGGAACACCTCAAACCATGATGCAATACACAACATATAATAACCTGATACAAGATATTTTTTTGTATTTTTCAGAAAAAATAAATCAACTGCACCGAATGGGCGTTAATGATATTATTATCGATCCCGGTTTTGGTTTTAGCAAGACAACTAATCAAAACTATCAATTAATGAATAGTTTGGAAATTTTTTGTACTTTTGAACTCCCGATTTTAGTCGGGATTTCACGAAAAAGAATGATTCGGAATATTCTCAATTGTTCTCCGGAAGAAAGTCTTAACGGAACAACGGTTTTGAATACCTTGGCTTTGACAAAAAAAGCAAACATTCTTCGTGTACACGACGTAAAAGAAGCAGTTGAGGCAGTAAAACTATATATAGCAAGCGTTAATAATTAAAATATGTATTTACATTTCGGAATAGAAGACGCCATAGATGTTCTCTTAGTAGCATTTTTCCTGTATAAAACTTACCGGTTGATGAAAGATTCGGGAACGATTGCTATTTTCGTGGGTGTTTTGTCTTTTATTGCCGCATGGATTTTGGTTTCCCAAGTATTTGAAATGAGACTGATGGGTGCCATCATGGATAAATTCATCAGTGTCGGATTTTTAGTATTGGTTATATTGTTTCAGGATGAAATCAGGCGGTTTCTTTTGATTTTGGGTTCTAACAAGGGATGGAAATTCTTGACTAAACTTTTTAGTCCCAAGCCGAATCAAATTCAGGAAGACCTTTCTTATATTATGCCTATCGTGTTGGCATCCATGAATATGGCGAAATCTAAAACCGGGGCATTGATTGTCCTGCAACAAAAAGTGAACTTGGGACTTTATATCGAAACCGGTGAAATGCTGAATGCCGCATTAAGTTCCCGTCTCCTTGAAAATATATTCTTTAAAAATAGCCCGTTACATGACGGAGCAACTATTATTGCCGATAAAAAAATCAAAGCGGCAGCTTGTATATTGCCTGTTTCCCAACGAACCGATATTCCGAAAGAATTGGGATTAAGGCATCGTTCGGCATTAGGAATCTCTCAAGAAACCGATGCTAAAGTGATTGTTGTTTCCGAAGAAACCGGAAAAATTTCACTGGCTTATAAATCCAAGTTACATATAGATTTAACCGGAGAAGAATTACAAAAATTATTGATTGCGCCCTGAAAGGGCTTAGAGGTGGGTGGTGCATTCAAGTCCGCAGGGCGTTGCCCTACGCTATTGATGTAAGGCTTTCAGCCTTTATGAAACCCTTGCCTTTTCAATGTCTCCAATAGAACTTTCGAAAAATGCTCATTATCAGCTTTTTTATACCTTACATCTGTAAAAACCTGCGCTAAAGTTTCTTTGTGATTTTCTTTAATAAACTGATGATTTTCAGGCAACGACTCTTTATTTGAATAATACGAGTCAATATCTTGAGGCTTGTAATCATTGTAAGTTTCGTGATGTACAAAAGATTCTATAGGCAAACGGTCGGGTTGAGGCGGAATTACTTCGGGATAGCCTAAAGTGATGGTAGTTACGGGAATCACAAATTTAGGCAATGCCAAAATATCGATGATTTTGTCGGGATTATAAGTCGTTGTTCCTAAATAACAAATGCCCAGACCTTTTTCTTCTGCAGCAACACAAAATGTTTGAGCGAAAAACAGCGCATCCATAGCAGCATTAAAAAATGATACGAAATTATCATATCCGGGAACGGCATTTCGCAATATGCACCATTTATTGAATCTGTTAAAATCAGCACAGATTGTTAACACAACGGGAGCCTGAGTTGCCATCGGTTGATTGAAGTGAGCAGGAGCGAGCGTTGCTTTCATCGACTCGTCGCGAGTAACGATAACGCTATAAAGTTGCATGTTTCCGGTAGTGGATGTTCGGGCTGCAATTTCCAATAATTCATTCAACAACTTATCACTTACAGGTTTATCCGAGTATTTCCTGATAGTTCTTCTATTCTTTAATGACTTCATAGTTTCCCTTTTTATAGATTGCAAATGTAAGCATATTAATTGGTGAAATCTTAGTTTTATCTATAAATTCTGATCATACCGATCTTAAAATCTTACAGAGGCGTCTCACAAATAGTGAGGCGCCTTTTTTACTATATTTCAAAATAAAAAAGCGATTTATTTTATCAAATTTCATTTTGGAAAACTTTTTTGTTAATTGAAATTTTTAAATATCTGATTTTGAGTGAATTAATTTTTAAATTGGAAAACTTTTTAAAAAAATAAGATAAAAATTAGCATAATTTTTGGTTTTTTTAAAAGTAATTCGTAACATTGCACTCTCATTTCTGTTATGAGGGGACGTGTCATGTAATAATAAAAAACTATATAAATTTTTTGCCGTGGATAAAAAAACATTCTCATTCGATGAAGCCTATCAAGCATCCCTTGATTATTTTATGGGCGATGAATTGGCTGCTAAGGTGTGGGTTAACAAATATGCCTTGAAAGATGCACTTGGTAACATTTACGAAAAGTCACCCGATGATATGCACAAGCGTTTGGCTAAAGAGGTTGCAAGAGTTGAAGCGAAGTATACCAATCCATTATCCGAAAAAGAACTGTACGATTTATTCGATAAATTCAAATATATAGTCCCCCAGGGAAGTCCAATGACCGGAATTGGAAACAATTTTCAAGTTGCCTCCCTTTCTAATTGTTTTGTAATCGGTATTGATGGTAGCGCTGATTCTTATGGCGCTATCATCAGAATCGATGAAGAGCAGGTGCAATTGATGAAGCGCCGAGGTGGAGTAGGGCATGATTTATCTCACATTCGTCCTAAAGGTTCTCCGGTGAAAAATTCGGCGTTGACTTCCACCGGTTTGGTGCCTTTTATGGAACGCTATTCCAATTCTACGCGCGAAGTAGCACAAGATGGTCGTCGTGGAGCTTTGATGTTAAGTGTGTCGATTAAACATCCCGATTCGGAATCGTTTATTGATGCCAAAATGACGGAAGGCAAGGTTACCGGAGCCAATGTTTCGGTAAAAATAGACGACGATTTTATGAAAGCTGCAATTGCAGGAAAGCCTTATCTTCAACAATATCCTGTCGATTCAAAAAATCCTTCGTTTGAGCATGGAACTGATGCTCAGGCTTTGTGGAAAAAAATTGTACACAATGCGTGGCGTTCTGCCGAACCCGGAATCTTATTTTGGGATACAATTATTAAAGAATCAGTCCCTGATTGTTATGCCGATTTAGGATTTAAAACCGTTTCTACAAACCCGTGCGGAGAAATTCCTCTCTGTCCTTACGACAGTTGTCGTTTGTTGGCGATCAATTTGTATTCGTATGTTGTTAATCCATTCAAGAAGAATGTTTATTTCGATTTCGAATTGTTTAAAAAGCATGTAGCTTTGGCTCAACGCATCATGGATGATATTATTGATCTTGAGGCTGAGAAAATCGACGAGATTTTAGGGAAAATAGGCCATGATCCGGAAATGGAAGAAGTGAAATATGCAGAAAAAATTCTTTGGGAAAAAATCAGACAAAAAACATTGCAGGGACGCCGCACCGGTGTCGGAATTACCGGAGAAGGCGATATGATAGCTGCTATGGGATTGCGTTATGGTTCTGAAGAAGCGATTGATTTTGCCGAAAAAGTGCAAAAAACATTGGCTTTAAGTGCGTATGCGTCTTCAGTTCAGATGGCTAAAGAACGTGGTGCTTTTGAAATATACGATAGCAAAAGAGAAGAAAAAAATCCTTTCATTAACCGTTTGAAAAAAGAAGATCCTGAATTTTACGAAAATATGGTAAAATATGGTCGTCGCAACATCGCTTGTTTGACCATTGCTCCTACCGGCACAACCAGTTTGATGACACAAACAACTTCGGGAATCGAACCTGTTTTCTTACCTGTATACAAACGTCGCCGGAAAGTAAATCCGAACGATTTGTCGGTAAAAGTTGATTTTGTAGATGCTACAGGTGACGCATTTGAAGAATATATCGTATTCCACCATAAATTTGTTACTTGGATGGAGGCCAATGGCTATCCTACAACGAAAAAATATTCTTCGGAAGAAATTGACGAATTGGTTGCCAAATCTCCTTATTATAAGGCGACTTCCAATGATGTGGATTGGATTCAGAAGGTTAAAATGCAAGGTCGTATGCAAAAATGGGTGGATCATTCCATCAGTGTTACGATTAATTTGCCCAACGATGTAGATGAAGAACTGGTTAATAAATTGTACGTGGAGGCTTGGAAATCAGGATGTAAAGGTTGTACCGTTTATCGCGACGGATCGCGTAGTGGCGTATTAGTGGCAGCAGACGACAATAAAAAGGATAAGGATTGCGATTGTATTCAAGTTCACGAAATACTCCCGAAACGTCCGAGAGAATTGGAAGCTGATATTGTTAAATTCCAAAATAATAAGGATAAATGGATTGCCTTTATAGGGAAAGTCAATGGTCGCCCTTACGAAATCTTTACCGGTATCAACGACGAAGACGAGGGTATATTTCTTCCAAAGAATGTTTCTTCCGGCACAATCATCAAAAATACGGATAATAGCGGAAACAAGCGCTATGACTTCCAATACACTAACAAAAGAGGCTACAAGACAACCATTGAAGGATTGTCGGATAAATTCAATCCTGAATTTTGGAATTACGCGAAATTGATTTCCGGAGTATTGAGATACGGAATGCCTATCGAACAGGTTATCAAACTGGTACAAGGTCTGGAATTGAACAATGAATCAATCAATACTTGGAAAAACGGTGTCGAACGTGCTCTGAAAAAATATGTTACCGACGGAACCGAAGTAAAAGGCCAAAAATGTCCCAACTGCGGAAAAGAATCGCTTGTTTTCCAAGAAGGCTGCTTAAGATGTACCGAATGTGGTAATTCTAAATGCGGTTAATTCGGCATGGCTCTATACCCCAAACTAATCATTGATGCCCTACAAAATGTCCGGTATCCCGGAACCGGAAAAAGCATTGTGGAAATGGGAATGGTCAGTGAAGACATTCGCATTGTCGGCAATAAGGTGTCTTTTTCCGTTTCGTTTGAAAAACCCAACGATCCATTTGTCAAATCGGTGGTAAAGGCTGCCGAAACCGCTATCCTCACTTATATTGGAGAAGACGTTGAGATAAAAGGAAATATTGAAGTTATTACTAAGCAAGTGGTTCGTCCGGAACCTGAAAAGTTATTGCCACAAGTAAAAAATATCATTGCAGTATCTTCCGGAAAAGGCGGTGTTGGAAAAAGTACTGTTTCGGCCAATTTAGCTGTTGCTTTAGCTCAATTAGGTTATAAGGTTGGTTTGTTGGATGCCGATATTTACGGCCCGTCTATTCCGAAAATGTTTAATTTAGAAGCGGCTCGTCCTGTATTGGAGAATATAGACGGCCGTGATTTGATTATTCCGGAAGAAAATTATGGCGTAAAAGTCCTTTCTATCGGATTTTTTGTTGATAAAGACAGCGCACTGGTTTGGCGTGGAAATATGGCCAGCAATGCGCTGAAACAACTGATTGCCGATGCCAACTGGGGAGAACTGGATTATTTCCTGATTGATTTACCGCCCGGAACAAGTGATATTCATCTGACGATGGTTCAGACACTTGCCGTCACCGGAGCTGTGGTGGTAAGCACTCCGCAAGAAGTGGCTTTGGCCGATGCCCGCAAAGGAATTAATATGTTTACCGGAGAAAAAGTAAATATTCCGGTACTTGGTTTGGTCGAAAATATGGCGTGGTTCACTCCTGCCGAACTTCCTGAAAACAAATATTATATCTTTGGAAAAGAAGGCTGCAAGCGATTAGCCGAAGAAATGAATGTCCCTCTGCTGGGACAAATTCCTATCGTACAAAGCATTCGTGAAGGTGGAGACGATGGTAAACCTGTTGCTCTCAACGAAGATTCAATAACCGGTCGGGCATTCATTGATTTAGCCGAAAAATTAATTGAGCAAGTTAACTCCCGCAACAAACATTTAGGAGCAACGAAACGGGTTCAAGTGAAGTAAATAAAAAAGGGTAAGCTAACTATATCGCACCGCTACAACCGACTACCCTTGCTGCGATCAAGCCCTGGGGGATTTGAAGGGAGCTGGCCGTATAGGACTTACCCGGGCGCAAAAGTACTATAATTTCACGAAATTGCAAATCTTCTTTCCAAAAAAGACGGCAAATCATTGATTCTTAGATGAATATTTTAAACAGCTACTTCTCCCTTTATATGCGGATGCGGGTTGTAGTCTTCCAATACAAAATCTTCGTATTGAAAATCAAAAATGCTTTTGACTTCAGGATTTATTCTTATTGTTGGAAGTGGACGAAGCTCTCTGCTTAATTGCAGGCGTACTTGTTCCAAGTGGTTGGTGTAAATATGCGCATCTCCGAAAGTGTGTACGAAATCACCGGCTTGCAATCCGGTTACCTGTGCCATCATTTGTAACAGTAAAGCATAAGATGCGACGTTAAAAGGCACTCCGAGGAAAATATCCGCGCTGCGCTGATAAAGCTGTAGACTCAATTTTCCATCGGCTACATAAAATTGGAAAAAAGCATGACAGGGAGGAAGTTTCATGTTCTTCAAATCACCTACGTTCCAAGCATTGACAATAATTCGACGAGAATCGGGATTGTTTTTGATTGTTTCGACAACTTCCGTAATTTGGTCGATATGGCCGCCTGTATAGTCCGGCCAAGAGCGCCATTGATAACCGTAGATATGACCTAAATCACCGGTTTCATCTGCCCACTCATTCCAAATACGTACTCCGTTTTCGTTAAGGTATTTGATATTGGTGTCGCCTTTTAAGAACCAAAGTAATTCGTAAATAATTGATTTCAGGTGCAATTTTTTGGTTGTAAGCATCGGAAAACCTTCTCCTAAGTTGAATCGCATCTGATGTCCGAAAATACTGAGGGTTCCGGTACCTGTTCTGTCTTCTTTCTTTACGCCTTCAGTAAGAACTCTATCAAGTAAATTTAAATATTGTTTCATTATTTTATATTTTGAGCCACGAATTTACACGTTTTATTTTGTGTGAATTCGTGGCTCAAAATTAGACAAAAGAATTGGGAAAATAAAATCAAACTATTTCGCCATTTGATTGACTGCCTCTGCCAATCGGATAAATTCTGTGCGATAGCCATATTCGTCGTTATCAATACCTTCTTTGGCAAGATTGATTACTTTTGAATAAGTGGCGTCTCCTTTGAATTCAGAATCCCTTAACAGTTGTCCGAACATAGCTACCGACATGGCAAATTTGAAATCTTTAGAAATAACTTGATCGTTATCTGTGATTGAAGAAATAGGAACTTCTAATTTTTTACTCTCATTTTCTCCCGGTTTCTTGTAACGCAACTTGACTGTCAACATTTCGGAAGAATAGTTTTCAGCGTTTGCTTTTTCTTTTTGATATTTCAAATCGTCGATTTTCCCTTTGTATGGATTTTCTACTCCCACAGGAATTATTTCATAAAGAGCGGTTACCGTATGACCGGACCCGAGTTCTCCGGCATCTTTTTGGTCGTCGTTGAAATCTTCATTGTTTAACAAGCGGGTTTCGTATCCGATTAAGCGATAATAATTTACATGGGTGGGATTGAATTCGATTTGTAGTTTTACATCGTTTGCAACGGTGTGCATTGTGCTTCCGAATTCTTGTACCAATACTCTATTGGCTTCTTGAATATTGTCGATATAAGCATGATTTCCATTCCCTTTTTGAGAAAGTGTTTGCAGCTTATTATCTTTATAATTTCCCATTCCATAACCCAAAATCGTAAGATATACGCCTGTTTCCCTTTTTGTTTCTATCAGTTTTTCCAATTCGGAAATAGAGGAAACGCCTACATTAAAATCTCCGTCGGTGCATAAAATAATTCGGTTATTTCCTTTGGGAATAAAATTCTTTTCGGCAACTTTATAGGCTAATTGTATTCCCGCTCCACCGGCAGTCGAGCCGCCTGAACTCAAATTATCAATGGCCTCGAGGATTTTCTGGCGGTCTTTCCCTTTTGTGGAAGGCAATACTTCGCCTGCCGCGCCTGCATATACAACAATGGCAACTTTGTCTTTATCTCTTAAATTATTTACTAAAAGTTTGAGAGAAGATTTTACTAAGTCTAAACGAGTCGGCCCATACATGGAACCGGAAACGTCAATCAGGAATACAAAATTAGAATATGGTAAGTTTTCTGTAGGGATTTCTTTGGCTTTAATGCCTATTTTGACGATTTTATGTTTGTCTTGCCATGGACAAGGCGCAACTTCTGTCGTGATATTTACCGGATGTTCTCCTGTCGGTGAAGGATAATCATAACTGAAATAATTAATCAGTTCTTCTGTTCGTATCGCATCTTTAGCAGGTATTTTTCCTTGATTGATAATACGTCTCATATTTCCATAAGAGGCAACGTCTACATCCAATGAAAATGTTGATAGCGGATTTGTTTGAGCAGACAAGAACCGGTTTTCGTCGAAAGTTGGGTATTCTTCGCTGTTTTCTTCATCAAAAACAGCGATGCTCATACATGCTGCATCATAGCTTTTATAACGAGCATTGCCACAGGAACTTAAAAATGCAAATGTGCCGATTGCTAAGAAACTTAAAAGGAAATTAATGTTTTTCATATCATAAAATGTTTAATTGATGTTTCAAAGATATATCATTTTTTATTTTTCACACAGAGTAACACGGAGTTTTTATATGAGACTCCGTGAACAATTACTCCGTGAAACTCCGTGTTTTAAATATTCAGACATTGAACTTTTTGAGTGAAATTAATTATTGCAGCTTAAATCTAACCGGAATTGTGTAATAAACCGGCACCGGAGTACCGTTTTGTTTTCCGGGAATCCATTTAGGCATTGATTTTACTACTCGAACCGCTTCTTTATCGCAGCTTGGGTCAAGAGAGCGAAGTATGGTTACATCTGTGATATCCCCTTTTTTGTCAACAACAAAGCGAAGTACAACGTTTCCTTGAATCCCTTGCTCTTGAGCGATCACAGGATATTTGATATTTCTGCTTAAATAACTCATCAGTTCTTTCTCCCCTCCCGGAAAGGTTGGCATTTCTTCAACACGAATGAACGGAGTTTCTGTTATTTTGGGATCGACAATCACTGTAGGAGTAAAGTCGGTTCCACCGGTAACGCCTTCTCTATTAATAGTTGAAATTCCTACATTCGGATTTGACAACTCGATTTGAGTTAGCATTTGTTCTGTTTCTGCAACTTGATCGTCAGGTCTGATAACAGGAGGCGTGAATTTTACGAGCGGTGCCGGATTGACGATGGGTTCAGGTTGCTTAACATCAATGATTTTGTTTTCTGGAATGTCAACAGTAATTAATTTTATTCTTCCAGTATCATCAGGGTTAACAACCTCTGTTTCTGCAGGAAACAGTTTGCTCATCACTGTTGGAAATACAGAAAATGCTACACACAAAAATATCACGATAGCTAAAGACGCTAAGTGTCTTTTTGATGATGTTTTACGGATTTTATATGCTCCGTATTCTTGGTTTTTATTGGCAAATACCAAATCAAGCCATTCTTTTGAAGTTAAATCAATTGTTCGTGCCATGACTTTAAAGATTTAAATTGTTAATAAATTTGTTTTGAATCCGATAACTCTTTTATCGTTTTTCATACTGCAAATAAAAGAGTTATCGGGAAGAAACTATGTTTCCGAAATGCTACTTAGTGTTATCAAGTGTTATCGGGATATTTTCAATTAGTTTGAATCTAACCGGCAATGTAAAATAAGCCGCTACAGGGTTGCCGTTTTGTCTGCCAGGAATCCATCTTGGCATCGACTTAAGCACCCTTATAGCTTCTGCATCGCAACTTGGTTCAAGAGAACGCAATACAGTTATATCCGTTACATCTCCGTTTTTATCAATTATAAACCGTAAAACAACAGTTCCTTGAATGCCGGCTTCTATTGCCGCTATTGGATATTTCAGGTTTTCGGCTAAATATTTCATTACCTCTTTTTCTCCTCCGGAGTACATCGGCATTGATTCTACATGTGTAAATGCCATTTCAGCCGGTGCAGGCGCAGCAGCTAAGACAGGAGAACAGTCGGCAATAACAGCACAGCTTTCAGTTCTACCTTCCATATTTGTCGTAATTGCCGTAGGTGTATATTTGACCGTAGCTTTTAATTCGGGTTGATGATATTCTCCTCCTTGTAAATCATTGTCTATGGCAAGGAAAGAAGTATAAGCTGTTAACAAATTATATTTCAATCCTAATCGAGTAACTTCCTGTTTGCTTTTTTCTGATATTCCTTCATGCCCTCCCCAACCATCTGAACCGGAAACAAAACAGAATGCATAATCGCTCAAGAATTTGATTTTATTTCTTGCCCAGAGATAACGCAATGCTTCGTTTTTCGAATGAACGATTTCTTTAGTCGGAATACTTCTTTGAAAATATCCTTGTGCCGTTTTTCCGGAAAGTGTGATGGTGCCTTTCGGATTTCCCTTGTATTTCCCAAAAACAACTATCGGCCGTTCTGTAAACATATTGGGTATTTTTTGAGGATAAGTGTCATATACTTCCATTCCGCCCCAATTGATGGAAATATCACTTAATAAAGGTTGTGAAATTGTTTTAATCAGATGTTCCCCAACTTTTTCGGCTTCGGTTTTATTTTCTATAATAAATGCTTCGGAAGCTCCGGCATAAGCCATTCCTTCTATCAGATAACGATTAACGGACGAACCTATTCCCAAAGGAATAAAATTCGCTTTATCCACATTATCGGCAATCAGTTGGAAGGCTTTCGACTCGATGGTAACATACCCGTCGGTAGCTATAATAAAAGTGCGTGCATAGTCTTCCAGTTCCGGGTCTTTATACGAAAAAGCTTTTTTGAGTGCGGGATAAAGCTCCGTGCCTCCGCTGCCATACTGGTTACTAATAAGTCGTGTGGCTTTGTCGATATTCTCTTGAGTGGCAGGCAACGAACGGTCAGACATCATCGCATTGTTGCTTTCAAACAATAATACATTGAAACGGTCGGCCGGTTTCAGGGAAGAAATCAGTTTTCGCAGAATGGTTTTGCTTATTTCTAACGGAAAGCCCGACATGGAACCGGAAACGTCTACAATAAAAATATATTCTCTCGGCATGATTGCCGTTTCTGCCGCTTTCTTAGGCGGTTGCATCATCATTAAGAAAAACTTTTCGTTACCGTGATTGTATAATGTCAGTCCACTTTCGACGGTTCCGCCTTGTAATCCGTATTTCAAAATAAAATCTGCTCCGGTTTCGGTTCCTTTGGGGTCATTTAGGGTTATTTTCATCAATTTATCTGATATTCTTGACATTTTTATTTGATGCGATGCCGCAACATTTTGAACCGGAACAGGACTTTCAATCGTAACATCGACATCAAATGCCGGTTTTTCCATAAAAAATGTTTGAATTATGGATCGCGTTGCAAGTTCTTCTTCCTGATTAGAATACCTCGGTCCTACGGCGGTGGGATAAACGAATTCGTATTCGCGATCTCTGTATTCCAACAATTCGGTATAAAACATATTGACTTTGATGGTATCTCCGGGACGGATATTGGCTACTTCCATTTTAAAAACATTCGGACGGTCTTGCTCCAACAGCGTAGCTCGTTTGCCTTCTTTCCTCGCTTCTTCAAATTCAGTGCGGGCTTTTTCCCGTTCTTTCACCTGTGCATGGATAACGCGCTTGCCTATGGTCATGTCTAATCCATAAACCGCTGCCCTTGTCGAACCGGGAAAAATATAAATAGCATCGTAGATTCTTTGGCCGGTGTTTACATACACTTGTTCGATCGTTACGTTAGCAATCGAACCGGCAATTTTCACATCGGCTTTTGTTGATTGGAGAGATAAAGCAGTCCGTGAAGGATGATTGCTTTTGACAAAGAAATAAGGAGAACATGATTTTGTTCCATCGCCGGGGATTACATGATGCAAATCTTCTTGAGGCTCATATTCATACTCTATCGTTTGAGCCGCACTTGTGTTTGTGTTTTGTCCACAAGAGTATGTAGCGAAAATCAACAGCATACTCAAAAAAATACCTTTCTTCATAATGCTAAAAGAATTAAAAATTATTCTGCAAATGAAGAAGATATTAATCGAAAACTATGTTTCCAAAACGCTACTTAGTGTTATTTAGTGTTATCACCAGCCACATAACCGCTACGCGGTATTATCCTTGGTGGTGCGTCAGTCTACAGACGATGATTCCTTTATTGCTTTTGATGCTTTTGCAATAATCAGCAATGGAGATAGGATTGATGATTACTTTTTTTGCGGTAGTAGAGGCATGTATAAATGTTAATATGCCGTTTTTGCGGTAAACAATTCCGAGATGTGAAACATCTAAACCTTGAATAGATGTAACAAAACAGATGATGTCGCCTGATTTAATCTGTTTTTCGTAATCTTTTATTTTTTCTTTAGGTATAAAATAATAAGTGCGACTGTTAATGGAGTCTTCGATTTGTCGCATTTTTTCGACAGCTTCAGGATGTTTGGATAGGTAATCGTATTTTTGAGCATTGACAGACATAAAATTAATGTGTGTTGGCAGAACGATGCCACCCAAGAGTTGGGTTTTATCTTCTAAGATTCCCATTTTTTGGTTGTTGGTAATCCAGTCGGAAATATAATGTAAACGGGAAGTGTAACCGTCAATTATTCCGTTTCGGTATCTGATTGCTTGCAATTCCTTTTTATAAGTGTCGAAATTTGCATCTTTCAAGTGAATAGTCCGGCTCAATGCCATGCAGTTTTCAACAAATGTCATGCAATCGAATGTTTGTAAATTAACAACAAGCTGTTCTTCTTCGTTAGTTTCTAAGGTTGATGCATTGTAAGGAGTGTCTAAAAAAAACATAGCAGTTTGAACTAACAGAGAGTTCAAACTGCTATTTGCTAAATGATTATTCTTTTTTAAATAGGAATCGAAAATTTGCCTGTCTTTACATTCGTCGGAAACTATATGTGCTTGCGCCCAAATGGAGCAAGAAAATAATGTGCCGAGAAATAAAGTGTATATTTTCTGATTCATAATTGCAAAGATAATAATTTTTATTCTTTTCCGACTCTTCCTACGCCATTCATAGATGCTTGCCTGACTTGAGGTTCGTTTTTATAGGTGATTTTTCCAACACCATCTAATGAGGCATCTAAGAAAACGATAGGATTACTTCTGATAGAACCGACACCTTCTAATTGAGCGGTTAATGAGTCGACTTCCAAATTGAAAGAATCTATTTTCCCGGCTCCCTCAAGTCTGATGAAGGCTTTTTCTGCTTTTCCTCCAAGTGTGGCTTTTCCCACTCCTTCCAAATTGCAGGTCAGGTTTTGAACGAATAAACTATCTGCCTGGAAACTTCCGATACCTTCTACTTTAATATTGAAATTATCGGTTGTTAATTTATTGTCAATGAATACTTTATTTGCACCGCTCATTCTGATTCCGGTAATTTCCGGAGCCGTAATGGTAATAATCAGCTTACTCCTTTGGAAATTGATGTGATCTTTTATTCCGAGTCTCAATTCATCATTTTTCAAATTCCAATTAATTTTGTCGATAATATTGTCATCGCCATTAATTAAAATTTGCGGAGTGTCTCCCTTGCGAACTCTTACTGTTGCAACTAAATTATCGTCGATTTTCAATTGAGAAAATGCCGGTAAATCTTCTACGCGATCGGCTATAATTCCTGAACCGCTTACAATATTATTATCACAGAAGATATTCCATTTGTTATGATATTGAGAAGATAATTCATTATGTATTATAATCCTGCCTGAGAATATAAGTACAATTAAAGCTATGATCCAAACAATAAATGCGCTCCATCTAAAAGTTTTGCTCAATGGTTTTACCTTTTTGTTTGATGAAAACAGCGCATATATAATTGAAAACAGAGGAATTCCTATTACCAAAGTTAACGCAATGAGACTTGCAATCGGATGTATTGTTGTTATTCCGTTCCAATCAAAACCTAAAAAATCAAGAGAGGAGAATAAAACGCTGCTGAAACCGAAAATCAAAGATATCAATACGATAAAAACAATACACAGAGCAAAAAGCAACGGTATCCCGATAAGGCATCCAAAACATCCTAATCCAAACTTAAAGAATGAAGATAAGTATCCGCCGTTATTGCTGCTTGCTGCTGTGGTTCCAGAAACCGTTTTACCAATATTTTCAAGCGTAACAGCCTCTCCTCGCATTTCAAGTTTTTGACTTGCAGTGATCGCCGCCGGCATGAAAATCCAAAGTGCCAGATAAGTCAGTAACATAAAAGGTATAGGAAGAAGGATCAGTATGAAAAAAATAATGCGAACTGGTAGCGGATCCCAGCCAAAATAAGCCGCGATTCCGGAGCAAACTCCTCCCAATATTTTTTCATCAATATTCCTGTAAAACCTTTTTTTAGGTTTTCCCTGATTGATTGTGGCTTTGTTTGAGTTTGAATTTGAATTCTCGGATTTGAAATCTTCATCTCCAAAATCTTCAGGTTTACCCATTCGCTCGATAACGATTTCAACTTGTTCGATAGAAATTACGTTGTAGCCTAAGCGGATTCTTTCCTGAAAAAGTTCTTCGATACGGGCTTCGAAGTCGCGAATGATTTCTGCCGAATCTTGTTCGTTTCTAAAGTATGATTTCAAATTTTGAAGATAATTTTCCAATAACTCGTAAGCGTCTTCATCTATATTGAAAACTCTTCCATTTAAATTGATGTTCAATGTTTTTTTCATGACCGTACAGTTTATTTGTTATTTATACCTTTTAAATGATTAATTGTGTTGTTTATATCCGCCCACGCAATTTCAAGTTCGGATAAAAAGAGAGTACCTTCTTCGGTTAGAGCATAATATTTTCGTGGAGGACCTTGGGTCGACTCTATCCATTCGTATTTAAGCAGACCTGAATTTTTTAGTCTTGTCAATAACGGATAAAGTGTGCCCTCTACAACAATCAATTGGGCTTCTTGCAACTCCTGTATAATATTGGTTGCGTAAGCCGGTTCTTTTTGGAGAATTAAGAGTATGCAATATTCCAATACTCCTTTTCTCATTTGAGATTTTACATTGTCTTCTTTCATTGTAGTAATCTTAATATGACAATGCAAAGATATATGTTTATTTTAATACTATGCAATACAAGATACTGTATTTAAATTATTTTAACATAATAAACAATTATTATGTGCTTTTTAGTAAATTTTCCATCATTATTTGTTTCGTTCATGAATTTGTCGTAACATTGCACCCGTTTTGAAGGAAAGAGAAGGAGAGGTGCTCGAGTGGTTGAAGAGGCACGCCTGGAAAGCGTGTATTCCTCTAAAGGGAATCAGGGGTTCGAATCCCCTTCTCTCCGCTTAAAAAATGCAGGTTTGAAAAATTATTATGGAAATTTGCAATTTTTTTGAATAAAATTTGAACAAAAATTGAGATTAGTTGTTATTAAAATAGGAAGAAAATTTAACTAAAAAGGTATTTTCTTTGTTTTTGACGACTTATTGTTAAAAAAAAGTATTTTTTTTGTTTTTTTTCTCAAAATATTCATATATTTGCGCAAGATTTGTGTGATAAGTACACTTGGGATAGATAAATTAAGATAGTTAAATTATAAACATTAATTAATTTTTTTGAATATGAAAATCAAGATTTCTTTAGTTAGTTTGTTGTTGGCTTTTGCAATGGTTACGTTTGCACAAGAAGGGCCTAGAACTAGTAGTGATGTAGCAGGTATTAAGACTTCATTTAAGTCAAATAATACATGGGATAACTGGTTTATCCAGTTAGGTGGCGGTGCTCAAACCGTATTAGATGATCCAGGAAAATCTCTTTTTAATCAATTTGGCAATATTGATTTAGATAAGGTTGCTTTTCCGGCTCTTAATCTTTCTATTGGTAGATGGTGGGCTCCGTATTGGGGATTCCGTATTAAAGGACAAGACATGGGAATTCTCGAGAAAGAACTCTTTGACGGGTTAGAAGGTATTCCGAGTACTAATATGTATGAGAAAATCAATATTCATGTAGACGCTATGTGGAACATGTCTCAGTATTTTGGAAAATACAGAGCTAATCGAGTTTTTAACTTTATTCCTTATGCTGGTCTCGGTTGGGTTGACAGTAAAAATTTTGATAACGGCCGTATGTCTATCAATTTTGGTTTATTGTTTGAATTCCGTTTGAGTAATCACTTTGGTCTTCATCTTGACTTGGCAGGAGCAAAAATTCCTCAAAATGTTCTCGCTGCAACTGCCGGTTTCACATTCAACTTGGGTAAAACTTATTTCGAAGTGGTTGAGCCGATGGATCATGCTTTAGTTAACGATTTGAACAGCAAGATCAATGCTCTTCGCAATGAAAACGCTGAGTTGTCAAAACGTCCGATTAAATGTGAAACATGTGTTACATGTCCTACTGTAGATAAACCAGATGATGTAAACAGTTCACTTGTTGCATTTGAAAACATCGTTCTTTTCCGCATAAGCAGTGCAGTTATCGATGCAAATCAACGCATACAAATCTTCAATACTGCTGAATTTCTTAAAAATACTAATGAGAAAGTTGTAGTAATTGGTTTTGCCGACAGACAAACAGGTTCTGCTGCTTATAACCTCAGACTTTCAGAAAGACGCGCTAGAGCTGTTGCTCAAGAATTGATTTCAAGATATGGTATTTCTTCTGATAGAATTATCGTTGAGTGGAGAGGTGATAAAGAACAACCATTCAAAGAAAATGATTGGAATCGCGTAGTTATCATGAGAGCGAAATAATTTTTTAGTAATACAATACAGAAAAAGAGACGGTTGATAAGACCGCCTCTTTTTTTTTCTCATTTATTTAATATGGGACGAATTATAATACCGGAATTTACTAAAGAGCAACGTAAAGAATTGTCGTGGAACATGAAAACCGGAAACTGTTCTCGTTTCAGAACCCGTTGTCATTCCGTATTGCTGAAATCGGATGGTAAAACTTGTAAAGAAATAAGAGATATTACAGGTTTATCTAATGTATTGATAACATTTTGGGTAAAAAGGTATCAAACAATGGGTATTAATGGTTTGAGAACGCTTTATGGGGAGAACCGTAATAAACCAAAGTCAAAATAAAGTGATGATGTATGAAAATTGAAAATATTAAAATTGCTGTAGTAGGCTTAGGCTATGTAGGATTACCTTTAGCTCGTTTATTTGCTACAAAATATCCGGTAATAGGTTTTGATGTAAATCAATCCAAGGTAAAAGAATTGATGAGTGGACACGATTACACTCGAGAAGTGTCGGATAAAATACTCCAATCGGTTTTACTTTCCTATCCCCCTTTGGAGGGGGCAGGGGGAGGTTTATATTGCACATGCAATCTCGACGACATCCGTGATTGCAACTTCTACATTATCACCGTTCCTACACCTGTTGATAAAAATAATCGTCCCGATTTAACTCCATTAAAAAAAGCCACCGAAATTGTTGGTAAAGTTATGTCTAAAGGAGATATTGTTGTCTATGAATCAACCGTATATCCGGGAGCAACGGAAGAAGATTGTCTTCCTATCATTGAAAAAATATCAGGGTTAAAATTTAATATAGATTTCTTTGCCGGTTATTCTCCTGAACGGATTAATCCCGGGGACAAAGAGCATACAGTAGAAAAAATTAAAAAAGTAACTTCAGGTTCAACTCCGGAAATTGCTCGACTTATTGATGCTATTTACGGGTCTGTTATTGAGGCCGGAACGCATTTGGCACCAACAATTAAAGTTGCAGAAGCCTCTAAGGTTATTGAGAATTGTCAGCGGGATATTAATATCGCTTTTGTTAATGAGTTGAAGAAAATATTCGATAAAATGGATATTGATACCAATGCTGTTCTTGAAGCTGCAGGAACCAAATGGAATTTTTTGCACTTCAGTCCGGGTTTGGTTGGTGGTCATTGCATTGGTGTTGACCCTTATTATTTGGCTCAAAAAGCGCAGGAATATGGTTACCATCCCGAAATAATTTTAGCAGGACGCCGATTGAACGACAGTATGGGCGAATATGCTGCATTACAAGTGATAAAGCAAATGATAAAAAAAGACATTTGCATAAAAGATTCTAAGGTACTTATTTTGGGTATTACATTTAAAGAAAACTGTACGGATATACGCAACACAAAGGTAATAGACATTATAAATACATTAAAGGAATATGATGTTGATGTAACAGTTTATGACCCGTGGGCGAATCCTGAAGAGGTAAAACAAGAATATGGTTTAGATATTTTAAGACAAATGCCTGAAGGCAATTTTGATGCAATTGTATTAGCAGTAGCACACAAAGAATTTAAAAATATTACATTGCCGGGTACTGAAGTCGTTTATTATGTGAGAAAAATACTTTAAAAACAAAAAATAGTACTATCTTTGCAACTCATTATTTTAAAAATAAACTTATGGGGGCTAATTTTTATAAAAAGCTAAATCGTCTTTTCTTTTTTTCGTTTGTTCTTCTGTTCTTTGTTTCATGTGGATCTCGTAGAAATGTTATTTATTTTCAGGGATCTCAGTCTCAACATGACTTTTCAAAAGAATTTTCGGAGCATGAAGTTCGTATAGTCAATAACGACAATTTATTGATTATGGTTTCTTCTAAAAACCCTCAAGCAGCGGAAGTATTTAATGTTATTAGATTTGATCGTGCAGCGTATGCCCAAACTCTTCAGTGGCAAGGTTTTTTGGTTGATCAAAACGGAAATATAAATTTCCCGTTAATAGGGGAAATTCGCTTGGGTGGTTTGACGAAGGCTGAGGCGATTGCTCTCTTGCAAGAAAAAATATCGACTTACATCAACGACCCTGTTGTTAATATTCGCTTTATGAACTATAAAGTTTCGGTGATAGGTGAGGTAAATAGGCCGGGAAGTTATACTGTTGACGATGAAAAAATAACTATTGTTCAGTCCTTGGCTCTTGCTGGTGATATGACTATTTACGGGAATCGACGTAATATAATAGTCAGTCGTGAAATTGATGGACGGCAAAAGTTTTTTAAGGTTGATATTACTACACCTGATATTTTTAATTCTCCGGTTTATTATTTGCAACAAAATGATATTGTGTATGTAGAGCCGAATAAGGCAAGAGTCAGAAGTTCTACCAACTACATTCAAAACGCCTCGCTTGGTATTTCTCTTGTTTCCATGGCGTTAACAATTGCCTTATTTTTAAAAAAATAAATTTACAGTTTAATGATTATGCAGGATTCGAATAGTTTAATTCACTCAAATAATGAGCAGGAAGTTGAAGTTTCTTTAGTGGAAATTATTTTCCGTTATGTAAAACATTGGAAATATTTTGTGCTTTCTGTTGTACTATGTGTATTACTGGCTTTTATATACCTACAGTATACTACGAGTTTGTACAGGGTTACTTCTTCTGTAGTTATAAGAGATGACAAAAAAGGTTCTCAAGGATTAGATCTTATGGCATTCAGCGACATAGGCATCATTGCATCGAATGCAAATCTTGAAAATGAAATTGAAATATTAAGATCTAGAACTTTGATGAGAAGTGTAGCTGACAGTTTGAATCTTAATGTGGTTTATTACAAAGACGGATTTTTCAGAAAGAGAGAAATTTATAGACAAACGCCTGTTTTGGTAAATGTGACGGATTTTCAAAGAACCGGCACTTTGATTGTTGACCAAAACGAGGATGGTAGCATTATTGTTACCGCTAATGATACTGCATTCACAAAAAAAGTATTTTTTGGTGAAACTTTTGAATCTCCATGGGGGTTACTTACGGTGAGTAAAAATGAAACAGGAGTAGAGAGTTTTCCTGTAATTGTTTCTATTCGACATCCGGATAACTTACCTATGGTAACGATAACTCCTTCTTCCAAAACATCCAGTGTGGTAACATTGTCGATTCTGTTGGCCAACGTTGCGAAAGGAAAGGATATAATCAATACTTTGATTGATCTTTACAACCAACAGGTGATTGAAGATAAAAATTTTGTTGCTCGTCAAACAATTCGTTTTATCGATGACCGCTTAGACCGTATTACTAAAGAATTAGGAGTTGCAGAAAGAGACGTGGAGGCTTATAAGAGGGAACGGAATATAACAGATTTAGGCATAGAGGGTAATTTGTTGCTTTCTGCTAATACTGAGTATGGTAAAAAGATATCAGAAACAGATATGCAAATCAATATTTTACGCACGATAAAAGATTTTATTTCACAGAACTCTGATGCTGTAGTACCGACTAATGTTGGTATTACCGATCTAACGATTGTCCGTTTAATCACTACCTATAATGAATTGTTGTTGAATAAAAAACGGGAAACTGCGGAGATGAGACCTGAGAATCCTGTTTTGTTGGAGTATGAAGAACGAGTCGCCTCTTTGAGGGAAAATTTAATGAAAGGAATTAGAATTGAAGAATCAAAATTAAAATCGACTCGTGCCGAATTAGTAAAACAAGAAAATCTATATTCCAGTAAAATTCGTGGTTTATCCACTCAAGAAAGAGAATCTCGAGAATTATATCGTCAAAAAGAAGTAAAAGAAACCTTGTTTATTTATTTGTTGCAAAAACGGGAAGAAACGAGTTTGTCGTTGGCTTTGGCTACTCCCAATGCAAAAGTAATAGATAAGGCTTATACAAGTGGATTTCCTGTCAGTCCTAATCGGAAAATGATTATGTTGGCAGCCTTTTTATTGGGAATAATTATTCCTGTTTGTATTATTTATTTGTTTGATTTATTTAGAGTCAAATTAGGGAGCAAAGAAGAACTAGTCTCTGTTGTTAAGGCACCGTTTTTAGGTGAAATTTCAACTGCTGACAGTGATGACCCTTTCCCTGTGAAAAAATTGAAGTCTGGTGTTGCCGAGAAATTCAGGATTGTAGCCGCTAATTTAAGTTTCTTGCTGGGAGAAGAAAATAACAAGGTTATATTGGTATTATCGACAGTTTCAGGAGAAGGAAAAAGTTTCTTTTCGAGAAATTTGGCTTTGAGTTTGGCTACTTCAGGGAACAAGACCTTGCTGATTGATGCAGATATTCGTAAATCAAAATTGGCAGGGTTAGTTGAATTTAACTCGGATAAAGGATTGGCTCAATACTTGGCAAACCCTGATATTAAAATAGATGATATTATTGAAAAATCAGGCGATTGGAATAAGAATCTGCATATTATTCCTACAAGAATATTTCCTCCTAATCCGGCAGAATTGTTAGCCTCAAAAAGGTTGGATGATTTGTTTGCTAAAGTAATTAAAGAATATGATTATATTATTGTAGATACTCCTCCAGTAGGTTTGGTTGCTGATGTTTTCAGATTGAATCAATTTGCCAATGCCTCTATATATGTAACACGGGTGGGATATACACATAAGGAGACTCTAAAAGAAATCAGAGATCTTTATGAGAATAAGAAACTGTATAATATGTCGTGTGTTATAAATGGAGTTCCCAAATCTAAAAGATACGGGTATTCTGATTATTACTTGGAAGAGAAATAGTATAGCAATGTTGGACGTTTATTATTCGTTTTTTGGGAATAAAGACAATGTCAAGAAGATATTTTCACCTTATCGGGTTTGTCCGCTGGGAGCACATGTAGATCATCAACATGGTTTGGTTTCGGGTTTTGCTATTGATAAAGGTGTCGAATTATTATTTGCCCCATCGGAAGATAGCATAATTGAAATGAAGAGCCTCACTTTTCAAGGGGAAATTGTTTTTGATTTAAATATTCCTGTAGTTTGTAAAAAGAACGATTGGGGAGATTATATACGAGGTGCTGTTTATGCTCTAAAAAAACGATTCCATCTGAAATATGGAATTAAGGGTTTGATTAAAGGAAGTCTGCCGGTTGGAGGATTGTCTTCTTCGGCTGCTGTGCTGGTAGCGTATGTTTTGGCCTTATCTGATGCTAATGATATTAGTCTAACGCCAATGGAGATTATTCGGATTACTTCTGAGGCTGAAAGGGAATATGTTGGATTGAATAATGGAATATTAGATCAGGCATGTGTGGTATTGAGCGAAAAAGATAATTTGTTGTATTTAGATACAGATACAAATGATTATCAGCTACTTCCCAAAGCAAATGATATGTCGGAATTTGAAGTTGGTATTATTTTTTCTGGATTGACGCGAAGTCTTATTTCCAGCGACTATAATTTACGAGTGAGTGAATGTAAAGTTGCAGCATGGAATATGTTAGCAGCCCAAAAGCAAACACTTAGAACGTTAGATAAGACGTTCTTACGCGATGTTCCAGAGTCTTATTTTCATGAAACGAAGGGCGATTTTCCTAAAAGATTTCGTAAAAGAGCAGAGCATTTTTATTCGGAGTGTGGAAGAGTAAAACAAGGAGTTAATGCTTGGCAGAAAGGAGATATTCATGCTTTTGGTCGATTAATATTTGATAGCTGTGATAGTTCTATCAATAAATATGAGTGTGGAAGTCCCGAATTAATTGCGATTTATAACATTATGCGTGAAACCGATGGAATCTATGGAGGTCGATTTAGCGGAGCCGGATTTAAAGGTGCTTGTATCTGTTTACTTGATCCGACAAAAAAAGATGCTATTCAACAATCGGTTACTGCAAAATATTTAGAGCAATTTCCTCAATATGGAGGAAGTTTTGAGTTCCATTTCTGTAAAACAGATTCAGGGGCAAGGTTTGTATAATTTATTATGAAAAATATCGTATTAGCGGCAGGATATGCGACCCGATTATATCCGGTAACGGAAAATTTCCCCAAACCACTGTTGGAAATTGGTGGAGTTTCTATCTTAGACCGTTTGATTGAGGATGTGGATGTCATTGATGAGATAGATGAGCACATTATTATCAGCAACCATAAGTTTTTGTCTCATTTTGAAAAATGGGCAGCAACAAGTCAATATACCAAAAAAATTACCATTATTGACGATGGCTCGATAGAGAACGAAAATCGGTTGGGTGCAGTTAAAGATTTATTATTGGCGATTGAGCGAGAACAACTCTACGATGATGATTTGTTAGTAATTGCTGCCGACAATATATTGACTTTTTCTTTTCGTGGTTTTGTAGACTATTTCAAAGAAAAACAGACTTCGCTGATTATGACACATTATGAGCCGGAAATAGCTGCACTTCAACGTACAGGCGTAATTACTATTGACAAGGACAATAAGGTGTTGGAAATGCAAGAAAAACCTCGTGAACCGAAATCTCATTATGCAGTACCACCGTTCTATATCTATAAGGAAAACGATATAAAGTACATTCAGGAATGTGTGACAGAAGGTTGTAATACTGATGCTCCGGGAAGTTTGGTAAACTATATGTTATCAAAAACTGTTTTTCATGCTTGGGACATGACAGGAAAACGTTATGATATAGGAACGCTTGACACTTATTATCAGTTAAGAGACAAACAGAATTTTGAATAATAGAATAAAAATATTAGTTACAGGCACAGCTGGTTTTATTGGGTTCCATTTAGTCAAGCGATTGCTTGCTGAAGGATATGAGGTGATTGGGTTAGATAATATCAACGACTATTACGATGTCCATTTGAAGTATGTTCGCTTGAAAGAAACTGGAATTGCAGAAGGTGAAATCGAATATGGAAAATTGGTGCAGAGTACTACTTTTGAAAGATATCGTTTTGTAAAAGCCAATTTAGAAGATAGAGAATTTCTTGAAAAGTTATTTGCAGCCGAGAAATTTGATGTAGTTGTAAATTTGGCAGCACAAGCAGGAGTAAGATATTCAATTGAAAATCCACATGCTTATGTTGATAGTAATCTAATTGGTTTTATGAATATTTTGGAATGTTGTCGACATAATAAGATCAAGCATTTAGTTTATGCAAGTTCGAGTAGTGTGTATGGTAATAGCGATAAAGTGCCATTTTCTGAATACGACCGAGTGGATTATCCAATTAGTTTATATGCTGCCACAAAAAAGGCAAACGAACTGATGGCGCATACATATAGTCATTTGTACCAATTGCCAACAACAGGCTTGCGATTTTTTACTGTTTATGGTCCTTATGGTCGTCCAGATATGGCTCCAATTTTGTTTGCCAAGGCAATAACCGAAGGTAAACCGATAAAAGTATTTAACAATGGAGATTTAAGTCGAGATTTTACTTATATTGATGATATTATTGAAGGTGTTGTGCGTGTAATGAATCATATTCCAAATGAAAACAAACAGCAACCTTATTATCAATTATTTAATATAGGACATTCGCAACCGGTTCAATTAATGGATTTTATTCATACGATGGAGGATGCGATAGGGAAAAAAGCTATTTTGGAAATGTATCCGATGCAACAAGGCGATGTAAAAACTACTTATGCCGACACAAGCGATCTTGATAGTGCTGTGGGCTACAAACAAACAACCGATTTAAAAGAAGGCTTGGGTAAGTTTGCAGCGTGGTATAAGAAGTATTAAAATACAGAGATAAAAGAAAAATGACACAAAGTATATATAAAAGATTATCTCAGACTCAGTTTAATGTTAGAATAAGTATAGCGGGAAAAAATATCTTTGATATAACAAAATTTAATGTGGTAAAAGAAATTTATTCCTGTAAAAACTTTTTCAGTCGTCATCCAATCGTTATAATTGCTGACCCTTTTTTGTTTGCTCATAATAATGAATTATATCTGTTTTATGAAGAACAGATTGATTTATATGGCAAGGGCGTTATTAAGATGATTAAAACTTCTGATTTGGAACATTGGAGCAAACCGGAAGTTGTTTTGGAGGAAGCATTTCATCTATCCTATCCGAATGTTTTTACCATAGGAACGGAGATTTTTATGATGCCGGAAACCGGTTATGATAATTCGATAAAGCTGTACAAACCCAATGTCGATTTAACAGCATGGAAACCTTACAAAACATTATTAACAAGGAAACAATTTAAAGATAGTTCTATTATTTATTATGAAAGTAAATATTATCTGTTTACAACTGATTATACGGAAAAAGCAAATATATTGAGATTGTATTACAGTAGTAGCATTGACGAGGAATGGATAGAACATCCAAAATCTCCGATAGCTACCGATTCAAACACTGGACGTTGTGCAGGTTCTTTGTTTTTTTATCAAGATAAACTGTACAGACCTTGCCAGCGGTGCAAACCTCAATACGGAGCAGGCGCAGACATATATCAGGTAGATACATTAACTACAGTTGATTATAGTGAAAGAAAAATTGTAAATATCATTCCAAACTCCGATAAATTTTATCGTCAAGGAGGACACCATTTTAATCTATGTGAGTTTAATGGTAAACTCATTGTAGCTACCGATGGAATTGAAAATAGATTGAATTTCTTTGAAATCATTAGACGAATAAAAGACAAGTTTTTTACTTAAAAAAGCATCCTTAAATGAAGTGGAACTCAAAAATAAAACAATACGGAACATTTAAAAGCATTTCTATTGTTCTTTCAAAATTATTTAAAACACAAATAATGAAATTTCATTATTTGAAGTTAAATATAGATTATTCAGTTGCATTAAAACACATTGAACATATTGATTTGGATGTTAAAGAGCTGACATACAATGATTTTTTATTAGGTGATAAAACTGTATTTTGTGGTAAAAAACTTGAATTGATTAAAAAACGATGTAATGACCTTTCGTACAAAGTTTATGGTATTGTTGAAAACAACAAATTGCTTTATTCTACTTGGATATCTTTGGATAAATTAAGTTTACCCATTGTAGGGTCAAAATACACATTGCTTCCGGAGGAAGGTTTATTGGAAGATTCTTACTGTCATCCATCTGTAAGAGGAAGAGGTTTGCATAGTCAAATGAACTTTTTTCGCTTGGCAAAATTATATGAATTAGGAAAAACTAAATGTGTTGCAATTGTTTTAGACGGAAATATGCCTGCATACAAAGTTCAAATGAAATCAGGATTTAATAACTTAGGTTATTTTTATTTAGGTACGCTTTTAGGAATTTCAGTATGTACATTAAGAAAAGAAAAATATGATAATCAATAGGTCAAAGAAAGTTTTGACAGTAATTCCTATTAATTTAATAAAGTAACATATGATTTATTATCTGAAGAATCGTTTTTTACATACAGCAGAGATATGGTATAATAGCGCAGAAAGACCTATCAATAAAGTTGATAGATTGTGCTATCAATATGTTGAAAAAAAGAGTAAAAAAATGTTTTTTTTGAGAGAATTGTTTACAATTCTCCTTGATCTTTCTAAAAGCGAAAATGAATTGTTTTCTGAGATAAAAAAAAATACTAAGTATGAAATAAACAGAGCGAAGAACAAAGACAATGTTATTTGTGGTAATTTGTTAGAAATTGGTTATGTAGACAATAGTTCGATTGATAAATTTGTCGATTTTTATAATGATTTTGCACAATCAAAAAAACGTGGAAAGATTAATGTTAGCGACTTGCAACAATTTATTAACATGAAGAATTTTTGTATTCGTTATGTTCAAAAAGATGATGAAATAATTGCAATGCACTCTTATGTAGTTTCGGATAATATTGCAAGGCTTTTTCATTCATGTTCCTTATTTAGAAAAAACGATGATTCGGAGTATAGAAGCATGGTAGGAAGGGCGAATCGACTTCTGCACTGGGATGATATTTTATATTTTAAGAATGGAGGATTATCTACATACGACCTTGGAGGTTGGTGTGGAGATCAAACAAATGCAGAACAATTGTTGATAAATCAATTTAAAGAGTCTTTCGGAGGTAAAAAGAAAAAAGAATATTCATATATTATTCCTGTTTCTTTTTTGGGATTAATTTCTGTTATTAATATTGTTTTAAGACAATTAATTCAAAAAAAACAAAAAAGCAATGCATCGAATTAAATTGATGACTAATCTAAAAAACGTTTTTTATTCAGAATTATCATGAACAAAGCCGTAAAAGGAGTATTTTGGAGTGGAATTGAGCGATTTTCAACACAAATAGTTCAATTTATTATATCTGTGATATTAGCCCGTTTGTTACTTCCTGCTGATTTTGGAATCGTTGCAATTACATTGATTATAATGAATGTGTTGCAGGTAATAAATGAAACAGGTTTTGGCGCAGCATTGATGCAAAAATTAGACCGCGACGAGCTTGATTTTTCAACTGTTTTTGTATTTAATATCTTTCTGAGTTTAGTTCTTTATGGTCTGCTGTATTTGTCAGCACCTTTTATTGCTGCTTTTTTCGAGCAACCGATATTGACTGATTTAACAAGAATACTCGGACTAAATTTGATAATCAGTTCTTTTATTGTTGTTCAGAGGGCGAGGTTGTTTATTAAAGTTGACTTCAAAACTCAAGCAAAAGCAGCTTTCATTGCAATAGTAATTTCCGGCGGTGTTGGCATATATTGTGCTTATGTTGGTATGGGAGTGATGGCTTTGATAATTCAATCACTGTTAAACAATGGAATAAATACATTATTATTATGGATATTTGTTAAATGGCAACCAAAATTACAGTTTTCATACAGCCGTTTTACAGGACTTTTTAAGTATGCATATAAATTAGTTTTGGCACAATTGATTAATCGTGTTTTTCAAGAAATGTATTCGTTAGTAATAGGCAAGGTGTATTCGCCGGCTCAATTAGGTTATTTTAATCGCGCAAAAAGTTTTGAACAGTTGTCTGCTAACAATATATATACTATTGTGGGGCGAGTGTCAACTCCTTTGCTGTGCGAAGTACAAAAAGATAATGACAAAATGGGGCAGGTGTTATTAAAATTTATTCAAAATACGGCTTTTATTGTATATCCACTTTTATTTGGTATGTTTGTGTTAGCAGAACCGTTAATCAGAGTGCTTCTGACCGATAAATGGTTACCTGCCGTATGGATACTTAAAGTGCTTTGTCCTATTGGTTTGTTTTATGTGATAAGCACATTTAATAGGAATGTATTTAATGCAACAGGCAGAACTGATTGGGCTTTAGAAAGCGAGATAATAAAAAAATGTATCTTTGTGGCAATATTAGCGATTGCAATTTATTTTGGATTTAAGGCTTTGGTGTATTCTCAAATTTTAATAGCTATAATTGAGTTTTTTATAGATACTTTTTATACAAAGAAACAAATAGGTTTAACACTATTAAAGCAAATAAAATCTGTCGTTGCGATATTTTTAGCTGCTCTTTCAATGGCTTTTTTTGTTTGGTTTGTTACATTGTTTTTGGTAAACGACATTTATAAATTAATTATAGGCTCTATTATTGGAATTTTTGTGTACAGTATCGTCTGTTATATGTGTAATGTATCAAGTTTTCGAGAAAAATTTCAGTTAATAATCGCAAAAATCAATCATGGTAAAAAGAATAATTATTAAAATCCTTGGATACTTATTAAGTAAGTTTCAAAAGATATTGTATTCATACAAGAATACCGCTATACTTAAAAGATTGGGCGCTGGGGGAAAGGATGTTGCAATACAATATCCATTTAATATAAATGATGCAAAAAATCTTTTTTTAGAAGATGGAGTAAATATTGGACCGGGAGCAACAATATTTGCAACAAGAGCTAAAATTTATATAGGTAAAAATACTTTTTCCGGTCCTAATTTGACGATGATAAGTGGAGATCACCCATATTTACCTGGAGAATATATGCTTAAATTACGGAAATATATTTTGTGTAAAACTATTGATATAACAGTATATGATAAAGACATTATAATAGAGCAAGATGTTTGGATTGGCGCAAATGTTCTTATCTTAAAAGGAGTTAAGATAGGGCGTGGAGCTATAATAGCCGGTGGTTCAGTAGTTACAAAAGATGTTCCCGCATATTCTATTACAGGAGGAGTTCCTGCAAAAGTGATTAAATTTAAATGGGATATTTCACAAATAATAAAACACGAAAACTTTCTTTTTGAAGAAGAGAGTCAAAGAATGACAGAAGATGATATTACTAAAATGTTTAATATGTATTTGAAATGAGTTTATACTGGACACTTTTTATACTAATACTGATTATACAGTTTTTTCCTGTTCGCAAAAACACAGAGCGAACGGCGAAGGTTAAATTAGTGTTGTCTTTGATATTACTCTTTATATTTGGTGCTATCAGAGTTGATTTCGGGCGCGATTATCCGGCATACGAAAATATTTTTAATGAAGTGAAACACTATTCTTTTTTGTCTGAGTATTATGACGCTCATAGCGAAATAGGATACTTATTACTTAACAAAATATTGCCTTCTTATCGTTTCCTTATCGTACTTCTTACAGCTTTTACATGTATTACTTACTATTACTTGTTTAAAAACTACATACCTCGTAAATATTATTGGGTTGGCTTTTTATTAATGGCTATTTTTGGTCAAATGATGGTATTCTTTCAATTTAGTGGCTTGCGAAATGCCATTACAATAAATATTATGGCGTTATCAATTCCGTTTATTATAAAAAGAAAAATATTCCTGTTTTCTCTACTGGTATTGTTGGCTTATTTCTTTCATACCAGCGCTGTTTTTTTTATGCCTTTAGCTTATTTTATAGCTACTCCAACTAAATTTCGGAAGAAAGAATTGATTTCTTGGAGCGTTATTTTTTTATTTTTGTTATTATTCTCTTACTCAGCTTTGATTGATTTCCTAGCTTCTTTTATTGAGAATTATTTTGGGAGATATAACTCTTATATTGATACTGTAAACGAAGCAACTCACAAATCTACTTTTATCTTGTTTGGGTTTGTTTTTGTGATGTTTATTATGACTTTAATTATATTGTATAAAGAAAATTTACCTCCTGCCGATAATGTGATAATGAAATTGTCCATGTTATTTTTATTGGCTTTCTTATTAGGAGCATTGAACTTTAGAATGAGTCAGTATTTTGCGCCTTATTTTTTGATTTCAGCAACTATTGTATTGAATCGTGTTCAACACCCTTTATTGAAATTTGGATATATAAGTGCTGTAATAGTCTATATGTTATATGCTTTTTTTGTTGTATATATGGGTATACCTGAGTTTCCATATAAGGAAATCCATACTATTTTTGATTATTAAATATGAAACAGATTCTTATAGTAGTTGCCAGTTTTAGACACGGAGGAATAAGCAAAAGTCTCGAAAATCTGTTGTCATTGATAGATGCAGAAAAATATCGTATAGATGTGTTTGCGATGGACCATTATGGTCCATACAAGACGATGCTTATAAATTGTACCATTTTAAAAAAGAACAAATGGTTAGAATCTTTGAGTGCTCGCTATAGCGATACCAAAGGTGTTGCAAGAATGAGAAGTTTTTTTATTAAGATACTGCGCAATTTATGTAGCTACATCCGATTTGATATTACAGATTTTATATTTAAATTTGCAATGAAGCGTATATCTAAAGACAAAAAGTATGATACAGTTATTGCCTATAGTGAAGGAGCTCCTACCCGATTTGTGTCATTTTTTAATGTTCATAATAAAATTGCATGGATACATTGCGAATATTCTAATTATCTGAAAATAATCAATAATGTTGACGAAACAAAAACCTATGACAAATATAAATCCATAATATGTGTATCGGATTATACTAAAAAAGATTTTTGCAGAATAATGCCTTCTATGTATTCACGCACTTATTCTATTCACAATGTTTTGAATACGTCTCTTATTTTTGAATTATCTAAAGAAAAAATTATAGATGAGCACTTTGTAAAAAAGAACTTTACAATTATATCAATAGGGCGTAACGACTGGGTTAAGCGCGTTTATATCATTCCACAGATAGCAAGAGCCTTGAAAGATAAAGGATGTGAATTTAAATGGTACTTGATTGGTCCGCAAGGATTAACTGACGACCATAAAAAGTTAGAATCAAATATTATTCACTATGAAGTTAGTGATTGTTTTTGTTGGCTTGACACCAAGGATAATCCTTACCCTTATCTTGCACAAAGTGATTTATTGGTTAATGTGTCTATTTCGGAAGCATGCCCGTTTGTAATCAATGAAGCGAAAGTGTTGCACATACCTGTAGTATGTACTGATTTTGATTCTGCTATAGAGTTCATAGAAGATGGTATTAATGGATTTATTGCTCCGATAGAACAAATTACAGACAAAATATATATTTTGATTAAAAATAAAGAGGAATACAACCGAATCAAGGAAAATATTTATAGTTTTATATACGATAATGAAAAAATGCTAAAAGATATATATGCATTATTATAAATATCTGCATTAACAAAAAACAATAATAGTTATGTTGAAAATTTTATACAACTTTATCTACA
>JAIRVZ010000046.1 GCA_031253625.1 Dysgonamonadaceae bacterium
AGGAATGCGTATGGCATTGAAACCATAGCTTTTTAATATCTTGACATACTCTTCGGTTATTTTTGGATTGCCCCAAGCTGTTTCACCACCAATAGCTTCAAGTGTGTTTCCGATGTTCCAACCTGCATACATTTTAGATGCCAAGGTAATAGCATTGCTTTCCATTCCGGTTTTGTCGTTAGGAATGTCAAATGTCGTTCCTGCTTGTTTGATAGTTATTACTTCTTTGAATGACCCTAATGTGAATGTGATAGTACCTTCACGAGGTGCAAGACTTGAATTAGCTTCAATAACAAAATCACGTCTTGTACTCGAACCAAGCGGAACAATAATCCAACTATTGCTAACTTCAACTTTATATTCTCCTGAAGATTCTATTGTAAAACTGATAGTTTTACCTGCCGCAGCTATATTATGTTCTTTATCTCCGGTTATTATAAGCGGAATGCTGATTTGTTTTATCTTTACTTGTTGCGTTAATCCTTCTGCGGTTACGGTAAGAATTGCTTCGCGTGGATTAACCGTTGTATTTCCGGCAACACTTACATCTATAGAAGAAGTTCCTGCACCTCCTGATGCCGGAGAAACCGTACACCACGCCTCCGAACTCGACACACTCCACGGAACATTTGTATTTATCACAAGTTCCTGAGAATAAGCATCTTTTCCAAATGACAATTCATTTTTACTTATTGTTAATTCAGGTGTTATCACTTCCTCTTTCGAACAAGAAGAAAACGCAATTGCCAAAAATATAAGGCAGAGATTGAATTTAAGACTATTCATAATTTTAATTCTTAATTCATTATAGCTTTACAGTTTGTGCTTTTCCGTCATATTTTATTGTAACACCAGATGCTTTTGCGGCATCAATACCGGCGTTATAGCGGATAGTGAATGTGCGTTCTGTTGTCATTCCGTCGAATTCGCCTTTTCTTTCACCGATTGTCAGTGTTTTTTCAGCATCATTATAAGAGAACGGAATAGTTGCATAAGCGCCATTTTCGTAGTTGTAGCTTACGCCTTCATCTTCGTATAAGCTGAAAAAACCGTCTTTTCCTGCATATACATAAATCATCAGGTCTTTTTGTTCTTCTTTGGTACTTTGAATAATTCCTCCCATCGGAATAATGGAACCGGCAGCTACGAATAAAGGCATGCGATTGTAAGGTGCATCTATTGATAGTTTTTGTCCTCCTGCATATTGTTTTCCAGTGTGGAAATCATACCAAAAGATCTTTTCGCAAGGGAAATAAACTTCGCGATTACGAGCTTTGTATTGATATACCGGACATGCCATCAGGCCAGGACCGAACATATATTGATCACCGATGTTTAATACATTTTTGTCGCATCCGAAATCCATTGCCAAGGCACGCATAATTGTATAATCGTTGAAATGTGCCATTCCTGCCATGCTGTAGATATACGGCATCAAGCGATAACGCAATTGGGTGTAATATACCATAGATTGATAAGCAGGATGATTTTGTGGTGCGATGTTCCAAATTTCACGATATGGGAATTGTCCGTGAGAGCGGAACAAAGGAACAAATGCACCGAACTGATTCCAGCGAACATTCAATTCGCGCCACTCATTCATATCTTCCGATCCTTCTTTGGCAACTTCATAGCGTCGTTCTACGCAGAAACCACCATTATCCATTGTCCAATAAGGATTTCCTGATATGGCGTAGTTTATTCCGGCTGAAATCTGCGCTTTCATGTCTTCCCAACGGGTTCCAATATCTCCGCTCCAAATAGCTGCGGCATATTTTTGCGAGCCTGCGAATCCCGAACGAGTGAGTAGGAAAACACGGTCGTAGCTGTTAGTTGATCGCTGTCCTTCGTAAATACCTTTGGCATTCATTAAACCATAAGCATTGAAATATTCGGTAGACGAGCCCAATGCTGTAGGATTCATCAACGCTTTACGGTAATCCATACTTGCATTCGAAAGAATATCGGGTTCGGAAGCATCCATCCACCAAGCATCCATTCCGAGAGTATACAATTTATCATTCATTTGATCCCAAAATAGTTGACGGGCGCCTTCGCTATAGGCATCATAAAATGAACCGATGTAACCGGGGTATATCCAGTCGCGAATACTGTCTTCAACAGCTAAACGATACATCCAGCCTTTTTCGTCGAATGCTTTGAAATGATCGGTAGTGTAATAAAATTTCGGCCATACGGAAATCATAATCCGGCCATCCATTTCGTGAATTGCATCGACCATTCCTTGAGGATCAGGGAAACGTTTCTTGTCAAATTCATGACTTCCCCAAGCATCTACCGGCCAGTACGACCAGTCCTGCACGATGTTGTCGATAGGAATTTGTCGTTTGCGGAATTCTTTCAGTACGCCGATAATTTCGTCCTGTGTTTTATAACGTTCACGGCTTTGCCAAAAACCCATAGACCATTTGGGCATTACTTGCGCTTTACCTGTAATGGTGCGGTAACCGCTAACGACTTCGTCCATGCAGTTTCCTTTGATGAAATAGTAATCCAATTCGTTAGCCATTTCCGACCATAACGAAAGTTTGTTTTGTTCGGCAGGATCGACAGGACTTAACGCTTTGAGTCCGATGTAAGAAACACCTCCGTCGGGTCGCCATTCCAATCTGATTTTATATCTTTGTCCTTCTGTCAAGTCGGCAGAAAATTTGTAAGAGTTGGGATTCCAAGCTGTGCGCCAGCGTTCTTCAACCACCAATTGGTCGTCTAAATATACTTTTGTATATCCGGCATAATAAAGGATAAAGCGGAAAATACCCGATTCATTGGGTTCGATTTCTCCTTCCCACACGATTTTGGCATCATTGAAAGGAAAACCGGCCGGGAAATTTTTGATTGTTTCCAGATTTTCATAATCGATAATGCCTTCCTGTCTTTGAATAAAAACATTATTGGGGTCTCCATTGACCATATAAGTTGCAGTTAAACCGCCTTCCTGACCTGTTTTATCAAAAAGTCTGAACTGGTCCATTTGTGCATATTCTCGCGGGTCTCCAAACCGGGTTACCGAATAATTATCCCAAAGGATTCCGTAGTTTTTGTTAGAAACAATAAAAGGAACCGATACCTTAGTATTATATTGGAATAAAGTTTCATTTTTTCCTTTATAGTTGAATTCGTCTGATTGGTGTTGACCTAATCCGTAAAATGCCTCATCGTCGGGCGATTCGAAAACTTGGCGAATAGCATAAGCGTTATATCCATCCATTTGCATGGGTTGGAATGATTTTCCGCCACCTTTGTTTTCCTGTAAAATGATATTACCTTCTTTGTCGGAGAAAACAACTTCACCGGTTTGCAATGAAACGGTTGCAATGATTGTAGCTGTTTCTAAAATTGCCTCATTTTTGGTTTGTCTGTGAGTCCACTTGGCATTTTTTTCAACCGGACAAGTAGCAATCAAGCTTTCTTTTTTCGAGAATTTACCGGTCGGAGTTGCCGTTACCCGGATAATATCGTCTGTTATAACTTGCAATCGAATGCTTTTGGCTGCATCGGATTGTCCCGGTTTTAACCGAATGGTTATACCATCATCGTTTTTCCTTACGGTTTCACTACACGATGAAAAACAAAAACTGATACAGGATAATGCAATTATCCCAAAAAGAGAACGAAAGAATGTTTTTTTCATGAAAATTATATTTTAGAAATTATAATACTTAAATATCGTTACAAAGATAAATAAATTTTATTTATTCTTGTATCCCAAACGTATTCAAATATTAACTATATTCTACTGTTTACTCCATTAGGTTAAAAAAAGTTAAATAACTAAACAAAAAAAGTTGTTTTTTGTTATAATGTTATTAGTTGTGTGCAATTATCACAATTGCGCATAAGACACATTTGAAATGGGCAAACATAAACTGCTGAAAAATACAGGGATAGCTTTGTGGATATGTTTAGTGTGCTTACACTATAACGTAGTTGTTTCGTATGCCCAAAACAATGCAAATATCATTTTTGGCGATACCGTGCGTATAACTTATGCCGATGTTTCCGTTGCGGTCAATCGGAATATTTCGGTATGGAAAAATGTTGACTTCCCTTCGGTTTTTTATTTCCCTATAGATAAGTATGTATTGCTGCGCGATTATAAATACAATGCTTCCATGCTCAATTCGCTTGATAAACTTGTGCAATCAAAGCAGGTACTTAACGCGCTTGATACCATTCAAATTATTGGAGCATGTTCGCCCGTAGGCAGCGAGGAATATAATATGAAGTTGGCCTTAAATCGTTGCAGGGCACTGCGCACTTATCTACAGCAGACGCATCCTCAACTCGTTAAAGATTTTCCGGTCAAATTCAAAATTATAGGTATTGATACTCTTGGCTACAATATTTTGAGAGAACAAAAACCTGAACTTACCCAAAAACAAATATGGGATAAACTCCAATATGCAGCAATATGCTTGAAAATGAAAAATGGCTCCTGTATTATACCCGATATTATATCCGATAATATACCTGAAGAAGTGAATATATCTGAAGTGGTAGAACAGCAGGTTGTTATCAGACGTGATACCGTGTTTATACAAGATACCATAATAACAGAAATACATATACAGAAAGAAATAGAAATACAGCATGAGATAAAAAGCAAACCATCGAAACCTTTATTTATCGCACTTAAAACCAATTTGATTTACGATGCTGCACTTCTACCTAACCTCACGGCCGAATTATACCTCGGCAAACAATGGTCGGTGGCTGTGGAAGGAAATTGGAGTTGGTGGACATTCGGAAATCCTGTTCAAAACCGTTGGTTTCATCGTGTTCAGGTAGCCGGTGTTGAGCTGCGTCGATGGTTCACTTCACCGTATCCGTTACACGGACATGCTTTGGGTGTTTATGCAATGATAGGCAATTATGATATTCGTTTTTTTCCTAAAGATGAATATAGCATAGGTGAACTAAGCTATCAGAGCTGGTCGGGAGGAATATCGTATGCTTATAGTTTTCCTATTGCCCGCAGATTTAATTTGGAATTGGGAGTAGCGGCAGGATATGTAGGTGGTCGTTACTACAAATACAATTATTGTATGGAAGATAAACAATGGGAGCAGCAAGCCGTCTATGACAGGAAATACATAGGGCCTACTCGCGTGGGTGTGTCGCTTGTGTGGCTGCTCGGTACAGGGAACCCCCAACCCTCTAAAGGGGACTTTTAGTAAGCAGAGGCCAAAGTCCCCTTTAGGGAATTTTGGGGTAAAAAAGAATTTTAATGAAAAGGATTATTACATATATTACCGGATTGATTGCTTTGTTGATGGGTTTTGTCGCCTGTGAACAAAAGGAACTCTTCCTGCATTCACCGAAAGGCAATATACCCGTCAACGTCGAGATTCATTGGGATAGCGTACCAAGTGATATGTTGGTGCTACCCAAAGATATGACTGTGCATTGGTATCCCGCATCAAGCCACTTCATCGCTTCCGATATGGGTGTTTTCGGTGGCAAGGAATGGCTTAATGCTGATATATACGATGTTATGTGCCTCGACTTCAACAGACCCGTCACATTGGCTTTCCGCAGTAATGGTACACGAGAAGACTTTGAGGTGTATAATATCCGCATGACAGGTACATATAACGTTTATGTTCCTCAACTGCCCGGTGGCGAGACAACGGTAGCAGAGGCTTATCCTTATCAGTTTTACATCGACAGCAGGTCTCAAACGATAAATACTAAAAACGTACCTGTTGGTGATACGCTTACCGTACATTTTTATCCCAAAAACGTACTGAAAGAATTTACTTTTATGGTATACGATGTGATAGGAGGCAAAAATATGATTAAAAACAGCGGAGCCATATCCGGTATGTCGGGATCGCTTTTCCCTGCAAGCGGCAAATTGGCTTCAACTCCATCAACCATATTATTTTCTCGCGTGGAAACCATCAGAGACGCTCAAACTAATTCGCGTTGGACAGAAATCGAAAAAGCACTCTTTGCTGCTAAAAATCCCAACTGGGCAAGTTCCGACACACTTGTAGGTTGGACACGCGACTGGATAACCGGAAAATTCGTTACTTTCGGACCTCTCAACACGGAAGCATTCCGTTTCCGCTTAACAGTAGAAACTCTCAATCAAGGAAACAGTCAGCATTACGGTTCATGGGGATACTGGCACGGACAATGGGAAAATACCGTTGCCGCACAAATTGATAGTGCCATGGGAAAAAACGGTACATTGGAAGAACAACTGGCATGGCGAAAACGTAACGGTGGATACGACATCATACTTTATAATGATCATCGCTTGGTCGTACCCGAAGGTGGTGGCGACGTAACCAACGGTGGCTTTACAGTCGGTGTAGACGACTGGGGCGAAATAATAAGTGTGCCGACGGGAAGAAGTTCGAGCAACTCTTCACGTAACGCAAAAATGCGTTCTTCGATAAATACTTATGAAACTATTCCCGACTTTGTAGTAAACGGAATATATAGCGGAGACGGATCGTTCATTTTTAACGAACAGTATGTATATAAACCTGAAAGCGGATTAATTTGGGATTATCAACCCAAAAAATTCTGGCCGTCATCGGGCGAAATCGATTTTTATGCTTATGCGCCCGCAGGAGTTAAAAATCTTGTTAGAGGACTGAATAATAATACTGTCCCACCTGTTCTTAAATATGTAATGCCGTACAAAGAGCGTGAAGAACCACCTCCCGGAACCGGAGAGCCTCCTACGCCTCTACAGGTAGATGAACAGGAAGACTTATTGGTAGCCGTACAAAATCGTTCGGCACCACAAACGATGCCTGTACCTATGAATTTCCGTCATGCGTTCAGCAGGGTAACCGTAAAAGCGAAAACAGATCAAAATTACAGCAATTATCGCATCAAAGTAGTGCGTGTGGATTTACGGAATTTGTATACAAGCGGTGAATTGACACTCAATAAAGACGATACCAGTCAACCTATAAGTACAGGTATTCCCATGGAACAAACCGATCAATTCAGATACGGTCCTCCGGGAGTAACGCTTTGGCAAAATCTTGATTCTTTGGCAAGTTATCGTTTTAAACTTATAGCACCTGTGATAACCATTGAAGATGAATACACAACATTATTGAGAAGTGATGATGGGATTTTTGTTATGCCGCAAATAATAGGTAATACAAACAATACGGCAGTAGTATATGTGGAATACGATGTATATACATATTCGCTTACAGGCGGTGAGCAATATGATAGATCATTATCAAAATTATTGCCACTTCCGGTTGGGTTTGCATTTGAAATCGGACGACAATATGAGCTGCATGTAATATTGAATGTTCCGTAAACTAAATATGATTATATTAATAGACAAGATTTTTAACAAATTAATTTTATGACAATGAAAATGAAAAGTCTTTTTTTAGGATTGTCTCTTTTGGCAATAGCCGGAATGTGGACAGGATGTTCAAACGATGATGAAGTGAATAGTGCTTCAAATGAAAAGCAAGCGATTTCATTTCGCGTGCAAGGTGGTGTTCCTGCTCTTAGAGCAACAGGAACAACACTTCCCTTTGTGAACGCTTTTGTAGTAAATGCTTATGGTGATGTAACCGGCGCTGCAGGAGCTACTTTGGATGCCATAACGGTATATCGTGTGGAAGGTACCGATGCTAACAATTTCACTTATAGCCCTAAAGCGTATTTTAGTGCTAATGATACTGAAGTTGATTTTGCTGCTTATTCACCGGTAAGTACAAGTATTACTTCCGGACTTGGAGTTTCCGGTATTACTAATGAAATTACTTATACCGTTAACGCACCGAATCCAAGCGGCAATACTGCACAGGAAGATTTATTGGTAGCTTTTACCAATCAAACAGATCTTACCGCTACGACAGTACCTCTTAATTTCAAGCATGCTTTATCCCGCGTGTATGTAACAGCTGTTAACACAACAAATGCAGACGCTATTATTACATCGCTGAGATTAGTTAATTTGTATGGACGCGGCACGCTTGCGATTAATAATCTTATTGAAAATGTTTATGCCAATCCGGCTGCTGATTTTAGCGACTACGTAAAATTATGGGTTCCTGCCGCACCTCAAAACAATGCGTATGCTTATGTGCTTCCACAGTCAGGTGTATCCGTAGCTTCAGGTACGACAGCAGCAACACTCGTTGTATCGCAAGAACAAGGTATGTTGGTATTGCCGCAAACAACGCTCAACGATCCTGCAGAAGCTGTTAATATTGCTAATCCTGCTTTCGGCGGTGCCATAAGCTCTTTCTATGTTGAAGTAGGCTACAGACTAGCCAATGCAATGGAAATAATTAGAATTCCGTTTGAAGATGTGAATGCTATTACGCCTACGGCTGCTAACGAAGGTTTGACTTTCGAATTTGGCCGTCAGTATGCACTGAACATCAACTTTGCTCAACAAGGTAATTTGGTGGAAATCAATTTTAGTGTAACGGTTGAACCTTGGAATGTTCCCGCTGTTATTGTGCCGTAAATTAATCTTGTGCGTTCTTGGTTGAGCGCACAGGAACAAAAAGTAAAACGTTCTTTGACTTATTGAATTTTACCGGAAAAAGATATTATTAGACTAGTAGATTCTTCTTATTCCAAATTATTTTATACTTTCGCATTGTCGAATTTAAAAAACAAATTACTATGTCAACAGCATTAAAAACCAAAAAAGAGACCAAGCCAAAAACACAGGCAGTCGAAACACAGTATCAAGAACCCCAAAGGATTTCAAAACTTGGGCAATGGATGCGTAATAATCCGGGCGGAATAGGTATAATAATTGACCGAAGGGCAGTAAACAGATAAGCTATGAGGTATATTATTGATACAAACGTTTTCATAAACCTTGTTATTGAGGATTATGTTTCTAACGATGTGCGGGCTATTCTCTATGATTATGAAAATATGATTTTCATATCGTCCGAAAGCATAAAGGAGTTTATTCACTTGGTACAGGAAGGTAGAGTTGTTCTCAACAAAAATTTTCGCTCACTTGATGTATTCGATTTAATAGAAAACGAGTTTGGACTAACAATTAAGTATGTATCCAAAGAGCATTTGCTAACATTTGCTAAACTTGAAACCGTAGAAGGTCATAACGACCCTAACGACCGACTCATTATTTCGCAGGCAATAGCAGAAAAAGTTCCGTTGATTAACAGCGACACCAAGTTCCCGAAATATGTAAAATATGGTTTGAATTTCGTTTCAAATCGATAGCGGGTCATTGAACCAGGTCGATTTCCTTCGGAAATTCTGAACGTAGTGAGGAACCTAACGCAAAGTGAGCTAAAATCGGTAAAATTCAATAAACAGAGTTTTACCGATTTTTTTAATGTACAAAATAATGAAAACGCCAAAATACATCAAGCATTTCCTTCCTGTCGTATTGCTTTTTGCGATACAGGCTTTTGTGTGCGGGCAACCAAAAACAACAGCGGTAACACTGACTTACCCCAACCCCGGTACTTACACCTTTACTATCCCTATCGGTGGTACTGCAGATGGACAAATCTGGGGTGGTGGCGGAGGAGGAGGAGCTGCAAAAGCAATTGGTTCCGGACATTATGGCGCTGCCGCTGCGGGCGGTGGTGGCGGTGGATACAGCACAGCGTCGAGTCTTATGGGAAATCTTACCATAATAGTGGGTGCGGGTGGTGCAGGCGGTACTATTACAAGCACAAATGTTGTATATGCTGCCACTGCCGGACAGTCTTCAAGTATAAATGTTACGGTTGCCGGTGGAGGTGGAGGCGGCGGAAGTGCGCTTTCCAACGGCAGTAGTGTGGCGAATTCAGCCTACGGTGTAGGCGGTACGGGTAATTATAATTCCGGTGCTAATGGTACCGCAGGGATAACATCAGGTAGTGGAGGAACTTCCAATATTATTGGAGGAAGTGGTGGCGCTGCCGGTGGAGTAGCCTTTGGAGGTGGTTTAGGAGTGACCGGTGGAACAAACTCCGGCGTGGCAACGAACGAGATTTATCCCGGTCCTCTGCCAAACCCACCCGGTGGTGGCGCTCCAGGTGCGGCGGTAAAAATTAACCCAAGTAATCCAAGCGGTTTATCTCTCTATACCCCGGGGCACTCCGGTGCTGACGGAAAAGTGGTAATCACTCTTGATGTTATTGATCTTGCTCCAATTCTTACAGGACCTTCTTCTGATGTTTGTGCCGGCAATCTGTTTCAACTTAGTGTCGAAAATCCCGTACTTGGCAGAAATTACGAACTTTATCAAAAAGCCACCGATGGAGTAAGTCCGGATATCTTTGTCGTGACTTTGAATTCATTAAACAATCATACTTATACCAAGGTTGCTGCTGTCACCGATGCAGGCGACTACTATATAATTACAGATTTTTTTGTTGATGCACCCGGAGCCATTGTTACAGCCGACGCAGATTATTTGCAATCGGCTCCATACACCCTTACTATCCGTCCTCAATTCAGCATACCCGTAATTCGCTGGTCGTTCGACGGTATTTGCCCTATCGACGAAAGCGAAGATGACGAAATATTTGTATGGAAATGTGGATCCGGTACGGAGACACAGGTCGATCCTAATGACCCTCCTTTCTCTTATTGTGTTCCTGATAGCAGTAGTATAGAAAATTATTTTGCAAACTTGATTCAGTGGGACTCCATTGTCTGGCAACCGGGTTTGGACTTAGACCAACTTATATGGTATGATGCCGCGACCGGAGGAAATATACTGAAACAGAACGGCATGCTTACTCCTGCAGGTTTGGCATTACAGGCTATTGGAAAATTTTCGGATTTCTGGCAAAACGAATCTCAAGAGGAGGAAATTTATTGGGTAAGCATTGCGGGCAATGCTACACACTGCGAAAGCGACAGGCGTAGAGTTCGCGTATTGATTAGCGGTGATGTAATAAGCGTATCGAATATATGCATAGCCCTTTATACTCAGGAAGGAGAAGAACTAAGCTGGTACGATGTTGTAGCAAATAATATAGATATCGACGAAGACTATGAAGGTTTATGGTGGTATGCAAACGAGGAAGATGCCAATGCCGCTTACCTGTTTAATGATTCCGGCAACGATATTCCCGAACCCGACCCCGTTGATTTAACCGTTACTTCGGATCAATCGTATTGGGCTATTCGTTATGATAAATTAGACGATGAAACAATAGAATGTCTCTCCCAACCTTTCGAAGTAAGTATTACCGTATTGGAACGTCCCGATGCAAAGTTGTGGATAAATACTATTGGAAACAACATAGATACGCTTTGCGTTGAAGACTATTACGAATTAATCATTCAGTTTACGGCAGGAACATCTCCATGGGAATTTAGCGGATTCGGACAGACAATTACCATTAGTGAAGAAGACTTTAATACCGAAATATGCGATAGTTGCTATATCGCAGAGAGAGGTCCTGCTCTCGCATCGCCTCCGCCTCAAACTTACAACTACAATATTACCTCGATAACCGATGCGAATGCTAATATGGCATGTTTCTTCGACGATCCGGGCTATGTTTATCAATATCAGGGTAATGCTCAACGGAGTGTGTTTGCTCAACCTGTTGTTGGAACTATTTCATCGGTAAGTCCGGTTTGTGAAGGTGAAGAATTGACTCTTCCTACTCCGCCTTTATATAATTCAAATTCGGGAGACGCATACACTTCAGGCTGGCTTGTGAACGGCGATACTATCAAAACAATACCTTATACGCCGACAATAGACGACAATGGAAAACCGTTAAGATATTTTGTATCAAACCATTGCGGAACAGCTTATTCAAATTCCGTAACCGTTACGGTTAATGTACAACCTGAAATAAGTGTTACAAGCACTACCATTTGCAGCGGCGACACTTTGCACATTCAGCTCAACGATCCTACCCTACCGGGTACATATACAGTTACAGTTATCGACGATGGCGGCAACCCCGGTAACGCTGTGGCTTCTGTTTCTCCCGAAGGAATTATTTCTACCGATATAGACAGTGAAGAAGGTGCAGGCGGAGAAGTTGACGTTATGTTTACTTCTGTTGCCGGCTGTATTTCGAACCCGATAACAATTACCATAACCCCGCGTGCCAAAACTCCCGGCCTCCGCTGGACTTATGACGGAATTTGTCCTGTGGACGAAAGCGCCGACGACGAAATATCGGTATGGATATGTGGAGGTGCTACCGAAGGAGTCGATCCTCCTCGTGGAAGTGATGATCCTCCTTTCGCCGGCTGTGTTCCCGACAGTACTCAGCTTACCGTCAATTATTTTGCTAATTTCATACGTTGGGATTATTTAGTAGACAACGGTGTTCCTGAAGACGACGAATTCTTTTATACAACAGAACCGGGAGATCCTGATTATCCTTTTACAAACATAATATGGTATGATGCTCCCACAGGAGGTAATAGAATACAAATAGGTGGCGAACTTACTTTTTACGGTTTGGCATTGCAGGCTGCCGGAAAATTTATGGATTTTTGGCAAAACGAACCTCACGACCTTGAAATTTATTGGGCAGCGATTCTAAATGAAGACAGTTGCGAAAGCCACCGCATACCTGTGGAAGTAAATATTTTCGCTGCTCCCGAAGAACTCGATCATACCGATTTTGCGGCTTATGTACAGCCGGGCGGTACATTCAATTTATTGTCGGATTTTCTTCTCAATCCTATCTATAACAATATACATCTTGATGCAACACAGAAAATCGAATGGTACGAAACCGAAGAAGATGCCTACAATGCTTTCAATAACTATAATGAGACCGACACCGGTTGGGACGATAATGTATACGACATAGATACAGAGCCCTCGCCGGCGGAGCCGTTCCCGTTCCCAACGTTTCTCGACCTCACTCAACCGATTGATACCACTTTTTGGCTTATCAAGGCAGATATATTTGGCTGCCGCTCGTTGCCTACTCATTTCCGCATACAACTTTTCCCAATGCCTTCTATAAGCATCGAGCCGGATACTGTTGTGTGTGCAGGAGGAGCAACAACTGTTCGCGTAGAAATAAACGGTGGCACACCTCCTTATAATTTTGAAATAACGAATTCCAATACGAGTGACGTTATCAGCCAAATCGATTATGACGATGATTCTTTCTCGTTTACAATCCATCCTTTAATCCCTGTTTCTTATTATATCAGTGATTTTAGCGATTTATACACCGACTCGGTTACCTATTTGCCTTTTGGTTTATTTCCTCCTGCCGGTCAGGATTATTTTGATGATGCCAATATATTGGTAATAATAACCGAAATATTGGTAATAACTCCTAATGAAGGTCCTGTTGTCGGCGGAACCTTTACAGGTGATCCAAACAATCCTGTTGACCCCAACGGAATAATAACCATCATAGGATATGGATTTAACGCGTTTGGAGAGGAACCATTAGTAATGTTTGAAGACCGGCCTGCTACCAATGTAACAGTATATGACCAATATACAATTACCTGTACGCCACCGGCTCACCCTTCGGGTTATGTTGCCGTATCGGTTATTACTGCCTGCGGTACTTTTACTTTTAACAACGGCTATCTGTATAATTCTATGGACATTGCCGGTGTATCGCCGGCCTATAGCCCTGTAACCGGCGGAACAGTGGTTACAATACAGGGAGTGGGTTTCTTATCGGCCGCAGAACTTGCAGATGATGTAACAGTTACATTTTGTGGTGTACCTGCAACAATTATTTCTGTTGCCGATAATCAAATTGTTTGTCAAACAGGAGTGTCCAGTTATTCGCAACTTGGTGACATAGATATATTTAACGGTACGGAAACCAGTACTTTTGCCGGTCGCTTTACCTATTATCCTGTAGTATTTATCAAAAACGGTTTATGGAGCGAAGCTTATAATTGGGAAACGCAAACCGACGACCGTATTCTCCCTTATCCGAACGCAGTTATTCATATCAAGGCAAATTGTTTGCAGGATATTGATTTAAGGTCAGGCGGAAGTTTTCCATACGGGCAAGCGATGGACAGCATAACGGTATACCCCAATAAAGCCTATACGCTTGGTACCGGCAGAATGCTCGATGCCAATGTGTTTACTTTGAAAGATGATGCATCTTTCCTTAATTACGGAAACATGAACGCAACACAGCAAAATGTGGAACACTTGCTGACTCAAGGTCGTAACTGGTATATTTCAAGTCCTTTAGAGATATTGTCAGGAAGTTTGACTGCAAACAGAGATTGGATAGAGCAGTATGATGAAACGACACATTTATGGCAGCGACCGGGCACCGGTTTAACCGTAGGTTGTGGTTATACAATTTTTTCCGCAGCAGAAGATATTGCGCTTAAATATTCAGGAACATACAACGATGGTAATCGAATGTCTCCGGGATTGACCCGCCAAAATGATGCACACCCCAAACGTGGATTTAATCTTGTGGGTAATCCTTTCCCCTCGTATTGGCGATGGACGGCAGCAGCAGCTTCAAACGCTAATGTTTACAGCACAATTTGGTATCGCACCAATGTTGCGGGCGTTTACGAATTTTGGTCATACAATGCTTCGGGTGATGTAGCGGCAATGCCGGGTTGGGAAGATGCAACACCGACCGGTTCATATTCTTTGGCTTACATACCGCCTATACAGGCATTTTGGGTGCGAATTTTGGATGGACAAAGTGCAGGTACGCTCACCTTTACGAACAACAATCGCGCTCATGCCGACCATAGCAGCAATGTTTTGAAGTCCGCAGAAACTCAAAGTACGGAAACTCGTCCGCTGTTGCGTTTGGTTGTTAACAACGGTGTAAGAGCAGACGAAACGGTAATATATGCTGACCCCAAAGCGAAAAATGGATTTGACACCTACGATAGTGACAAATGGTTTACCAATCAAGGAGCTGAAATATTCACTCTGCCTGTTTCCTCTACTCGTGAATTGGTGATAAACGGTCTTTCCGAAATTAAAGATAGTACGGAAGTCACTCTCGGTTTTCAGGCAAATGAAGGTGGTGCTTTCAATTTCCGCGCAAAAGAAATTTTGAATTTAGATGCGTTCGATGTGTTTTTATCCGATAAATGGCGTAAAATAGAATTTGACCTTCGTGATGGCGATTACAATTTCACTTCGAGCAGTGTGTCTGTTACCGATCGTTTCAGCATAATTTTCCGTCGCAATGCAGATATGTCGACTAAGGATGCCGGTGATAATCTGTTGGCTTATACCGATAAAAACGGACAAGTGATTGTTATACTAAATCTTCGGAATCAACAAGGAAACGATGTAAATGTTTCTGTATTCGACATTATAGGTCGTAAACTTACAGAGCAACCTGTTATCGTAGGGGAACGTACAATTCTCAAAGGTACATTCCCGAGAGGTGTATATGTATTGCGTTCAGGAAAATGTGTAACTAAAATACAGATTTCATCAAGTCAGCCATAATTGTTTCGGGATTATATGTTGCTGCCCTTTCAATGGCTGATTGTTTGAATTTTTCTTTTTGGTTACTATTGATAAATTCGATAACTTTTTCCGGTATTTCTTGTTGATTGTTTACTAAAAAACCATCTTCTTTGTCGCGGATAATATCTTTTGGACCTTTGGTGTTGTAGGCGATAACCGGTAAGCCGCAGCTCAATGATTCAAGAACGACATTGCTGAACGTATCGAAACGGGAAGGTAGTATCAGCAAATCGGCCGAAGAATATATTTCCGGCAGTTGATTGTGTTCGATCCAATCGATGAAAACAGCATCCGGATTTTCATCTTTCAGTTGTTGCATTTCGGGGCCTCTTCCTACAATCACTAATTTCACATTTTTATGTTTTTGTTTTACTTGCTGGTAAACAGCCGATAGCTCCAATACTCCTTTTTCTTTACTGACTCTTCCTAAATAAAGTAAAACGAAAGTTTCTTCCGGAATTCCAAATAATTTCTCTTTATTGGAGATTGCGGGTTTGAAATGAGAGTTCACCCAGTGTGCCGTTTGGTGTACTTTATTGGGATCCAGATTCATTTGTGAGCTGGATAACCATTTTCTTTGATCGGAATTTAACACGAATACATGGTCGAAAGCTTTGTAAAAAGAACGCAACATACGACGAACACGGTCTAAATTACGGCCTTCTATATTCAATACTTTTCGAGCAAACATCAGCCAGTCGGTGTGCATGAAGAAAGAGGCTTCGACTGTATAAGCATGCTTGAGATACAATCCGAAAAGTCCCATAGCTCCCTCGGTAGAACAAATAATGCGGTCGTATCCTCCGGCTAAAAACAAATTGTGCAACTCTACAAAGTCGGGAATTCTGAAAGCGTAATCTTCGTAAATAGGGAAAGAAAATTCTTTAACAGGTTGTAATATCGTTAAATGGTCTTCTGATTGTAATGTTGAAGAGCATGCGACTATATCTATGGGTAGATTTCTTTTGTTTATTTCAACGAGTGCCTCTTTCAGGAATACCGAAACGCCATTGTTGTCGCCAAATGTGTCGGTAAGCCAAAGAATACGCTCGGGATGCTCTAATTTTCCCAATCTCTTGGAAAAATTTCGGAGAAGCGGACGGGTATTGAACATGGTTTTAGCACTTGTAAAATGGGCAGCCAAAATAAATACCGCACCGAAGAAAGGAAACGACAAACCGTCTAAAAATCCTGAAACATCAACTGATTTTTTTCCACTTTTATTTCCTTTTTTCTGAAATGATCTGATATCGCTCGGCAATTCGAGTTTCTCGATCACCGACTCGAAGGACTTTTCTTTCAGAAATTCTCCAACATCTGATTTGTTTAATTTCTTATCTAATCTTTGAGCCAAAATTTCATACAATTGATGGTTGATTTTCAGAATAGAATTGTAATATCCGTCGACTAATTCTTTACCACGTTCTTTACTTTTATCCGCTATATTAACAGCTTCGTTGAATATCGGCTTATAAACAGGCTTTACAATCAATTTCTTGAGGAAAGAAGGCTTTTCGCCCATCATACTGTCGTGAAAAACACGGATAAAAGAGTTAGTTACTTTGTGTCTTTGTACTTCACAAAACAAGTTTGATGCGACAAACGAAATCAGTTTTTCGTTTGTACTTCCTTTGTGCAACAACATTCGAATGAGTCCGGGATCTTTGTAATTGAGAGCAATTTGGCAAGCATAATCCAAGAAAGCGATAGTCATTTTTTCAGCATTTTGATAAGTGCCATAAGGTGCCATTTGTCCGTTACGGATAGCCTCCAATGCCAACTGTGAACGAGATTCGGTTTGAAGTCTCGATTGCAAGTTCGGAACGTGCAAGTAAGTTCCGGTCATTCCGGCAAAAATGCCCATGTGACTATCTGAACCGCCTGACATGGATTTGCGATAAGGATCGACACAATATTGAAACGGATCGATATTGAATTCTTTGGCATATTGGTCGATTTCCTCATGAGAAATTTGATTTAGCCACTCTTTGACAAGAAGATTTTGCCAAGTATCTCGTTGTCCGTTTACTGCCTCAAATCGCTCGAAAACCAATAGCATTTTATTGAAAAATGCCGGAGGAGGCGTTTCTTTCGCAGAATAATGATAAAGCGGATGCGCCCAAATGGTCGGAATATTGTGTTGCCGGGCATACTCCATGAAAGAGTACAGGTTTTTACGCAACATTTCTAATCGGACTTCCTGTTCCGGGGTAAAGCCGTAGGCCAAGACATGAATCCCCATTCCGAAATCGGGTACCCAGCAACTGAATTCTGCGGCAGTTAATATGTCCATGCCTTTATCTTGCAAAGCGTAGCAAGAACGAGCATTATTATGATTGGTAATTGTAAAAGCGTTGCAATCGTTTCCGGATAGTTTTTGGAGCAACGTTTCGCTTGGCAACCAAGTTTCGGGAACACTGAGTATTCTGCCGATTAATTCGTCGGGAACATCACTGTTAAAGTCGTGGCAGTGCAAGTCTATTTTAAGAACTTCTTCGGCAGAGAATTTGTTTTGTTGTTCGAGGACAAACTTTTCAAATTCATTTTTCATTGTTGTTTGAAAATCAATGTTCATTTGATGATTTATTTTATGGTTATTCTTATGCTAAATTTTTGAGACAAAGAGAGTTGATTTTTGTTACGCTATTGTTACATTTTTATTACATATCAATCAATCTTTTTTGTTCAATCGCTTATTTTTTTTCAATGCTTGATCGAGCAAATATATTATTTGCCCATTGACGCTGCGGAATTCGTCGGCCGCCCATTTTTCGATGGCATCCATTCGTTCGCTATCTATCCGTAATACAAAACTCTTATTTTTGTTTTCTTTCTGCATCTAATTTTTCTAAAAACGCTGTCAATTCTTCGGGCATTTTGGTTCCGATACTAATTTTTTTATTATTTATTAGCGTTAATTCTAACACATAGTTTCCGGATAAATTATAAGTCGTTTGTCTAACCATTTGAATTCTATTTCCAACTCGGTTTCTAACTAATTTAACACCTATTCCTCGTTTGTCTCCTATCAGATTTTTCTTTCTTACAACATACTCGGATATGTTATCCCATGGCGTAAGTTTGAATCTTCGACGAAAAGGAAATACTCGCACCCAAACTCCTTCTTTGTTAATCACCGTATCCACACGAAGAAAGAAAAAGCTTGCGGTTACTAAGATCGTTATCACAGTGACAACAATGATCATTATATCGCTCATCGGATTATTTCCCCATAGTTTCATCTCTGTAACCAACAGAAGGATACATCCATAAATAAACGAGCCGCTAATAACAACCATAAAGAAAACGGCTAACCATCGTTTTAAATGTTGGCATTCGTAAAATTCAAGCTCTTTTTTCATAATTATTTTTTAGTTGTGCAATGTACCGGTATTAATAACGGGTTGAGCGTGTTCGTCGCTGCAAAGCACCACTAACAAATTGGAAACCATAGCAGCTTTTTTATCATCGTCTAATTCGATTATTACCTCTGCCGATAATTTTTCCAAAGCATGTTTAACCATTCCTACGGCTCCATCAACGATTTTTTCACGAGCAGAAATGATGGCTTCTGCTTGTTGGCGACGAAGCATCACGGCTGCAATTTCCGGAGCGTAAGCTAAATAATTAACTCGCGCTTCTACGATTTCAATTCCGGCAATGGCTAAGCGCTCGTTCAATTGTGTTTCTAAGATTTCATTGATTTCTTCGCCTCCGGCACGCAAGGTGAGTTTCTCATCTTCATTTTCCGAATGATCGTAAGAGAACATGCCGGCTACATAACGCAAAGCTGCATCACTTTGAACTTTCACGAAATCTTCGTAGGCTTTCATTTTTTCCTGAACATTCACTCTTATTCCTTGTTGTTGTACGACGCTTGCTTTTGATGTGTTATCAATATCGAAAGATGCTTTATAAGTGTCTACCACCCGCCAAACCAATACTTGCCCGATTAAAATCGGATTGCCTTTTTTATCGTTTACTTTTATTGGTGCGGCATCTAAGTTTCGTGCACGCAAGGTTAATTTGTTCTTTGCGTAAAAAGGATTTACCCAAAAGAACCCATTATCTTTAACAGTTCCTTTGTATTTGCCGAAAAAAATCATTACACGAGCTTCGTTCGGTTCTATTTGCATGAATCCTGCCCAAGCGATAATGTTGAAAATGAACAGTAGTGCTGTTAGAATAGAGAAAAAGATTGTTAAACCGGTAGGTATGGAAGATCCCATCAACCATACAAAAAAGCCGATAATAGCAAAAAAAAGCAAGATGTTGAACAGCAACATAGGAATGCCCGAAAGTTTTACTCCATTGAAAATTTCTTCTTTTGTCTTCATAATAATTGTAGTCTTAAATTGATATTAAAATAATATTACAAAGATATTATGTTTATTTGAAATATGCAAATTTATTTTACAGAAATATAAAAATGTAGTGGTACTTACGGACGTAACACTAACATCGGAGTGTTCGTATGGAACAACATTTTGCGTGCCATGCTCGGATTGAACATACGGGCAAAGATATTTCGTTTATGCGCTGTTAGGGAAATAATATCTATTTTATGTTCTTGGATAAATTTTTCCAGATTTTGCGCAAAATCGTTAGCATCGACAATATCATATTTAATACTTGTTTGAGGATATTGTTTTTCGAAGTAGTCTTTTATTCCCGATAATTTGATTTCATTCCATGTGTCTTGTTTGTTCGCGATATGAAAAAAGTAATATTCAATGTCGTAATTTTTAAACATGCGGAACAAACTATCTGCCGCTACCAAATCTTTTTGTTCAAAATTGGTGCCGAATGCTATTCTTTTTACATCGGAAAAATTGGAGAAAGGAGTGTTTTCGGGAATGGCGAAAACCGGCACTTTAGATTTGTCGATAACTTCTGCAGTAACACTTCCAATCAAATCAATGTCTTTTTGATTTTTACCGCGTGTTCCCATAAATACCATAATAGGAGCGTTTTCCTTGCAATAACGATCGATTTCTTCTTCGGGCAATCCATCACGCAATATACAGGAAAAAGGAACATTTGGCCATTTTTTTTCTGCAATTTGTTTTTCGGTGAATTGGGAAAAATTGTCCAAGTCGGTTTTCGCCTTTTGGGTCATCATAATCATTGTTTCTTCATCTTCTACTTGATAAGAAAACGTGTCTCCAAAAGAGATTGAACTTGGAAAATATGGTGTGAAAAAAGCGTGCATAATCACTACCTCAGCATCGATATTTTGGGCGTAATTAAATCCCATTTCGCATGCTTGCTTGGAATAATCCGAAAAGTCGACCGGAACAAGTATTGTTTTTCTTTTTACTTCCGCCGGATTAGCCTCGGCTTGCGCATTTTCCAACAAATTGGTACTTTCGATGATTTTAAGAGCAGCCGGCAGGTCGCTTTCTTTAATTCTTATTCTAACACCTGAAGAAACAACAGGTTGAATAAGATTTACATTGTGCAGATATACTTCAATTCCATTACTTTCGAGTAATGTCTTGATTACTTGGGCTTTTTGATAAGTGTGAATAGCCAACGTTATTAATTTATCTTCCATAATAATTATTTTTTAAGAAGTTAGAATCTCTCTCTTATATATAAACAAAAAATCCCTTACAAAGTTTTCATTGTACGGGATTTTTTTTGCGTTTATCTTCGTTTTTACGCCAATTCTTGAACAGAACCAACTTTGAAATTAGTTTCGCCCAATATGACTAACGCTTTTTCCAAGATTGTCGAATCGTCAAGCATAACGATACCACCATCAGGACCCGGTTCAATATGGATGCCGCACGAATTACCATCTTTATAGTTGTATCCACCGAAGTAATTTCTTACAGTTGCTACAGCAATACCTAATTCGTCGGCAATTTTTTGCATACTTCCATCGGGTAAATTGTCTTTAATTCTACGAAGTTCATTGAATGTTACAGTCTTCATCATGGATCTATTTTAAGTTTATTAATGAATAATTTTGTTTTACGCCTCTAACTTAGAACAAATTAATTTGATTAGCAAATTATTTCACCAAATAATTGTTTTTTTTCTATTTGTATTGTTATGTGATTATTTTAACTATTTGATTACTAAATATTAACATAATTGTAACCATTATCACATATACTCTGACCAAGAAGTTTGATTCTTTTTTTGAATATATTGTTTTTCGTAAATTCTTTGGTGGTATTTTTATCCAATACTTTCTTCCTATTGTGTATAATATGTAGATAAAAAGGCCGACTAAGATTCCGACAATCATTCCTACAACTACATCAGAAACGAAGTGAACGCCCAGATAGATTCTCGAATAGCCCATAATAAAAGCAAAAATATACATTGTTATGGTGAGCGTTTTGTTCCTGAACATAAGTGCTATAAGCGTTGCAAATCCGAAAGAATTGGTTGCGTGTCCGGAGAAAAAACCGTAACGCCCGCCTCTGTAATTGAAAACAGTATGTACGACATATTTGAAATCGGGATGGTGAGTCGGACGAAACCTGTGAAATAAAGGTTTGGCTATTCCGGATGAAAGTTGATCGCAAAACAAAACCAATAGACCGATTGCAACGAATGTTATCACGATTTCTTTCCAGTGTTTTTTGTATGCGAAAACGAAGAAGAAACAGAGGTAGAAAGGAATCCATGTAAACATATAAGAATATGTATACATTACATTATCCCAAAATGGAGAATGCATTCCGTTGAGAAATAAGAATAGACCTCTTTCGTGTTGAAGTTCTTGTTCGAGCATTTGATATGTCTTTGATGATAACGAAGACAAAAGTAATATAATTGTATGAAATCTGTTGCAAGTTTAAAAAAAATTTCTACCTTTGCACTCGCAAAAAATGATGGTGCCATAGCTCAGTTGGTAGAGCAACGGACTGAAAATCCGTGTGTCCCTAGTTCGATTCTTGGTGGTACCACAAAGTAAGAAAGCAAATTTACGCAAATCCCTGAATTTCAATAGAATTCAGGGATTTTTATTTTCCGTAGAGAGGCAAAAAAGGGCGATTTTGGGCAACTAAAAAAACAAAATAAGTGGGACTTGAAAGTCCATCTCAAAAGTCCCACCCAAACGATTCTTTTTCGCTGATTTACAGTGTTTTGCATAACCACATTGTCGTTTCGATTTCATAATTTTACCAACAAAAAATTACAGTTATGAAACGAAATTCATTCAGTGTTTTCTTCTTTATCAAGAAGACCAAACTTCTCAACAATGGCGAAGCTCCTATCCGATTGAGAATCAAAGTAAACGGCATTGCCGTAGAATCACAAATCAAGCGTAGCGTTCCCCCTAATCTTTGGGAACAGTCCACCGAATCATCTAAAGGGCGCGACCGAAAGTCGGCAGAACTCAATGAGTATATTCGTATGCTCAAATTGAAATCACTCACTATTCATCGTGAATTGGAATTGAGTGGAAAATTATTTACCGCTCGTATAATAATGAACAAGCTCTATAATGCGGAAGATGATAAAAGAACGCTGTTGAGTATTTTCCGCAAACATAATGAGGATTGCCGGAAATTGATAGGTATCGACTATGTAGAAATTACTATCCGCCGTTTCGACAATTGTTGCAAATATCTTGGTGTACTTATTCAGCAAAAATTCGGCAAGGCAGATGTTAATCTTGATGAGATTAACGGCGAATTTATTCGTGATTTTGAAATATTTCTAAAAGTTGAACGAGGATGTCAACAAAATACGGTTATCCGCTACATGAAGTGCTTCAAAAAAATTATCAACATTGCTATCGCCAACGAGTGGATGACTAAGAATCCATTTGCCGGTATAAAATTTCAGGCAAAAGAAGTTATCAAAGAGGTATTGACGAAAGAGGAAATAGAACGGATAATGGCAAAACAATTCGATATGGAACGTCTTGAATATGTCCGGGATGTATTTATATTTTGCTGTTACACAGGCTTGGCTTATGTTGATGTGAATAATCTCAAGACCGAACATATTACCAAAGACAACGATGGGGATGCTTGGATTCGTAAAGCGCGTGAAAAAACCGATAATATGTGTAATATTCCTCTACTGAAAATTCCACAAATGATTCTTGAAAAACACAAGAATAATCCTCTTTGTGTCAAGTCGGGAAGGTTATTGCCGGTTACAAGCAATCAGAAGATGAATAGTTATTTGAAGGAAATTGCTACGAGGTGCGACATCAAAAAGAATCTCAGCACACACGTTGCCCGATACTCGTATGCAACTACAGTCTGCTTGGCTAATGGTGTTTCAATGGAAAACGTAGCAAAAATGCTCGGACACTCGGATATCCGAATGACACAACACTACGCAAAAGTTATGGATTCGAGCATTAAAAGGGATATGAAAAATGTAGCAAAAGCATTAGGAAATATCAATATAACTTTTTGATTATCATATTGTTCACAAAGAAAGGAGTAGGCCATGAATATAGAAGTAATAACGATAGAAAACGGAATAGTGTATTTTCCTCAATCCGTTGAGATTTGGATGACACAGTATGAACTCGCAAAATTGTTTGAATGCTTTGTAGCTAAAGTGAACAATAATGTCCGTTCAATTCTTAAAACAGAAGTGCTTGATGAGAGAGCGGTTTGCCGGACTTATTATTATAAAGATGGCAGTTCTGTTGAGCAATATAATATAGAAATGATTACCGCCTTATCTTTCAGGATTAAATCGTATAAGGCGGAAGTTTTTCGGAATCGACTTATGAGAAAAGCGATTACAAAAACTATTGGAGAACAGTTCTTAATAAGTATTCAATTGAAAAATAATGAATTACTAAATTGAAGTAATATTATAGACCTTCTTCAACTGAACACAAAAATAAAAGAAGGGAATAAAACGACAAGGCTATTTTGCCAAATCTTCCTTTTTCGCTCACGAAAAAGAGTATTTACCAAAATAGCCTTGCCTTATTTATTCTCCTTCTATTTGAGAGGTGTTTATCAGTTGAAAAGGAGGAAAATATTCAAAAGGTGGGCTTTGCTTGGAAAAATAACTATCAGAATTTATCCCTGTATCCTTCTTCCAACAACTTTTCGATGTCTGAAGAACGGTACAATATTTTTCCACCCAACTTGATACATGGAATACGCCCCTCATTGCGGTAATCTTGCAAACTTCTCCGGCTAAGTTTTAATTTCTCCGACAGTTCGTCGTCCGTATAAAAATACTCTCCATTCAAACTCGGCTTTTTCCCTGTAAATAAACGTTCCATAGCTGAAGCAATACTATCCAATGAAAGAAAAAAAGATTTTACCCTTTCGTTGTTCTCTGATGTTACTAACTGATTACTCATAAAATTCTGATTTATACATTTAATTTCAATTCTTCATATAACTGCCCCATTCCGAAATATTCAAGGAATATGGTAATTCTTCGGATGTCAACCGACAATTCTTCGCTCCCAAACAGATATAACATCCGAATTCGTCCGAGTTTATCTCGTAACAGGAAAAACTGCCTCGCTCGTACTCCTTGTCGTAACTATAGGCAAGCAAGTAATAATTACCATCATATCCCTGAAAGATAAATACATCGGGATTACCGTTGACACTTTCCCAACCACCCTGCCAAGAAGACAAGAAGTTTCCGCAGGATTGATATTCTTTTTCCATACTCATGCCTTATTTTCTTTATATGCAGCCTGTTTACGCTTGTCTTCTACTAATGGAAGAATCTTTTCAACATCTTCCGGTTTGTAATATGTCTTGTGGTTGATTTGGGAATATGCCAAAGTTCCGTTATCCCGAAGTGTCTGTAAAGTTCGGGGAGAAATTTTCAAAAGCAGGCATACATCCTGATTGTCTAACCATTCGCTCATATTCCTGTCGCCATGACGCTGGCAAAGGTCTTCCATTCTTTTGGCAAAGCTCTCAAATTTAGATAACATCGCTTCGAATGTTTTTGTTTCAATATTTACTATTTCCATAATCATATATTTATTTGTATGTTTTCTGTCAAAGTTAAAGAGTCCAATTATCACATTCCCAAACAGTGGGCTATATGACATCGTTTGACTACATTTTACATCGCCATGTTCATGTAACCGATGATATTTTCTCCTTTTCGCCACGAAGTAAAACAGAAAAATTCAACTATTTATGGTTTGACAATGAAGTGGCAGG